>DAOULE010000167.1:0-13001 GCA_034420575.1 Dehalococcoidia bacterium
CGGCGTGGTACCGTCTCGCGAGCACCGAAGGGGGCGCACGATGACGAGCGAGCCGGACACCAGCACCTGGAAGAAGACGCCCGACGGGATCGCGATCCCACCGCCCTCGCCCGACGACGTGCTCTACGAGGCCGCCGACGGCGTCGCGAAGATCACGCTCAACCGCCCCATCGTGCTCAACGCGATCAACAAGAACGTCACCCGCCTCCTCGACGCCGCGCTCGACCGGGCCGAGGCCGACGAGGACGTGCGGGCGGTGATCCTCACGGGCGCCGGCCGCGCCTTCTCCGCGGGCGGCGACCTGTGGTCCTCGCTCTACCCGGACGACGACCCCGCCCCCGACGCGCTGGACGTGCAGTTGCGGATCTGGTCGTTCGACAAGCCGGTGATCGCAGCGGTGCGCGGCCACGCGGTGGGGCAGGCGTGCGAGCTGGCCGGAGTGTGCGACATGACCATCGCCGGCGAGAGCGCCCGGCTCGGCGAGATCCAGATCCGCCACGGCTTCGGCGTCCCGGTGCTGATCACTCCCTTCATCACGAACCAGAAGCTGGCCAAGGAAGTGCTGCTGCTCGGCGAGGTGATCCCGGCCGAGGACGCGCTGCGCATGGGCCTGGTCAACCGCGTGGTCCCGGACGACGAGCTGGACGAAGCCGCGATGGAGATGGCGCGCAAGCTGGCGGCGCTGCCGCCGGTGGCAGTGCGGCTCAACAAGCGCCTCGTGAACCTCGTGTACGAGCAGATGGGGCTGATCGACGCGGTGCGCTACCGCGACAACGACGCGCTGATGGAGTACCTGGAGGCAGAGGACACCGTCGGCACTGCCCGCCAGCGCGTCCGCGAGGAGCAGGGCTGGGCGGCGTTCAAGCGCGAACGCGACCAGGGCTACGAGGAGTCCGAGTAGCACCGGGGGGCGCGGGAGTCGTCGCGCCTGCCGCGCGCTGACGCTGACGCCGTGCGCCGCTAGAATAGCGCGCGCGAATACGCTCAGGCGCCAGGCAGGAGGCCGCCACATCACCACGACATACGAACCGGTGGCCGTAGACCACCCGCTGGACCCGATCTTCAACCCCCGCGGCGTTGCCGTGGTCGGCGTCTCGACGCGACCCGGCCCCGACGGGCGCATGGGGGGCATCTTCCTCAACTCGCTGCTGGAGCAGGGCTACCACCATGGTCGCGCGCTCTACGCGGTGAACCCGAAGATGACCGAAGTCCGCGGCGTGCCGTGCTACCCCACGGTGCTGGACTGCCCGGACCCCATCGATCACGTCATCTCGCAGATCCCGTCCGAGGGACTCCCCACGCTTGTCGAGCAGTGCATCGAGAAGGGCGTGCGGTCGCTCCACTCGTTCACGGCGGGCCTCGCCGAGACGGGTGACCCGGACCTCGTCGCGCAGGAGCGCGCCATGGTGGCGCGCGCCCGCGAGGCGGGCATGCGGCTGATCGGCCCGAACTGCATGGGGCTCTACGTCCCGGGCGTCGGCCTCGGCTTCAACCCGCGTTCGCCGAACGACCCGGGCAACGTCTTCCTGCTCTCGCAGTCGGGCGCGAACGCCGGCGGGATCATCGATGGCCTCGGACGGCGCGGCCTGCGCTTCTCCAAGGGCGTCTCCTACGGCAACGCCGCGGACCTCAAGTCCCACGACTTCCTCGAGTACGCGATGGCGGACCCCCAGACCGAGCTCGTCGTCGCCTACATCGAGGGACCACGTGACGGCCGGGCGTTCTTCGAGGCGCTGAAGAAGCTCGCCCGCGTCAAGCCGACCATCGTGCTCAAGGGCGGCATCACCGACGACGGCGCGCGCGCGGCGAACTCCCACACCGGCTCGCTCGCGGGCTCCATCGACGTCTTCGATGCGTTGTGCCGGCAGGCGGGGGCGATGCGCGTGCGCACGCTTGAGGATCTGCTCGACCTCGCGGTGGCGATGACCACGGACATGCGCTACCTCGGCGGCAACAAGGTCACGCTCGTGGGCGCCGGCGGCGGCTTCGCGGTGCTCTCCACCGACCAGATGGCGATGGAGGGCCTCGAGGTGCCGTGGCTGCCCGAGGCGACGCAGGAGCAACTACGCGAGATCATCCCCATCGCGGGCACCAGCATCCGCAACCCGGTTGACGCAAACTTCGGCCGGGACCACCCGATGGACTTCAGCAGCGACACCGGCCTCACCCGGCGCGTGTTCCAGTCGATTGCCTCGGCGCACTCGACGGACCTCGTGCTGACCACGGTCGGCACGCGCTGGTATCCCGGGCAGGACCACTCGGACGAGGCGCGGCAGCAGCAGCTGTCGCTGACCGCCGAGGAGCTCTCGATCATCTCGCGCGAGCACAGCGTGCCGATGGCGCTGATCCTGCGCGAGGCCCGGCTTGAGGACGCGGGCGACTTCGTCCACGACCACGGCGTGGCTTCGTTCCCGTCGATCGAGCGCGCCGCGCGAGCGGCCGCGACGATCCTCGAGTGGCGGCGCCGGCGCGAGGGGCTGCCGGACTTCTTCACGCAGAACTAGCGACGGCGGGGGATCGGTCGCACGGACTGCGTCGGGCTCCCGGCCCGGCGCGTGGCCGGGCGCCCGCTGTGAGAGCATAGATAGCCGCCACGCCGCAGACCCGCTGCACACGGGGGACCATGGCTCGCACGCCCGCAGGCACCACGCCCCCAACCGCCCCCGGTGAGCGCCTCTGCCCGCGCTGCGGGCGCGCCGTGCTGGAGAGCAGCATCCGCTGCCGCTTCTGCATGGCCGACCTGCGCGACCCCAGGCTCGCCCCCCGCGGCAGGTGGGCACGGCAGGAGCGCCGGCGCTGGATCCCGCAGATCCGTCACCGCTGGTCGCGCCGTCGCGGCTTCGCCGTCATCTTCCTGGCGCTCGTGCTCTTCTACGGTGGGCGCTGGGCCTGGGTGCACCACATCTCGACCGCCCAGCCGCTCCCCGTGGGGGTGTCGCCCGCCATCAGCCTCGAGGCGACCCCGTCCACCTCGTGGCCGACGCCCAACGGCGGGCTCTCCCAGGACCGCACGACCACCGCGCGCGCCGCGCTCGACGGCGAGGTGGCGTGGCAGGTCGCCCTGCCGGAGCAGGTGACGCGCGATCCCGTCGCCGACGAGGAGCGCATCTACGTCATGTACCGCGACAGCTTCGCCGCGTACTCGCTCGACGACGGCAGCGAGGTATGGCACTTCACGCGGCCAGGCCTGCTGAGCAGCCCGGCGGTCGTCGGCGACCGGCTCTACCTCTCGCTGCGGAGCGGCCGCGTGCTGGGCATCGACGCCGCGACGGGCGAGATCGAGTGGACGACGATCCTTGACGAGGAGCTGTTCACCACACCCATCGCGTTCGAGGGCCTGCTCTACGTCTACGCCCCCGGGAGGCTCTACGGCCTCGATGCCGAGAACGGCGACGAGCTCTGGAGCCGGGACATCGAGGGGAACTGGGGCGAGTCCTCCCCCGTGGTGAGCGAGGACCGCGTCGCGGTCGCTGCCCGCAAGGCCGTGGTGGTGCTGGATCGCGAGACCGGCGTGCGGACGTTCCGCCACCCGCACACCTCGATCGCGGGGCTGGTGTTCGGCCGGGACTTCATCTACAGCATCTCCCCGGCGTTCGCGGCGGGAATCGACCCGGCGTCCACGCTGCCGTGGTGGGAGGGCACGAGGCTCTACTGGAACTGGCTCTGGGCGTTCGGCGCCGCACCCGAGCCGCCGCGCCCAGAGGTCGAGTGGGTGTCACGCGAACGCCCGAGCGACCTGCGGTCGGGCACGGCGTTCTCGCTCATGTTCAGGCCCGCGTTCGACGGCGAGCGCATCATCACGTCGGACACCACCGGCCTGGTCCGGTCGTTCGACGGGACCAACGGGGCGCTGGCGTGGGAGCTCGAGCTCGACGCCGTGCACGGCCCGACCACAGTGACGCCGGACGGGCTGCTCGTACCGGTCGCCGACGCGATGCTCCTGCTCGACGCCGACACCGGCGAGGTCGTGGACCAGCGGCCACTCGACACGATCCGGACGCGCGTGAAGCGATGGGTTGTCGTGCTGGAGCGCGGCACGTTCGTGGTCGACGAGCCCGGCACCCTGCTGGGCCTCCGGTAGCGGCGTGCGGCCGGACGAGACGGAGCAGGCGTGACGACCACGACGCAGACGGTGCAGGCTCCGCGCTACCGCTTCGTGGTCGAGGGCGCCCTGCTGTGGATCCAGATCGCGATGGGGCTGAGCTTCATCGCCGTCGCGCCGCTGTTCCCGCTGATCATCGACGACTACGGCATCGACAACGCCACGGCCAGCCTCCTCGTCGGAGGCACCGCGCTGGCGTTCGCGGTCTCGACGATCCCCGGCGGGCTGATCGCGGCGCGCTTCGGGTGGTGGCGCGCGACGTTCGTCGGGGGCCTGCTGATGTCGGCGATGGTGCTCTCTCCGCTGGCGTCGAGCTTCACGATCCTGCTCGGGCTGCGGCTGCTGTTCGCCGCCGGGGGCGCGACCGTGATGGGCGCGCTGCCCTCGGCGGTCATGAGCTGGTTCCCGTTGCGCGAGTTGCCCGTGGTCAACGGGACGAACATCGTCGGGCAGAGCATCGGCGTCACCGTGTCCGTGTTCATCGTGGCCGGCCTCGCCGGCATCGTCGGGTGGCGCGAGTCGCTCATGATCTTCGGGCTCGTCTCGCTCGCCGGGGTCGGCGTGTTCGTGCTGCTCGCCCGCACCCCCGAGGTGCCCGTGGGCGCGCCGATCAGCCCGGCGTTCTCACCCACGCTGCTGCTGTCCGTCCTGCGCGACCCGCCGACGCTACTGCTCGGCTTCGGCATCGCGGGCGGGGTCGCCGCGTTCATCGGCCTCAACTCGTGGCTGCCGACGTACTACCAGCAGGAGTGGGGATGGTCGCTGGAGCGCGCCGGGCAGGTGGTGGCGATCCCGTCGTTCTTCGGCATCGTCGGGTCGCTGGCTGGGTCGGCGGTGCCCGTGGGGATAGGCCTGCGGCGCCCGCTGATCATCGCGGCCGGCGTCGTCATGCCGGTCGCGGTGTTCGGGAGCTTCATCTCGGAGTCGCCCCTGGTGCTGTTCCCGAGCCTCGCGCTGCTCGGGTTCGTGAGCTGGATCCACTTCCCGTCGGTGATGACCATGCCGATGGAGTTCCCGGGCAACACGCTCGAGCGCGCGACGCTCTCGTTCGCCACCGTCATGACCATCGGCAACGTCAGCGGCTTCTTCTCGCCGCTGATGGTCGGGTTCCTGCGCGATCAGACCGGGAGCTTCGGCCTCGGCTTCATGATCTGCGTCTTCTTCCCGCTCAGCCTCGTCATCGCGGGCCTGCTCGTGCCCGAGACCGGGCCCCGCGCTCGCAGGCGGCCAGTTCCGGCCCCCGAGTCCACCGAGGCCGCCGAGGTCTCGTAGCGCCGCCTACAGCACGGCAATCGGGTTGACCGGCGAGCCGGTCCCGCCGTGGACGCGCAGCGGCGCCACCATCAGCAGGAACTCGTACCGGCCCGCCTCGGCGCACGCGTCAGCGACGTCGTCGAGGTTCGCGTTGTCGAGCAGCGGCATCCCCATCCACGGGATCACGATCTCGTGGATCGGCACGCCGACCGTATCGCCGTCCGGCCTGGGCAGGCCGTGGCCCAGCCCCTGCTGACCGGCGTCGAGGAGGTCCCAGACGAGCACGGCGGCGTCGTGCTCGTAGAGGAACTCGACGGCCGAGCCGTGTACGCCCGGCATCTCGTTGAACATGCCCATCTCGAAGTCTGGCCGCGAGGCGTAGAACGCGTTCGCGCCCGAGCGCACGACCACGGCGTCGCCGGGCCTCGGCTCGACGCCCTGCGCCGCGGCAATGTCCTCGAGCTCCCAGCCGTGGACGGGCGTGTCGATGGTGACGAAGTCCGTGCCGCGATGGGCGGGCACGTCGTAGAGCACGCCGCGCGTCACGATGCCGTCGTGGTACGGCTCGACGGAGCCGCTGCCCGCGCCGTCGAGGGTGACGTCGGAGCCCGGGCGGCCGTTGTACAGCTCGCCTCCGGGGCCGGTGAAGATGTGGCACAGCGCGTCCAGGTGCGTGACGGTCCAGCCGTGGAAGTTGATGCTGATGCGGTCGCCGGAGCTCGTCGGCCCGACGCGCATCTCCTGCTCGAAGCCCGAGACCATGCTGGAGCGCGGGTCCTTGCTGATGACGAGCGAGAGCGAGATGGTGCGGCCCTGCTGGGGGAGCGTGAGAGCGTGGCGGCGCACCTCGGGCGTGATGTGGTTGAGTGTGCCGAGGTGGTCGTCGGGTCCCCAGCGGCCCCAGTTGCTGAAGCGCTCGCGGTAGGTCTCGTACTCCTCGGGGGTGGGAGGCGTGCGGTCGGCCAGGCTCATCGCGTGCTCCTCTGCGCTGCGGCCGCTCTCGGCGCGGCGACGGTATCACGCAGGTGCAGGGGAGTGGGCGCTAGCCTCGCAGGTACCCGTCGAGGAACAGCAACTGACTCGCGTACCCGGCGTGCTCGCCAAAACGATCACGGGCCCACGTGAGTAACCGGGCGTTCGTACCACTGGCCTTGTATGTCTTCTCGTAGTGCTTCTCCAACCCCCTACCTATATGCACATCCATGGGAAACGCTTCAGACCTGTCTAGGGAGAAGAGGCAGACGCAGTCGGCGATCTTCTGGCCGATGCCCTCGTAGCTCATCAACAGAGCCTTGGCCTGCGGGTAGCGCAGCTTACCGAGGAGCCTGAAGTCCAAGTGGTCCTCCGTGACGTCGACAGCAACCCTATGGATGCGCGGGCCACGGTCGAGTCCAAGCCTCAAGCTCCTGAGTTCGCCCTCCTCTACTTGGGCGAGTTGCTGCGGTGTCGGGAATGTGGGGTACAGGGTGCCATCGAGGGTATGCAGGGGACCGTAGCGGTGTGCTAAGCCCTCGACGATCTGGGTGACGCGGTCCACGCTGTTGTTCTGCGAGCAGATGTAGGCAACGAGGCACTCCCAAGGATCCTGCCGCAGGATCCGCAGGCACCCGTACTTCTTGATGAGGCAGTCCATTGTGTCGGTCGAGTCGCCTTGCCGGAGAGCCTCGTGGACCTGCGTGATGTCTTGATCCAGCCGGAAGTACCGGACGACGTGCGGCGCAAGGGCCTCGTCCGAGGCGTCACTCTCGAACTCGATGCCGTCACGAGCGTTCCGGACCCGGATGAGGCTGTCGTGGACTACGCCGTAATACCAGCCGTCCTCGTTCGGCTCGGTCCACCGAAAGGCCTGGGCCTGGAGCCAGTGGAGTTCGAGCTTGAACGGCTGGATGGCAGGCAGGAACAACTCGGTCCTCCGAGGGCTACTCGGACGTGGGTGCGTTGTCGGCGATGAAGCGGGTGAGGGCCTCCATGTACGGGACCTGGCCCACCCACAGGATCGTGTTGTGGTCCCCGTACGGGATCACGACGATCTCGCGCGACGTGCCCTCCAGCAGGTTGTAGAGCTCTGCCGCCGTCTGCATCGGCACCAGCTGGTCGACCTCGCCGTGGATCTGCATCGTCGGGAGGCGGATCGAGCGGATCTTCGCCTCGTGCGCCTCGATCAGCTCGAGGGCCGTCCCGTGCTCGGCGACGCCGAAGCGCTCAAGCATCCCGCGCACACCCGCCGCGCCGCTCTCGATGACCACGCCCCGGAAGCCCTCGGTCGCGTTCGCGGCAATCTCGAGGGCGGGCGAGGCGCCCATGCTGCGCCCCATCACGTAGCGTCGCGCGTCGTACCCCAGCTCGTCGAGCGTGGCGTGGAAGAAGGCCGCGACGGGGCGCGCGTCGGTGACGAGGTGCTCCATCGAGGAGGCGCCGCCGCTCTTCCCGTACCCGCGGAACTCCGCGACGAAGAGGTTGATGCCGTGGTCGTAGTAGAGGCTGACGAACTGGTCGTGGTCGCCGACGATCTCGCCGTTGCCGTGGAAGTAGAGGATCGAGGGGTGATCAGGCCCCGGCTGGTGGTAGAACCGCGCGCCGACCGAGACGCCCGGGTCGACCTCGATCAGGTAGTCCGTCGCGCCGTCCGGTGGGCGGGTGTGGTCGGGGCGGGGGAAGAACGCCATCGAGGCCGCGCCGAGGCGGTCGAGCAGCGCGTAGTCGGGTTCGTTCGCGTCGGGCATCGGCGTCTCCTCGCGCGGTGGGGGCGATGATACGCGAGGGGCGGCCCCGGAGCGGGAGCCCCTGAGCGGGGAACTGTCAGCGGGCTACCAGGGCTCGTCCATCTGCCCGAAGCCGCTGTGGCTGGCCTGCGCGGCGACGATCGGCCGGCGGTACGGGCGCGTCTGGCCCGTCGCGCGGCCCACGAGCAGCCAGAACATCCCCACGACCGCGAGGCCACCCGACGCCCAGTACACCATCGGCACGTCGAACCAGCTCGCGACGACGCCCAACACCACGCCCCCGGCCAGCCCGCTGATGTCCCACGCGAGCTGCAGCACGGCCGTCGCGCGCCCTCGCGCCGTGTCGGCGACGCGGTCGATGGCGAGCGCGAGGAGCGCGGTGTGCGCCCCGGCGAGGCCAGCGCCGGCCAGGAACCCCGCGATGATGAGCATCAGCGGGCTGTAGGCCACCGCGAGCAACCACATCGACGCCACGGTCGCGATCAGGCCCGGCAGCGCGACGGGCACCCGCCCGACGCGGTCTGACGCCGCGCCGGCAACGGGCCGCACGAGCGTGGAGGCGACGCCGACGAGGAGGAAGAACAGCCCGACGTTGCCCAGCCCGCGCTCCTCGCCGAGCAGCGGCAGGAACGTGCTGGTCGCGGCGAATGAGAAGGTGACCGTCATGAACACCGACATCGGGAAGAGCGCCGGGCGCGGGAACAGCGTGGTCCCGCCCTCGACGCCCGCGCTGGAGCTCGGCGGCTCGTGCACGGGCTCGACGACGAGGATGGTCAGCCCCGCAGTGGCGGCGGCGATGATGAAGACCGCGTCGAAGCCCCACGTCGCGGCCACGGCCACGCCGATGGCGGGCGGGAACATCTGCGCCACTCCGGTCGCCATCCCGAACATCCCGACGCCCTCGCCACGCCTCGGCAGCGGGGAGAGCTCGGCGATCATCGAGGCGGACGCGGTGGGGCAGGTGGCCATGCCGACGCCCTGCACGAGCCGCAGCAGGAACAGCGAGGCGATGTCGTGCGAGAGCGTCATCAGGAACAGCGACGCCATCATCGTGAGCAGGCCGAAGCGCAGCACGCGCTTGCGGTGGCCGCGGTCGCTCCAGCGTCCCGCGAAGGGCCGCAGCACGAGCGGCACGACGTTGAAGCCGCCGACGATGAGCCCGATCTGCCACTTCGCCCCGCCGATCTCGTCGACGTAGTCGGGCAGGACGGCGAGCAGGTAGAAGAAGCTGGCGAAGAAGCCGACGGTGCCGAGCAGCGTCAGGCCGAAGTCGAACGTCCAGAGTCGGGGCCGGGGTGACTGGCTCACCGAACCATCGTACGGCCTCGGCCTCGCAGGGGCTGCGAGGGCCCCACGGGTCGCCTCGCTAGTATCATCGCGTCGCCGCAGGAAGCCGGGCCGCGCCGGGGGCGCGGGGAAGGGTGAGCGCCGTGCCGAACCCCACCGACGAGTACCGCAACAAGCTCCGCACGCCCGAGGAGGCCGTCGCGCTCATCCCCGACGGCTCGTTCGTGTTCAAGGGCAACTGCGCCGGCGAGCCGCCCGCGCTCGTGCGAGCCCTCGCCGGCCGCGCGCGGGAGGGCGGCTTCACCAACCTGCGCACGACGAGCCTGCTGCCGATGGGCGCCGCCTCGGAGTCCATCCTCGCGCCCGAGGTGAGCGACGTGATCCAGTGGGAGTCGCTGTTCGTGAACGGCTTCGACCGAGGGCTCGTCGGGTCGGGCGCGGCGCACTACAACCCGAACTTCTTCCACCAGGTGCCGCGGCTGATCCTCGAGTTCATGGACATCGACGTGGCGCTCATCGACGTCTCCCGCGCCGACCGGCACGGCTACATGAGCCTCGGCACGAACGTCGACACTCACAAGGCGGCGATCGAGAAGGCCGACATCGTGATCGCCGAGGTCAACAACCACATGCCGCGCGTGCATGGCAACTCGTGGGTCCACGTCTCCGAGCTCGACGCGATCGTCGAGCACGACGAGCCGCTGCCCGAGCTGCCGCTCATCCCCGATCGGCCCGAGGACGAGGCGATGGGGCAACTCATCGCGGAGATGGTGCCGGACGGCGCGACGATCCAGCTCGGCATCGGCGGCGTCCCGAACGCCCTCGCGAAGGCGCTGATGGGCCACCGCAACCTCGGCATCCACACCGAGATGTTCGTCGACTCGATGGTCGACCTGATCGAGAGCGGCGTCGCGGACGGCTCGCGGAAGACGTTCCACCCGGGCAAGGCGGTGTACGCGTTCGCCGCCGGCTCGCGCCGCATGTACGACTTCCTCGACGACAACCCGGGCATCGAGGCGCACCCGGTGTCGTACACGAACTTCCCCCCGAACATCGCGCGCAACGAGAACATGATCTCGGTCAACTCGACGATCGAGGTGGACCTGACGGGCCAGTGCTGCTCGGAGTCGATCGGGACGGCGCAGTTCAGCGGGACGGGCGGCCAGCACGACTACGCGCGCGGCGCGTTCGACGCGCCGGGCGGCAAGTCGATCATCGCGTTCTACTCGACGGCGAAGGGCGGCGAGGTCTCGCGCATCGTGCCGACGCTGACGCCGGGGGCGGTGGTGACGACGCCGCGCAACGAGGTGCACTGGCTGGCGTCGGAGTACGGGCTGACGTGCCTGAAGGGCAAGTCCACGCGCGAGCGCGCCCTCGCGATCATCGGCCTCGCGCACCCCCGGTTCCGGGACGAGCTGACGGCGTCCGCGAAGGAGCTTGGCTACCTCTAGCGGAGCTCGGGCGGGAGCCCGCTCTGCGACGCGCCGCCCTTGCCCAGCAACTGGCGCAGGATGTGGATGTAGCCGAGGTGCTGGTTGCCGTGCGAGACGACGACCTGGCCCAGCATCGCCGAGCGCGCGAGCTCGAGCATCTGACCCTCGATGCGCGCGCTGACCGTCTCCGCGAACGACGCGTCGTCCATCGTCTCGATCTTCGCGACCACGGCCTCCGTGGTGTCGCTGCAGTAGCGCTGGAGGGCGTCGACGCTAGGGAAGCGCATCGCCTGCACGTCGGCGAGGCCCATGCCGGTGCCCTGCTCGTTGCGAGGGAAGTCCCACGCCTCGGCCAGGCCCTGCTGGCGCCACACCGGCGGCTCGCGGTGGAAGACGAACTGCACGATGTTGTCGGCCGAGCGCATGATGTGCCACGCGTTGAACCCGACCGACGTGCCGTCCTCCATCGGGAGGGCGTGCAACTCGTCCAGGGTGAGGTCGCCGATGGAGTGAGTGATCTCGTTGAGCAGGCGCCCAGCCATCCGCGAGTACTCACCCGCCAGCACGTTCGACATCGGCGTCTCGTTCCTTCCCTGCCTCGGGGCTAGTCCCCGTTGAGCTTCGGTACGTTGAGCTGGTCCATGACGCGCTCGAAGACGTCGTACTCCTGCGCGCCCACCACGGCGTAGCGCTCGTTGAGGATGAATGTCGGCACGCCGGTCACCCCGACCGCCTGCGCCCACGCGATGCCGTTGTCGACCTGCTGGCGGTAGCGCCCCGTCTCGAGCGCGTCCTTGAGGTCGTCCACGTCGAGGCCGACCTCGCCGCCGATCTGCAGCAGCGTGTCAAGGTCGCCCAGGTTGCCGTCCTCCTCGAAGTGCGTGCGGAACAGCGCGCGGTGCAGCTCATCGCCGTCGTGGCCGGTCTCCTGCGCGTACTCGGCGGTCTCGAGCGAGAGGTGCGAGTTCGGCGTGTAAGTACGGCCGCGGCGGAACGTGATGCCGGCCTGCTGGCCGCGCAGCTCCAGCGCTGACGGGGGGTCGCCGGGCTTGGTGTAGGGCTCGCGCGTGCGGCCCTCGGGCGGGATCGACGGGTCCAGCAGGAACGGCGCCCAGCGCACGTCGATGTCGTAGACCTTGCGCAGCTTCTCGACCTCCACGAGGCCGACATAACACCACGGTCAGATGAAGTCCGAGACGATGATGAGCGAGGTGCGCTCGGGGTCTGCGTCCGGGTTGATGGGATCGGTGGTCATGGAAGGATCCTCCCGCGAGTACCGCGCCAGTGTACGCGCTTCGCTCGAATCGGGCTGCGTCGCCAGGGCCCCATCGGCGGGGCCGGATCCACCGATCAGGGTGGATCGATGGGCAACACGCGGACGCTCTCCGCCGCGAGGGCGAACGCGACGCCCTCGACGGTCAGGTCGGCGATCTTGGCCTGCACGATTCCGATCACGTTGCCGCAGCTGTCGATGAGCGGCCCGCCGCTGTTGCCGGGGTTCGCGGGGGCGTCGGTGCGGATGTACTGCAGGCCGTCCTCGGTGAAGCGCTCCGAGACGACCCCGCGCGTCACGCCGGCCGCGAGCGTGCGATGCCCCAGTCCGTAGCCGAGGATCAGCGCGTCCGCGGCATACTCCGGTGGCTCGCCCCAGCTGAGGGCGCGGGCATTGCTCGGCGCGCTCAGCACCGCGAGGTCAACGTCGGCACGCGCCCCAATCACCTCGGCGGTCACGTCCAGGTCGGCGTTCCTGAGCCGGACCGTCGTCTCGCCCAGGACCACGTGCTCCGCGGTGAGCCAGCGGAAGTTGCCCACATAGAACGCCGTTCCGACGCGGTTGCCGGCATGCACCGAGGCGACGCTCGGGGTCACCCACGCGGTGGCGGCCGTCGAGGAGCACTCGGTGAGTGGAGGGTCGGGATCGCGGGACGGCGCGCCGTCGCGACGGGCGATGAGGCTGGTGCCGGCGGGGACGCCACCCGGGTACAGGTCGTGGAACGCGCGGTTCACGATCTCGGGCGCGGCCGTGATCAGCGGGACGTAGCCGTCACCGGACCGCGCGTACACCGCGCGTACGCCCGAGCGGAAGGCGCACGTCTCGAGCTCGACGACGCTGCCGCCCTCGTAGCTGACGACGGTGAACCCGAGGTCGGTGGGGCCGCGCAGGCACTCCGGCTCCGACTCGGCAGCGGCGTGCGGGAAGGG
>DAOULE010000168.1:0-22257 GCA_034420575.1 Dehalococcoidia bacterium
GCCGCATCGGACCGCCCGCGAGTTCACGTCGATCCTCCCGCGGGCTGGAGCGCAGTCCGAGGCCGCGCTGCTGGAGCACCCGCCGGACACCGCGGGCTCCCTCATGGTCGACCGCTTCCCGTCCGCTGCCCTGGATGGCGCGGCGGAGGCCGCCCGCGCCAGCCTGCGGGCGCTCGATGAGGATCGCGGCCGGTTCACCCTGGTGTTCGTGATGGATGGCGATCACCTCGCCGGCCAGGTCGAGATGGTCGACCTGGCGCTGGCCGACACCGACACGCCGCTGCGGGAGCTGGCCACACCGGTGGTGGCGACGGTTGCACCGGACACCCCCGCCGAGGAGTGCGCACGGCTCCAGCGCCACTACAACCTCACGCAGCTGCCCGTCCTGGACGACGAAGGACGGCTCATCGGCGTCGTGCCCGCCGAGTCGCTGCTGAGCGCCACCGTCGAGCAGGACACGCGCCAGATGCTGCGGGTGGCCAGCGTCTCGGGGGAGACCGTCGACGGCCCGCTGGGGGCGTCGGTTCGCACGCGACTGCCCTGGCTGACCGCGAACCTCGGTACGACGTTCCTCGCCGCGGCCACGATCGCCCTGTTCGAGTCGACGCTTGCGCGCGTGGTGGTGCTCGCCGCCTTCCTGCCGGTGGTGGCCGGGCAGGGTGGGATCGCCGGCACGCAGTCGCTGACGCTGCTCGTTCGGTCGATGGCGCTCGGCGAGCTCGTCGGGGTCGGCGCGCGGCGGCTGCTGGTGCGCGAAGTGCTGCTCGGCTTGGTGCACGGCGTGTGGCTCGGGCTGCTGGTCGCGGCGATCGCGGTCGTGTGGCAGGGGAGCCCGGGGCTCGGCGTCGTGCTGGGCATCGCGATGCTTGGCAACATGCTCATCGCCGGCGCCGTCGGCGCCGGGGTGCCGCTGCTGCTGCGACGGATCGGCATCGACCCTGCGGTTGCCTCGGCGGTGATCGTGACGACGGCGACCGACGTGTTCGGGTTCCTGCTCTTCCTCGGCGTCGCTACCGCGCTCATCGAGCTCATCGAATAGCGCCCCGGTGCGGTACCGGCTCGGCCCTATGATGGCCTCGATGCAGTGACGGGTGAGGGAGGACGGCGATGGGGAAGCTCGACGGCAAGGTCGCGATCATCTCGGGCGCGGCGCGCGGCCAGGGCGAGGCCGAGGCGCGGCTCTTCGCCGACGAGGGCGCCGCGGTCGTCCTCGGCGACATCCGCGACGACGAGGGCGAGCAGGCCGCCGCGCGCATCGCCGACACGGGCGGGCAGGCCGTCTACCAGCACCTCGACGTGACCAGCGAGGAGGACTGGGCGGCCGCCGTCGCGCGTGCGAACAGCGAGTTCGGCGGGCTGCACGTCCTGGTCAACAACGCCGGCATCGGCGGCGCATCGACGTTCGTCGAGGACACGAGCCTCGAGGACTACATGCGGGTCATCAACGTGAACCAGGTCGGCGTGTTCCTCGGCATGCGCGCCGCGATCCCATCGATCCGCGAGTCCGGCGGCGGCTCCATCGTGAACATCTCTTCGACCGCCGGGCTCGAGGGCGCGCCGACGCTCGCCGCGTACGGGTCGAGCAAGTGGGCGGTGCGAGGGCTCACGAAGGTGGCGGCGATGGAGCTGGCGACCGACGGCATCCGGGTCAACTCGGTCCACCCGGGCCCCATCGACACGCCGATGCTGCGAGGGGCCAACATCCCGATGGACAACTGGGGCCGATCGGTGCCGCTCGCCCGCGTCGGCACCGTCGACGACATGGCATCGCTGCTGCTCTTCCTCGCCTCGGACGAGAGCTCGTTCTGCACGGGCACGGAGTTCGTGATCGACGGCGGGATGACGGCCGGGCGGCCGTTCCGGCGACGGCGGAACTGAGGCGAGCCGCAGCGGCGGCGAGGCATAGCGAAGGGCCCCCGTGAGGGGGCCCTTGCCATGTGACTCCGGACGGGCCGTTAGTCGTTGAAGTACATCTCGTACTCGAACGGGGTGGGCCGCTGGGCCTGCTCGGACACCTCGGAGCGCTTGAACTCGAGCCACGTGTCGATGAGGTCGTCGGTGAAGACGCCGCCCTGCATCAGGTAGTCGTGGTCGGCTTCGAGCGCGTCCAGGGCCTCGCCGAGGTTGGCGGGGACCTGCGGGAGACCCAGGGCCTCCTCGGCCGGCAGGTCGTAGATGTTGCGGTCCAGCGGGTCGCCGGGGTCGATCTGGTTCTGGATGCCGTCCAGGCCGGCCATCAGCATGGCCGAGAACGCGAGGTAGCAGTTCGCGCTCGGGTCCGGCGGGCGGAACTCGATGCGCGTGGTCTCCGCCCAGTCCGGCATGCCGATGCGGTAGGTGGAGATGCGGACCGCCGCGGAGCGGTTGCGCATGGAGTAGACCAGGTTCACCGGCGCCTCGAACCCCGGGACCAGCCGCTTGTACGAGTTGGTCGTCGGCGAGGCGAACGCGAGCACGCTGCGGGCGTGCCGCAGCAGGCCGCCGGTGTACCAGCGCGCGAGCTGCGAGAGCCCGGCATAGCCGTCGGCGTCGAAGAACAGCGGCTGGCCGTCCTTCCACAGCGACTGGTGGGTGTGCATCCCCGAGCCGTTGTCGCCGTAGATCGGCTTCGGCATGAAGGTCGCGACCTTGCCGTGCTGGCGGGCGATGTTGCGGACCAGGTACTTGTACCACTGGGCCACGTCGGCCTGGCGGAGCAGCGTGTTCTTGCCCACGCCGATCTCGGCCTGGCCGGCCGTCGCCACCTCGTGGTGGTCGACGAAGGTGTCGATGCCGCAGTTGTTCATGGTCGAGACGATCTCGGCGCGGAGGTCGGCCGTGTCGTCGAACGGCGGCAGCGGCGCGTAGCCCTCCTTGCCGGGGATCTTGTACCCGAGGTTCGGGGCGTCGCCCGAGCCGCTGTTCCAGTGCGCCTCGACCGAGTCGATCTCGTAGTAGGCCGCCTGCGGGGTCTGCTGGTAGCGGACGTCGTCGAAGAGGAAGAACTCGAGCTCCGGGCCGATGAACGCCTCGTCGGCGATCCCGGTGGACTTCATGTACTCCTCGGCCTTGACGGCGACGTTGCGCGGGTCACGCGAGTAGCGGTCGCGCGTGACGGTGTCGATCACGTTGCAGACGAGCGCGAGGGTGGGCTGGGCCGGGATCGGGTCGATGACGGCGCTCTCGATGTCGGGCACGAGCAGCATGTCGGACTCGTGGATCTCCTGGAACCCGCGCAGGCTCGACCCGTCGAAGCCGTTGCCGTTCTCGAGCAGGTCTTCGTCCAGCGCCTTGGGCGGGACCGTGAAGTGGTTCCAGCGGCCGAGCAGGTCCGTCACGCGCAGATCGACGCGCATGATGTTGTTCTGCTGTACCAGTTCCGTCAGCTCCTGCAGGTTCAAGCGCTGCCTCCCTCTTACCGGCGACCGCTGCGCGCAGCCGCGCTATGACTCTTGTGGTACCGATGTTGCACCATGCGGCGCGCGCGATCACCCGCCGCCACGCATCGCAGGCTAGGGCGGCGCGATTACCGCCGCATTACCCGATTGTTACCGCTGTGTTTCATGCTCCAGGCCCGCCCGCGTGCGCGCCGACGCCGCGAGGTTCGGGTGACGCGCGGCTCAGACCGGCGGGTTCACCTCGACGAAGCGGTAGCCGACGTTGCGGACCGTCTCGATGTACGGCTCGTGTAGCTCGATCTTGGCGCGGATGCGGCGCACGTGGACGTCGACGGTGCGCGAGCCGCCGTAGTAGTCGTAGCCCCACACCTGGTTGAGCAGCATCTCGCGGGTGAACGCCTTGCCGGGGTTGAGCGCCAGGAACCGCAGCAACTCGTACTCCTTGTACGTGAGGTCCACCACCTCGCCGCCGAGGCGGACCGTGTAGCGGTCCTGGTCGATCGCCAGCTCCCCGCGCCGCAGCACGCCGGTCTCGATCGCCTCGCCGACCGAGCCGAGGATGCGCTCCACGCGCAGCCGCAGCTCGTCCGGGTCGAAGGGCGGCACGACGAGGTCGCTGACCGGCACGCCGGCGCCGACGAGGTGGAACTGCATCGGCGTCGCGATCGCGAGCAGGGAGGTGTCGGCCTCGAACTGGGGGTCGCGCATGAGCGCCGCGAATCCGCCCATGGTCAGCCCGAGGTTGAGGTCGACGCAGAAGACGCGTGGCGGATCCTCGCGCATGGCGAGCAGGCCGCGCTCGAGCGTGGGCTCGCAGCGCAGCTGGTAGGCGTCGTCGCGGAACGCCGCCTCGGCGGCGTCGGTGAAGACGCGCGAGTCGCTGACCATCAGTACCTTCGGCACGCTCGCAGTGTAGGGAATCGGGCGCGCGGTGTGCGAGGGGCGAGGCGGCCCGACCACGACGCCGACGGATGTGAGTCACGATTCCGATCCGGCGGACCCGCCGTCCCCTCGTCAGGCTCATGCACTACCCTCAACATAAGCACAGTCTTGTCGTGAGGAACCTCGTTCGGCGAGCGTGGGCCAGCGCGACGAGACGTTCCCGCCGATGGCCTGCTTGCGACCGGTAGGCCCGAAGCCTCAGCATGGAGCAGTGATGACCATGAAGACGCTCGACAGAATTACCGTCGATCCCGAGGTCATGGGCGGCAAGGCCTGTATCCGCGGGCTGCGCCTCACCGTGGGAACCGTTGTCGGTCTGCTGGCGGCTGGCCGCTCGACAGCGGAAATCCTCGACGCCTATCCCTACCTCGAACAGCAGGACATCGACCAGGCACTCGCGTATGCGGCATGGCGACTGGAGGAACGCGAGGTTCCGCTCCCGAGGGCGCTCTCGCCGTTCTCGCGATGACCCGCACATCCCACCAGATCCGCCTCGAGGCCGAGTCCTTGCTCGCGATCGAGGCTACGGCCGCGGTACGGCCTTCGGGATCGAGGGGGCGACGCGTCCACTAGTCAGCGACCTGACTCATGGCGCGCGTTGCTCGACTATCGCGGCGGCGGCGCGCGTTGCTAGAATCGGGTACCCGAGCCCCCGCGACGGCGAGTCTGCGCGCCAGCGAGCGCAACTGCGCCGGGGAGTACGCCGCTCGATGCATGTTGTCGAGGCGGTGGACCTGACCAAGGTCTACCAGAATCGCTACATCGCGCTGAACGCGCTCGACCTCAAGGTCGACAAGGGGATGGTCTACGGGCTCGTCGGCCCGAACGGCGCGGGCAAGTCCACCACGTTCCGGATCATGCTCGGCCTGCAACGTCCCACCGCGGGCGAGGCGCGAGTCTTCGGCGAGACGATGACCTCGCATCGCGCCGACCTCCGACGCCGCATCGGGTTCCTGCCGACCACTCCCTCGCTGCCACGCGAGATGACCCCGATCGCGTACCTCCAATTCGTCGGCAAGCTGCTCGGGATGGACCGCGGCGAGGTGATGATCCGCCTCACCTCGCTCCTGCAGTCGGTCGACCTGTTGTCGGTCGGCTCGCAGCGCATCGGTGAGCTCTCCACGGGCATGGTCACCCGGCTCGGCATCGCCGCCGCGCTGATGAACGACCCGGAACTGCTGATCTTCGACGAGCCCACATCGGGCCTCGACCCCTCCGGCCGCCGCCAGACCCTCGAGCTGATCCGTGAGCTCTCCGGCAGCGACCGCACGATCATCATCGCGACGCACATCCTCAGCGACGTCGAGCGGCTCTGTACCGACATCGGCATCATGGCGGAGGGCCGCATCATCTACCACGGCCCCATCGCCGAGATGCGTCGGCTGGTGCGGCAGCGCACCGTCTCCGTCGAGGTGGAAGGCAATCTCGCGCACTTCGAGCAGCAACTGCTGGAGCTCGACGCCTTCGGCACGGTGCGCGTGGACCGGATCGGGTCCGAGTTCCGCATCAGCTTCCTCGGCGCGGAGCCGCTGCCGACGTATGTGCAGCGCGTCCTGGACCTGGTGCACCGCAGCGGCGTCGAGCTGATGCACATCGACACGGGCAGCCATGAGATCGAGGAAGTCGTGCTGCGCCGCCTCGAGGAAGACCGCCTGACCAGCTTCGTGCGCGCATCGGCGTGGAGTGCGGCCCAGAAGCTGGCGCTTACCCCGGGCGCCGCCCGCAACGGCAACACCATCGAAGTCATCGGCGAGGCCCGCGCCCGGGACGACGATTCGGACGCGGAGCCCGACGGCGCCGACGATGACGGCGCGCGCTCCCGCGAGGACGGCGACACGGGCGCCGCCGACGACGCAGACCCCGAAGCGGAGGAACTCGATGGAGGCGTACTTCGCTCTGGTACGCCGTGACCTGGAGCAGCTGCTGAGCTCCTGGCTGCTGCGCGGCTGGGTCCTGCTCCTGGCGGCTCCGGCGGCGTTCCTGGTGGTGGTGGCCGCGCGCGAGGACGAGCTAGCGTCGGAGACACTCGCCGCGTACGTCGCGGCCGTCCTCGCGCCCCTCTCCTGGATCGTCATCTCCTTCCTCGCCGGCACCGCCGTGAGCGGCGAGGCGGGGACGATCGCTGACACGATCCTCTCGAAGTCCGTCACGCGCGCCGAGTACATCTGGGCCAAGATCACCAGCCGCATGGTGGTGTTCCTGGCGGTGTACTTCGCGGTCGTGATCCCCTTCGCGTACCTGATCGACCGCTACGCCGTCTCGAACGACACGTCGCTCGGCGGCGTCGTCGGCGGGGTGGTGATGGTGGGCGTGCTCTTCGCGTTCCTCACCTCGTTCGGCATCGCGCTGTCGACGGTGTTCCGCAACTCGCAGCTGGCCGTTGTGGTTGCGCTGCTGACGGTGGCGGTATCGGGCGCCGTGCTGCAGTTCCTCGGGCTGAAGTGGATGAGCACGACCGCCGTGATCGGCGGCCTGCCCGAGACGTTCCGCGGCGAGACCGCCCTCGCCGACCAGGCGCGCGTCCTCGTGGTCTTCGTCGCGCTCAGCGCCGCCGCGATCGCGTCCGGCGTGTGGCTCTTCGAGCGGCGCGACCTGTAAGCGCAGCCGCCGAGGGCTGAGGCCGTTGCGGCCCGCTGCGTGCAGCCGCGACCGAGCGCGTACGCCCGAGCCCGGTCTGCCGACAGCACCCGGACTACTTCGGACCGCACAACGAAGGGGAGCCCCGTCGGGGCTCCCCTTGTGGGTCGCGTCGGCCGGCGGGTGCTCCCCGCCGGGCTGTCGCTAGTCCGGCTCCGCCACGTAGGCGCCCGCCATGGCGAGGTCGCCCGGCTCCGCCTGCATGAGCTCCGCCAGTGACTCGCCTTCGCCGTCGGGGCCGTCGGGGCGCTCGAAGTCGAAGATGAACGGCAGGAGCAGCGACTCCGGCATCGGCATCTCGGCGATCGGCGCGGGCCGCTCGACGGTGATCTCCGCGCGGGCGGGGATCAGCTTGCCGATGATGACGTTCTCCTTGAGGCCGCGCAGGTGGTCCGTGGCGCCGCCGATGGCGGCCTCCGTGAGCACGCGCGTGGTCTCCTGGAACGACGCCGCCGCCAGGAACGAGTCCGTGCTGAGCGAGGCGCGCGTCACGCCCTGCAGCATCGGCTTCGCCGTCGGCACCACGCCGCCCGCCTGCTCGATGCGCTCGGACTCGCGCTCGAAGAGGTGGCGGTCGACGGGCTCCTCGGCGAGGAAGTCGCTGTCGCCCGGGTCGAGGATGCTCACGCGGCGCATCATCTGCCGCACGATCACCTCGATGTGGCGGTCGTTGATGTTCACGCCCTGCGAGCGGTAGACCTTCTGCACCTCGTCCACGAGGTACAGCGTCACGGCCTCCGGCCCGAGGATCGCGAGCACGTCCTGCGGGTCCAGCGCGCCCTCGGTGAGCTGCTGGCCGGCGCGCACGATCTCGCCGGTCTCGACGCGGATGCGCGCCGAGGCCGGGATCGGGTACTCACGCTCGTCCACCATCTCGGAGACGATCCGCAGCCCGACCGGCTTCTTCGCGCGGCCCTTCTTGATGAACTCGACGCGGCCGCCGATAGCGGTGGCGAGCTGCACCGCGGGCACGTCGGTCTCTGCGTCCTCGTCCGGCTCCGGGCCGGTGACCAGCACCTGCTCGGCGGCGACCTCGTCGCCGTCCTCGACGAGCACCTCGGCGCCCTTCGGCACCTCGAGCTCCTCAGTCGCGGTCTCCGTGTTGGTGACGGTGATGGTGCGCACGTCGCCGGAGCGGAGCACGTCCACGTGGCCGTCGATCTCCGTGATGACGGCCTGCCCCTTGGGCACGCGCGCCTCGAAGATCTCCTCGACGCGCGGCAGGCCCGAGGTGATGTCGAGGCCGCCGGCGACGCCGCCGGTGTGGAACGTGCGCATCGTCAGCTGCGTGCCCGGCTCACCGATGGACTGCGCGGCGATGATCCCGATCGCCACGCCCTGCTCGACCAGGTCGCCGGTGGCGAGGGAGTGGCCGTAGCAGCGCTGGCAGACGCCGCGTCGCGCCCCGCACGAGAGCGGCGAGCGCACGAACACGCGCTCGACGTCCGCCTCGATGATGGCGCGGGCGGCCTGCTCGCTGATCTCCTCGTTGGCCTCGACGAGCACCTCGCCGGTCTCGGGGTGCGCGACGGTGTCGGCCGCCCAGCGGCCGGTGAGGCGCTCCTCGAGGGAGGCGAGGATGCCGGTCTCGGCGTGCTCGCGGAGCCAGATACCCGGCGTCTGCCCGCCCTCGGGCGTGCAGTCCTCCTCGAGCACGATGACGTCCTGTGCGACATCGATCATGCGGCGGGTGAGGTAGCCGGAGTCGGCGGTCCGCAGCGCGGTGTCCGCCAGGCCCTTGCGCGCACCGTGCGTGGAGATGAAGTACTCCAGCACGGACAGCCCCTCGCGGAACGAGGAGCGGATGGGCAGGTCGATGATGCGGCCCGTGGGGTCGCTCATCAGGCCGCGCATCCCGCCCATCTGGCGGATCTGCGCGATGTTGCCCTTCGCGCCGGAGCGCGACATCAGCGCCAGCGGACCCATCGGGTCCAGGCCCTCCTCGAGCGCGACGGAGATGTCATCGGTGGCGTTCTGCCAGATGTCGATCGCCGCCATGTAGCGCTCGTTCTCGGTCATCAGCCCCATCTGGTAGTCGCCCTCGAGCGCGTCGACGCGCTGGTCGGCGTCCGCCATGAGGTCGGTCTTGCTGGCCGGCACGACGATGTCGGAGACGGCGATGGAGATCCCGGACTGCGTGGCGTAGCGGAACCCGAGGTCCTTGATCGCGTCGACGAACTCGACGGTGCGCTCCGAGCCGAGGTCCTGGTGTACGCGCGAGACGAGCGTGCGCAGCGCGCGCTTGTCCTGGATCTCGTTCTGGAACTCGAAGCTGTCCGGGACGATGTCGTTGAAGAGCACGCGCCCCACGGTGGTGTGCAGGACGGGGCCGTCCTGGCGCAGCCGGATGTGGTCGTGCAGCTGCACGTGGCCGAGCTCGTAGGACATCCGCACCTGGTTGGGGGAGCCGAAGAGCGCGGTCTCGCGGCCCGTGTCCGGGCTTGGCTCCTCGTCGGCGAACGTCATGTAGTAGCAGCCGAGCACCATGTCCAGCGTCGGCGCGACCACGGGCTCGCCGTCCGAGGGGGAGAGCAGGTTCCTGGTGCTGAGCAGCACCTGGCGCGCCTCGGCGACCGCCTCGTAGGAGAGCGGCACGTGGACGGCCATCTGGTCGCCGTCGAAGTCGGCGTTGTACGCGAAGCAGACCAGCGGGTGGAGCTGCAGCGCGGAGCCCTCGACGAGCACGGGCTCGAAGGCCTGGATGCCCAGGCGGTGCAGCGTCGGCGCGCGGTTGAGCATGACCGGGCGGTCCTGGATGACCTCCTCGAGGACATCCCAGACCTCGGGCCGTGCGCGCTCGACGATGCGCTTGGCGCTCTTGATGTTGTGGGCGAGCCCCTTGCGCACCAGGGCGTGCATGATGAACGGCTTGAACAGCTCGAGCGCCATCTTCTTCGGCAGCCCGCACTGGTGCAGCCGCAGGTCCGGCCCCACGACGATCACGGAGCGGCCCGAGTAGTCGACGCGCTTGCCGAGCAGGTTCTGCCGGAAGCGCCCCTGCTTGCCCTTCAGCAGGTCGGACAGGGACTTGAGCTTGTGGTTGCCGGAGCCGCTCACGGCGCGGCCGCGCCGCCCGTTGTCGATCAGGGAGTCGACGGACTCCTGCAGCATGCGCTTCTCGTTGCGGATGATGATCTCGGGCGCGCCGAGGTTCAGCAGCCGCTTGAGGCGGTTGTTGCGGTTGATCACGCGGCGGTAGAGGTCGTTCAGGTCCGACGTGGCGAACCGGCCGCCGTCGAGCTGCACCATCGGACGCAGGTCCGGGGGCAGCACGGGCAGCTCCTGCACCACCATCCAGTCCGGGCGGTTGCCGGACTTGCGGAGCGCCTCCACCACGCGCAGGCGCTTGGTGGCCTTCTTGCGGCGCTGCCCGGACGCCGAGTGGGTCTCCTCCTGCAGCTTCTCCCGCAGGTTGTCCAGCTCGATCCGCTCGAGGATGGAGAGGACGGCCTCGGCGCCCATGCCGGCCTTGAAGACGAGCCCGAAGCGCTCGTCGAGCTCGCGGAACTCCTGCTCGGTGAGCACGGTCAGCGCGTCGGCCTCGATCGGGTCGCGCAGCTTCTCGAGGCGCTTCAGCAGGTCCTCGTTCTCCTTGCGGACCTGGGTGCGCACCTCGGCGACCTGCGTGCGGAGCGGTTCGAGCTCCTGGAACGCCTCGTCGCGCTTCTGCTGGCTCGCGGTCTCAGCGCTCGCCTCGAGGTCGGTCTTGCGCTGGGCGATGCCCTGCTCGACCTCGGCGACCTGCGCGCTGGCGGCATCGTGCAGCGCGGAGATGGTGTCGGCGCTGATCTCGTTGCCGCGCGTGGCGAGGGTCTCGCCGCGGAACGTGAGCTTCGCGCGCAGCTTCTCGCCGTCGCGCTCCTGCAACTCCTCCTCGAGGCTGCGGGCCTCGCCCATCACCTCGTCGATGAGCCCGGGCAGCTCCGCGTCGGCGGCCGCCAGCTCCTGATCGCGCTTGCGCTCGATCTCGCCGAGCTCCTGGACGAGCGACGCCTCGCGCACGGCGATGTGGCTGGAGGCCTCGCTCTCGCGGCGGCTGACTTCCTCTTCGATCTCGAGCTGGAGCTGCTCGAGTGCGTACTGGCGCGCCTCGTCGTTCACCTCGGTGATGACGTAGTGCGCGAAGTAGAGGACGCGCTCCAGCGTGCGCGGGGCGACGTCCAGCAGCAGCCCGAGGCGGCTGGGCACGCCCTTGGCGAACCAGATGTGCGTGACGGGCGCGGCGAGGCTGATGTGCCCCATGCGCTCGCGCCGCACCTTGCTGCGCGCGACCTCGACGCCGCACTTGTCGCAGACGATGCCCTTGTAGCGGACACGCTTGTACTTGCCGCAGTAGCACTCGAAGTCCTTCGTGGGTCCGAAGATCTTCTCGCAGAAGAGCCCGTCCTTCTCGGGCTTCAGGGTCCGGTAGTTGATGGTCTCCGGCTTGGTAACCTCACCGTACGACCACGACTTGATCTGCGCCGGGGACGCCAGCGACAGCCGGATCGCGTTGAAGTCGTTGACCTCAAGCACTCGTGCTCTCCTCTGCCTCACGCCCGGACAGGTTGATGCCGAGCGACGGGATCGCCTCGATGTAGTCCTCCGAGAACGCCACCTGTTCCTCGTCCTCGTTGAGGATCTCCACGCTCATGCAGAGCGACTGCAGTTCCTTGACCAGCACCTTGAAGGACTCCGGCACGCCGGGCTCCATGGTGTTCTCGCCCTTGACGATGGCCTCGTAGGCCTTCACGCGGCCGACGACGTCGTCGGACTTCACGGTGAGCATCTCCTGGAGGATGTGCGCCGCGCCGTAGGCCTCCAGCGCCCACACCTCCATCTCGCCGAAGCGCTGCCCGCCGAACTGCGCCTTGCCGCCCAGCGGCTGCTGCGTGATCAGCGAGTACGGCCCCGTCGAGCGGGCGTGGATCTTGTCCTCCACCAGGTGGACGAGCTTGAGCATGTAGATGTAGCCGACGGTCACCGGCTGGTCGAACGCCTCGCCGGTGCGGCCGTCGTAGAGGGTCTGCTTGCCCCACACCGGCGGCGCCTCGCCCAGCTCGCGCGCGAGCGCATCGACGCGCGCCTCGATGGCGGCGTCGTCCAGCTTGCGCGCGTTGCGCTCGCCGCGCTGCTCCAGCCACAGCGTCAGGCAGGCCCGGCGGGCCGTGCCGACGTGGGCGTGGCTGAGCACCTGGTCCGGGTCGAAGCCGCCCTCGCGCACGTACGCCTCGAGCTTCCCGAGGTCGAGCCGCGCGCCGAGGTCGCTGGAGCCGTTGGCGCCGTTGCCGTGGCCGTTCCCGTTGGCGGAGCCCTCGGGCAGCACGGCCTCGGCCTGCATGGCCAGCCATGCGCGGGCCAGCGCGTCCTCGATCTCGGCGTCCGATGCGCCGTCGAAGACCGGGGTCACGGCGCGCATGCCGAGCGTGTTGGCGGCCCACCCGAGGTGGGTCTCCAGCACCTGCCCGACGTTCATGCGCGACGGCACGCCGATCGGGTTCAGCACGATCTCGATCGGGCGCCCGTCGGCGAGGTATGGCATGTCCTCGATGGGGGTAATGCGGCTCACCACGCCCTTGTTGCCGTGGCGGCCGGCCATCTTGTCGCCCTCGGCGATCTTGCGCTTCTGGGCCACGGAGACGCGCACCATCATGTTCACGTCGGTCGGCAGCTCGTCGTCGGCGGTGCGCTCGAAGACGCGCACGTCGATGACCTTGCCGCGCTCGCCGTGCGGGACGCGCAGCGAGGTGTCCTTCACCTCGCGCGCCTTCTCGCCGAAGATCGCGCGCAGGAGCTTCTCCTCCGGGGTGAGCTCGGTCTCGCCCTTCGGCGTGATCTTGCCCACCAGGATGTCGCCCTCGCGCACTTCCGCGCCCACGCGGATGATGCCGCGTGGGTCGAGGTCGCGCAGCGACTCGTCACCGACGTTCGGGATGTCGCGCGTGATCTCCTCGGGGCCGAGCTTCGTATCGCGCGCCTCGACCTCGTACTTCTCGATGTGGATCGAGGTGAACTTGTCGTCGCGGATCACGCTCTCGGAGAGCACGATCGCGTCCTCGAAGTTCAGGCCCTCCCACGACATGAAGGCGACCAGCACGGACTGGCCGAGGGCCAGCTCGCCGTTCTGCGTCGACGAGGAGTCGACCAGCGGCTGGCCGGCGGTCACCCGGTCGCCCTTGGCGACAAGCGGGCGCTGGCTGATGCACGTGCCCTGGTTGGAGCGCACGAACTTGCTCAGCGGGTAGCGCTCCTCGCGGCCCGAGTTGTAGCGGATGGTGATGTAGTTCGCCGACGACGACAGCACCTCGCCGTCCTCCTCGGCGGTGAGCACCTGGCCCGAGTTCTCGGCGACCTGGCGCTCCATGCCGGTGCCGACCAGCGGCACCTCGGGGCGCAGCAGCGGCACGGCCTGGCGCTGCATGTTCGCGCCCATGAGCGCGCGGTTCGCGTCGTCGTGCTCCAGGAACGGGATCAGCGCCGCGGCCACGGAGACGATCTGCTTCGGCGAGACGTCGATGTAGTCGACCTCGCCGGAGCTGACCATGCGCAGGCGCTCGGCGTGGCGCACTTCCAGGCGCTCGTCCTGGATATTGCCCTGCTCGTCCAGGCGCACGCTGGCCTCGGCGATGCGGTAGTCCTTCTCGGTGTCGGCATCCAGGTACTGCGTCTCGCGCGAGGCGTATGCGCGCACGGCGAGGCGGTCCTCTGCGGCCTTGTCGAGCGCCTTTGCCAGCTGCTCGGTGACCTCATCGCCGGCGGTGGCGATGGTCTTGCCCTTCGTGTCGGCCACGTCGGCGGTGAGCACGCGGCCGACCAGCTCCGGGCTGGCCTTGCCAACCTCGTTCCGCACGGGCCGGTAGGGGGTCTCGATGAAGCCGAAGTCGTTGATCCGCCCGTAGGTGGCGAGGTTGCCGATGAGGCCGATGTTCGGACCCTCGGGCGTCTCGATGGGGCAGATCCGGCCGTAGTGGCTGAAGTGCACGTCGCGCACGTCGAAGCCGGCGCGGTCGCGCGAGAGGCCGCCGGGGCCGAGCGCCGAGAGGCGGCGCTTGTGAGCGAGCTCGGCGAGCGGGTTGGTCTGGTCCATGAACTGCGAGAGCTGCGAGCCGCCGAAGAACTCCTTCATGGCCGCCACCACTGGCCGCACGTTGACGAGCGCCGAGGGCGTCGCCTCGTCGGGGTCGGTGATGGTCATGCGCTCGCGCACGACGCGCTCCATGCGGAGCAGGCCGACGCGGAACTGGTTCTGGATCAGCTCACCGACGGACCGCACGCGGCGGTTGCCGAGGTGGTCGATGTCGTCGGGGTCGCCGACGTGGTTGTTGATCTCGATCATCTTGGTGACGATCGTGATGATGTCCTCGCTGCGCAGCGTGCGCTCCGCCGGGTCGTCGGCGAATGCGAGGCGCTTGTTGACCTTGTAGCGGCCGACGCGGCCGAGGTCGTAGCGGCGCTCGCCGAAGAACAGCGTGTCCAGCAGGTTGCGGGCGTTCTCGGCCGTGGGCGGGTCGCCGGGGCGGATGCGCCGGTAGAACTCCTCCAGGGCCTGGCGGCGGTCCTCGGTGGGGTCCTTGGCCAGGGTGGCGTCGACGAACGAGTGCTCCTCGTCGGTGTCGACGGCGCCGAGCATGCGGCGGATGCGCTCGTCGGTGCCGAGCTCCTCGTCGCTCATGTCCTCGTCGATGTCGATGGCGCGGAGCAGGATGGTGACGGGGATCTTGCGCTTGCGGTCGACCTTCACGGACAGGATGTCCTTGTTGGAGGTCTCGAACTCCAGCCAGGCGCCGCGGTTGGGGATGAGCTTGGCCTGCGTCAGGCGCCGGCCCGTGGCGGGGTCCATGGTCTCGGTGAAGTAGACGCCGGGCGAGCGCACGAGCTGGGAGACGACGACGCGCTCGGCGCCGTTGATGATGAAGGTGCCCTGCTCGGTCATGAGCGGGAGGTCGCCGAGGTAGAGCTCCTGCTCCTTGACCTCGCCGGTCTCCTTGACGGTCAGCTCGGCGATGACCTTGAGCGGGGCGCCGTAGGTGGCGTCGCGCTGGCGACACTCACGCTCGTCGAGCTTGGGGCTCTCGATGTAGTAGTCGATGAAGGACAGCGCCATGCGTGTGCCGGTGAAGTCCTCGATCGGCGAGATCTCGTCGAACAGCTCGCGGAGCGAGCGGTCCAGGAACCGCTCGTAGGAGCGCTTGGGCATGTCGATCAGGTGCGGGACGTCCAGCACCGGATGCGACTTGCCGTAGTCGCGCGTGATGAGATGTCCGCTCATTGGCATGCTGGCTCGCTCGGTGGTGACCAAGTAGCGACTCCTTCGCATTCGTCACGGTCGACCGTGCAGCGTTGTGCGCCTGATTCCTGACCAGGGCCTGGTTGGGCCTGTAGTGGAGAGTCCTGACACAGCTACGCAGCGCCGGTTGCATACCGGTGCTGCACGATGTGTCGTCGCTAATGGAATTTGCCGCGCCCAACGCCTTAGGCATGATACCCGATCGCGCACAGAAAAGCGAGGGTATCGAGGACTCATCGCCCTGTCAACGTTTTGTCCACGTTCCATGCACGATCGCACAGCAGGTAGAGCTGCGGCTGGAAGGCGGGCGTGCTCGACATGCGTACTGGTGTTCTGTAGGATGTGCATCCTCCCACCAAGTGGATCTCACCTGAAGGGAGCCCAGTGCAAGACTATCTGCTGCACGGCGACGTGGCGGACGGACAGTTCGACACGGAGGCAGCCGTGACGTTCAAGGACGTCCGAGGCGCGGTGATCACGACCCTCGCATCGAGATCGCTGCTGCATAGAGACAGTCGCGGGCGCGAGTCACTCCGGGTGAGGGTGCTCGCCGAAGGCGAAGGCTACCTCGTTGCGGAAATCCCCGGCGATGTCTACGGAGCCACGCGCGACGTCGCTATTGCTCCAGAGCTCCTGGAGCCGCTCACACCCGTCGAATGATCCTCAGCAACACCTCGATCCAGCAGGCGCTGGACGAAGGTCGCCTCGTCATCGAGCCCGAGCCGTTGCCGCGGACACCCACGCTTGTGGAGTCCAGTCCGTACGGACGGTCGGCAGTCGATCTCACCCTCGGCTCGCGCTTACGCGTCCCGAAACCGGAGCTAGCGGTGAGCGTGGACCCGGGAGGCGGCGACACCTTGGCCACGCTCGAGGCGCTATACGAGCCGCAGGAGATCCCACTGGAGGGCTTCGTGCTGGAGCCCCGGCGGTTGCTGCTGGGTGTCACGCGCGAGCGAGTCAAGCTCCCTCTCCCACACGAGATCGGGGACGGCGTCCGTGAGAACGGCTGGTTGGCAGCACGTGTCGAGGGGAAGAGTTCGCTGGCTCGCTTCGGTCTCCTGGTGCACTTCACCGCACCGACAATCCATGCGGGGTTCGAAGGCCATATCACGCTGGAGATGATGAACCTCGGCCCCTCGTCGATCATCCTGAAGCGGCAGATGCCGATCTGCCAGCTGATCTTGGAACTGGTCCACGGTGTCCCCGCGGGACCGGCCAGCCGCTTCGCGGGGCAGACCGATCCGGCAGGGTCGCGATAGCGCCCTATGGCGCGCCCTCCTCCCAGCCCTCGACCGGCCGGAGCGCCGCCTCCTCCCACACCGCCCACGCATCCTTCGGCCGGTCGTGCTCGTCTCGCAGGCCCACGCTCGACAGGAGGTTCAGGGTCGGCGCGTCGGCCACATACGCCGGGTCGCGCGCCGCGAACCACACGATGAACGGCGCGTCGAGGGTGTCCGCGTCGCTGAGCAGGCGTTGCAGGAAGCGCCGCTGCTCCGCCGGCGTCGACGCGTGCACGCCGTCCGGCTGCGCAGCCGAGGCGAACCCGACGGACGCGAACGCGATCGGCAGCCGCGTGTGGTCGCGGATCTGCTGGTAGTAGAGCAACGGCAGGTCGTTCGCCACCTCGTACCTGACCGACGGGAACGTGGCGACCGCGAAGAGGTCGATCCGGCCCGCGAAGTCGTCCAGCAGCTCCCACCGCGGCGGCCGCGAGGGCTCCCACGGCACCACCCCCAGCAGCTGCTCGTACTGGAACGTGGCGAAGACGGCCGTCTCCGGGCTGACGGCCTTCACCGCCCGGTACGCCTCGCCGTACGCGCCGAGGAACGCCCGGTACTGCGACGGTGAGCGCTCGAACGTGGCGTTGACCTCGATGCCGAGCGCGAGGTACGCGGGCGTGTAGCTGGTCGCGATGAACCGTGCCTCCGCCACGAAGGCCGCCCGCAGATCCGGGTCGGCGAGGTCCGCCTGCTCGTAGCCGGGCGGTGCGCCTGCCAGGCGCCCACGGTCGACCGGGTCGAACGGGTCGAGGGCGTAGAAGAGCCGGAGCTCGCGCTCCTCGGCGGCGACGAGTTCACGCGTCGTGAGCTCGGTCAGCCGCGCAGACGGCTCGACGCCGGGAAGGAACTCGGACCACTCCGGCGCGCGCTGGATCAGCAGCAGCTCGCCGGAGCGCGCCGCGAGGTCCAGCGCCGCGATGTAGGCGTCCTGCGTCAGCTCTGCGGGGGCCGAGGAGAAGCCGAGCAGGAACGGGCGCGGCGTGCCCACCTGCTGCCGATCCTCCGGCACGAAGCCGGGCTCCTGGATGTGCTCCTCGCGACATCCCGCAAGGAGCACGGCGACAAACGACACGATCAGCGCCGCTCCCGCGAGCGCGGCGCGCCGCCCCTCGCCTGCCGATCGAGTGTTCCGCACGTCACGATTGTCTGGACGGCGGGCAAGCGCGGTCAAACGGGGCCGCCCGTCGGCCGCAGCGCGCGAGGTGTAGACTCGGCGCATGGACGGCCCGCAGAACATCGACATGGACGGGCTGCGCGCATCGCTCAGGTCCGTCGAGCACCTGCTGCTGCGCTTCACGCCCGTCGCCGAGCGGCTGCTGCTCGACTTCCGTACGCGCGAGGGCGTCGGGCCGGGCGTGGCGCTGCTGCCGCCGGTCGACTCGTTCGCCGAGCGCCTGCGCACGATCGAGCGCGAGCGGCCGGGATTCCCGCGGCCGGAGCGGATCCACGTCGTGAACTGGCCGCTGCGTGTCGAGTCCCTCGAACGCCTCAACGTGCTCGACGCGGTACGGAGCCGCCTTGCCGACATGGATGCGTTCGACGCGATCAACAGCCTGGACGCGACCTACAAGCGCCTGCTCGAGATCGAGCGGGAAGAGACCCGGCGGGCGATCGAGGGCGAGGGCTATCACACGATCTGGCCGGCCGAGGCGCGCGGCCGCCGCGGCGCCTGACAACCCGCGGCCACGATGCATCGCGACCGCTTCCGCCGCCTCGTGCAGCAGGCGCTGGACTCGTTGCCGCCGCACATCGACGGTTACCTCGACAACGTCGCGATCGTGATCGAGCGTGAGCCGACAGCTGAGGACCTGGACGACGCCGGCATCCCGCGTGGCACCGAGTTGTTCGGGCTCTACATCGGCACGCCGCTGGTCGACCGCAGCGAGTACCACATGACGCTCCCGGACCGGATCGCCATCTACCAGGGCCCGCTGGAGCGCACGTTCCACCCGCGCGTCATCCCCGAGGAGGTGCGCCGCACCGTCCTCCACGAGATCGCCCACCACTTCGGGTTCGACGAGGACGAGATGGAGCGTCTCGACCTCCACTAGAACCAGCCGTCCCCCACCGGGCCAAGCTCTTCGACGTGGCATCGGCCATTCGCTACCCTCATGGAAACGTGATTACACAAGTAATGTGGAACCCATTCGATGTCCTTCAAGCTCCCGGGTGCCCTGGCGAGGATGCGGCATACGGCAAGGGTGTCTTCGGCGATTCGCGAGTACGAGGAGCGCTACCACGCGGGCAAGCGCGGGGGCCTGGAGCGTCGGCGACGCGACTACCGGACGTTCTCGGACCTGTACTACGACCTGGTTTCGGACTTCTACGAACTCGGATGGGGTCGGTCATTCCACTTTGCCCCCCGCGTTCCGGGAGAGAGCTTCAAGGCATCGCTCGCTCGTCATGAGCACTACCTGGCACACGTGCTTGGGCTCAGGCCCGACATGGTCGTCGCCGACTTCGGTTGTGGCATCGGCGGGCCGCTGATCGAGATCGCCCGCTTCTCGGGCGCTCGCATCGTCGGCATCAACAGCAACGCGTACCAGCTCGAACGCGCCCGGGTGCTCACCGAGGAGGCGCAGATGTCGCACCTCGCCGAGTACGTGCACGGTGACTTCCTCGACGTCGACGCTCCCGACAACTCGTTCGACGCGGTCTACTCCATCGAGGCCACCTGCCTGGCTCCGGACAAGGTCAGCGTCTACTCGGAGGCCTACCGCCTGCTCAAGCCGGGCGGCGGTTTCGCCCTGTACGAGTACTGCATGACCGACCGCTTCGACGATACGAATCCCCACCACCTCAGGCTCAAGGCCGACATCGAACTCGGCGGCGGCCTGCTCGAGATCGACCGTCGTCGCGTGGTCGACGATGCACTCCGCGCTGTCGGGTTCGAGGTGCTGCACGCGCGAGACCTTGCCGTACAGGACGGGCCGTCGATCGCCTGGTATCAACCGCTGGTCGGTTCGCGCTTCTCCCTAACCGGCCTCCGCAGCTCCCGCCTGGGGCGGCTGGCTACCAATGGCTTGCTGCGGGCGCTCGAGTCGCTCCGCGTGGTGCCTTCCGGGACAGTTCGCGTATCGACGAACCTGAACCTCTGCGCCGATGCGATGGCCGAGGCGGGTCGACTCGGGATCTTCACGCCGATGTACTTCCTGCACGCCCGCAAGCCGGGGTAGGGCAACTCGGCTACTGGCCGCTCAGCGCGAGGATCCGTGCGGCCTCCTCGAGGGTCGACGTCACGCGCAGGGCGTCCCACACGTCGGTGCCGCGCGCGTAGCTGCCGTGGCCGCGCACCACGACGATCGCGTGCTCGCGCAGCGCCTCGGCAACCGGCTGCGCCGAGGCCTCCCACTCCGCCTCCACCACCGGGACGCTGCCGAGGAAGAGCCGACCCTCGAGGTTCGCGGGGTCGATCGCGTCGCGATCGTAGGCGAGGGCGATCGCGTGGACGGGGTGGGCGTGGACCACGGCCCCGGCGTCGGGGCACGCCTCGTAGATCGCGAGGTGCACGGCGGTGTCGGAGGAGGGCTCGGGGGCGTCCTCGTCGCGCGGCTGTCCGTCGGCCTCGACGGCCACGAGCAGGTCGTCCGTGAGCCGCCCGAGCATCGCGCCGGTGGCGGAGATGACCGCGCCGCCTCTCACGCGGCGGGCGGAGACGTTGCCGCCGTGCGACGTCACAAGCCCGTCGGCGCGCAGGTCCTTGCCGGCCTCGATCAGATCGCGCGCCGCCGCCTCCTCCGCCGCGATGGCGGCGGCGTCCCATGTGCCGCGTCGCAGGAGGCGCTCGGCCGCGCCCTCCGCCAGTTCCGCGGCGCGCCGCATCGCCTCGGCCTGGAAGATGCGGTCCGTGGTGAGCGTCTCGAAGTCGGCGACGCCCGAGGTGGCCCCGTCGACCGCGCCGGCCACGACGACGCACGGCGTCTCGTAGCGCTCGGCGAGCGCGGTCACGAGCTCGACCGACTTGCCGAACGCGGTCTGTGCGTCCAGGCGCCCCTCGCCGGTGACGACGAGGTCGGCGTCGCGCACGGCGTCCTCGAGGCCCACGGCCTCGGCGACCAGGGCCGCGCCGGACTGGATGCCGCCGCCGACCGTGCCGATCAACCCGGCCGCCAGGCCGCCGCCCGCGCCGCCGCCCGCGAGGTCCGTGATCTCGACGCCGAGGTCGGCTTCGATCACACGCGCCCAGCGCGCCAGCGCGTCCTCGAGCGGCTGCATCGTGTCGCCGTCGACGCCCTTCTGCGGGCCATAGATGACGGTCGCGCCCTGCAGGCCGAGCAGCGTGTTCGTCACGTCCACGGCGACCGTCAGGTCGATCTCACCGAGCCGGCGGTCGATGCCTGCGTGGTCCAGGGAGCCGAGCTCACGAAGGTCGAGGGCGGGGACCGGTTCGCGCAACGCCGCGCCGTCCTGGCCGACGAGCTGGTAGCCCACGGCCTGCGCGACGCCCGCGCCGCCGTCGTTCGCGGCGGTCCCGCCGACCCCGACGATGATCTCGCGTGCTCCGCGGTCGAGCGCGGCGCGGATGAGTTGGCCCACGCCGTACGTGGTCGCGCGCGCCGGGTTGCGCCGGCCCTCCGGCAAGAGCGAGAGCCCTGCCGCCTCGGCCGCCTCGACCACGGCCCGGGTGGGCCCGCCCTCGGAGCGCGGCGGAAGCAGCGCGAAGCGCGCCTGCACCTGCGTATCCAGCGGCCCGGTGACCTCGACGTCGACGAGCTCGCCGCCGCGCGCGGCCGCGAGGATGGCGGCGGTGCCCGGCCCGCCGTCGGCGAGTGGCATCTCGATGACCTCGGCGTCTGGCTCGGCCGCCCGGGCGCCGGCGGCGATGGCGGCGGCAGCCTCGAAGGCAGTGAGGGAGCCCTTGAACTCCTGCGGGCATACCAGGATGCGAAGCGGCGTGGTCATCGCTGCGTCCTCCCCTCGGGCGCGACGGGCGCCAGGTGGGTGCGCCCGTCGGCGGGCGCTACCTGCACGGGAGTCATGTACCCCAGAAGCCGGCGAGACGCAGCACGGCGCTGATCAGGATCGCGGCCACGTAGGCCCAGCCGAGCGTGCGCGCGTTCCTGCCAAGCTGGCGGAACCGCCTGGGCTGCATGATGGTCATCCAGATGATCGCCAGCCCGACGACCACGAATAGCCAGTAGACGAGGCGCCACATCGCCTCGCATCGTAGCGGAGCCCGCCCGCGAGCGGGCGTCGTGACCGCAGGACTGGACACGAACGCACGTTCTGACTAGACTAGTGAAACGCCTGTTCGCATGGAGCCGCCCGATGGTCACCACCGCCCCAACCCCCACCCGCACCGTCGAGCGTCCCGCGCGCCCGCGCCGGGCTGTGGGGGACGCCGAGGCAGCCGCCGCCGAGGCGGTCACACAGGTGCGCGAGCCGCGCAGGCTGCGTCGCATGGTCGCGTTCGGGCCGCGCTGCCCGGACTGCGCGGGACCGCTCGCCTTCGGCGAGGGCTGCTCGCTCTGCCCCGTCTGCGGCTACTCGAGCTGCACCCCCGGGCGTCGAGGCCCGTAGAACGCCTGCGGGAGCTGGGTTTTCGCCGTTCCGAGCGTAGCCCTTGTGCGTGACCGTTCGTATACTCGCCAAAATCCCCTGGGCGCAGAGGCGACATGGTCATCGGCGCGGCACGTGACACGGACCTGACCGCGCTGGGCAGGCGCATCCGTCGCCATGTCGTGCGCATGGTCTACGACGCCAAGTCCGGCCACATCGGCGGCTCGCTCTCCGCCGTCGAGATCATGAGCGTGCT
>DAOULE010000169.1:0-16602 GCA_034420575.1 Dehalococcoidia bacterium
CAGAGCATGCACATCCTCAACCGCCACGGCGGCCACGCCACGATCGCGCTGAGCGCCGACGACCTGGACCTCGCGCGCTCGCTCGTCGACGACGAGTTGATGCTGTAGCCGCGAGCCGGCGTCCTGGCCGACCCGCGTATCTCGGGGCTGAGGCTCGCTACATCCCCTCGCTCTGGCGGACGAGCACGATCTCGCCTTCCGGCATGTAGCCGGCGGCGGCCGCGAGGGCGAGGCCGCCGGTGTTCTCCTCGTGCACCATCACGTAGATCGCGCTGGCGCCCTCGCCGAAGAGGTGCTCGGCGGCCTCGTCCATGAGCGACCGCGCGACGCCGTGGTGTCGCGCGTCCTCGGCGACCGCCACGTGGTAGATGTACGCCCGCCACCCGTCGAAGGAGGCGATCGCCGCTCCGACCATGTTCCCGCCGTCGTCGGCGATGAGGACCGCAGCGGCGGGGTGGGCGATCAGGACGTCCCACTCCTCCTCGCTGAGGCGTCCGAGGCCGGTCTCGACCCACAGGTCGACGAGGCCGTCGTGGTCGCTGCTGTTCGCTCTGCGGATCTCCACCATCCCGGGCCTCGCTTCCCGCCACGGTGCGTGTCCGTGGCTTACCACGAACGTGCACCGCGGGCCGCGAGGCCGTCAACACCCGCAGCCGTGTCACCCGACCGCCCCTCGTGGCCCGCGAGGGGCGGGACGGTCGCTACCGGCCCTGGAACTGCGGAGCGCGCCGCTCCGAGAACGCCGCGACCGCCTCGCCCATGTCGTCCGTCTTCATCGCGAGACCCTCGGCCGCGAGGGAGAACGGCATCACGTCCTGCGAGATGCGCTCGAGCGTGCGGTTGATCGCACGCTTCGTCGTGCGGATCGCGTACGGCGCGCCCGCTGCGATGCGCGATGCCATCGTGATTGCCTCATCCAGCAGGTCCTCGTCGTCGTAGACGCGGAAGACCAGGCCGAGCCGCTCGGCCGTCTCGGCGTCGACGTGCTCGCCGGTGAAGAGGTAGTACTTCGCGGCCTGGGGGCCGATGAGCTGCGGCCACAGCACCGCGCCGCCGTCGCCTGCCGTGATGCCGACCACCACGTGCGTGTCGCCGATCCGCACGCTGCGTCCGGCGAGCACGATGTCGCCGAGCAGGGCCACCGTCGCGCCAAGGCCCAGCGCGTAGCCCTTCACGGCCGTGATGACCGGCTTGTCGAGCCGCAGGAAGCCGTCGACGATGTTGCGCGCCTCGCCCTCCAGCCCGAGCGGCAGCGCCGGGTCGAGCGAGGGGTCCCCGAAGCTGGCCTCGACGTCGGCGCCGGAGCAGAACGAGCGTCCCGCGCCGGTGAGCACGGCGACGCGCACGTCGGGGTCGTCCTGGATGTCGCCCGGCAACTGCGCGAGCTCGGTGTGCATCGGGCCGCCGACGGCGTTGTGCCGCTCGGGACGGTTGAGCGTGATGACGGCGACACCGTCGTCGCGCTTGTCGATGAGGATGACCTCGTAGTTCTCCTGGTCGAGGGTGCGGGCAGGTCGGGCCATGGGCGTGTGAGTCCTTTCACGATCGCGTGCCGCTCGATGCTACATGCGCGCCGCGGTTGTGGCTTCCCGCTCGGCGGCCTGCGGTGCGGGTCGTGTTCGGCTAGCCGCCGTCGGTGGACTCGCCGAAGCGCTCGAGGTGGTGCGTATAGGCTTCGGGCCCGACGAGAGTCGGTGTGTCCACGGCCTCGAAGCGGTCGGTCGCCTCGTCCCAGCGGTGGAGGAGACGCGCGATGACCTGACCACTGCTGACCCGCTCGACCTCGTGGATCGCTGCGACGGCGCGTCGCTCGGGCTGCTGCCACGGGCCGATGCTGCGGATGTAGACGACGAGGTCCATCAACGAGACGTGCTCGTCGGGAACGTCGTTCTCGGCGATGACCTCGAACGCCGATTGGATGCCGTCCGCGTGGAGCGCGGTCGCGATGGCGTGCCCGCGCGCGTTCGCGGCCTCGAAGATCCGTCGCACGTCGGGGCCCCAGAGGTAGCTGTCGGTAACCGGGTGGGGCGCGATCTCGGAGAAGGCGAGGTAGCCGACTGGCTCGCCCGCATCCGGGATCCCGAGCGAGTCGCCGTGTCGTCGGCCGAGTTCGTAGAGCGGAACACTCGCGGGGCGCTCGTCGAGCACCGCGGACATGAGCGTCGTCTTCCCGGCGTTGCGGGGGATGGCGACCATCAGGATGGAGCGTCGCTCCGCCACGGCAGCCGCGAGGAGCGCGGCCATGCCCGGGGAGAGCGTGCGGTTGGCGACGAGGTCGGTCAGCTTGAGGGTCATCGCCCTAGCCGAGCGCCGCAACCCCGAGCGCGAGGACGTCGGAGCTGCCGACCAGCCCTGCCAGCTCGCGCGGCGTCACGTCGTCGCCCAGCCCGCGCACCGCGCCGACGACCCGCGCGCGGCCGTCCGGCGTCAGCGTGTGGTCGGTGAGGTCGTCGAACTTGGCCTCGAGCTCGGCCGGGGACAGCGGGCGCTCCGGGTCCCCCTTGGCGCCCTCGACGTACTCGCGCAGCACGCGCCCGTCGGTGAGTTCGACCTCGACCTCGGCGGGCCAGTGTTGCGGGAAGATCGCCTCGAGGCGCTCCGAGCGGTAGCACTCGACGCGGTCCATGAACGCGGCGGCGTCGGGCGAGGCGATCGCGTCGGGACGGAACTGGCGGGAGCCGGCGGCGCGGTGCAGCACGGCCACCGCCGCCGCGTACGGCATGCTGAACTGCGCATCGACGATCGAGGCCGGTCGGCGCTTCTCCGCCTCGGGCTCCGCGACGATGCTCCACCCAGCCTCCAACACCCCGACGCGGACGCGCGCGATGTCGTCGGGCGCGAGGTCGTGCGCGCGGACGAGCGTGAGCAGGGCGTCGATCGGCGCCTGGTTGTAGCGGCAGCAGGCGTAGGCCTTGATGCTCGTGGTGTGGACCGCGAGGGGCGTCGTGCCCAGACCCGCGGTCAGCGCGCCCGGCTCGGGTGTGTCGGTGTACGCCTGCAGGAAGCCGGACCGGCCGGCGATGGGGTCGAGCGGGCCGATGTAGCCGAAGGCTGCGAGCCGCGCGGCGATGATGCCCGCGTGCGCGGCCCAGCCGGGGTGCAGCCGCTTCGTCCACGCGCCACCGTCGAGGAACGCCATCGAGCCCGCCGACTGGCTGAGCGCGACGCCCAGCGCGGAGCGCAGCTGGCCCGCGTCGAGGCCGAGCAGCCGCCCCGCCGTCACCGCCGCGCCGAAGACGCCGACGGTCCCGGTCGGGTGGAAGCCGCGCGCGTACTGCCCGGCGGCGGTGGCGGCCTCGCCGAGGCGCGCGATCACCTCGTAGCCCGCGACGACCGCCTCGACGAACGCGTCGAAGTCCGCATCGGTCGACTCGGCGAGCGCGAGCGCGACGGGGAAGACCGCAGATCCGGGGTGTGACGACGAGGGCTGGTGCGTGTCGTCGGACTCGAGCGCGTGCGCGCTCACGCCGGCGACGAGCGCGGCGTACTCCTCGGGCGCTCGCACGCCGCCGGGCGCCGGGCTCGGCCCCGGCCGGCCGGCGACGAAGCGCCGGACGGTGCGCGTCGACTCAGCGTCGAGGCCGCCGAGGCTGTTGGCTGCGTGGTCGAGCAGCAGGTAGCGCACCTGCGCCGCGTCCGCCTCGTCCAGGCGGTACGAGGCGGCCCAGTCGAGCAGCGCGGCGATGGCGGTGAGGTCGGTGGTGGTCATCGGGCGGAGTCCTGGAGCGCTGGACGAGGCGCGAGGTGGTGAGGTTGGAGGCCACGGTCGGAATCGAACCGACGATAAGGGTTTTGCAGACCCCTGCCTTACCACTTGGCTACGTGGCCCCGGACTTCGATTGTCGCCGGTGCGCGCTGCGGTTTCCAGCGCGGTGCGCATCGCCGTGCGGTGGACAGCGTCGCGCCCCGCAATGCGGGGCGCGGAGCGCGGTGATTGCTGGTGCCGAGGATGAGACTCGAACTCATACGCCCTTGCGGGCACCGCCCCCTCAAGACGGCGTGTCTGCCAATTCCACCACCTCGGCAGGTGTCAATCTGGCAGGAGTGGAGGGACTCGAACCCCCGACCTGCGGTTTTGGAGACCGCTGCTCTTCCAGCTGAGCTACACTCCTGCGCCCCATCGAGTCTAGCAACGCGTCTGCGGGGAGTGAAGTCGCCCGTCGGTGGCGGGCGCCACGGGGGTACGTGCGTCGCAATGCCTTACTGATTCGGAGTGTCAGTATGTACGCTCGCAGTCAAGTATAGTCCCCACGCGGGCAGCGTACGTAGCGTGAACGTATCTGGTGTTCGGATCCAGGCAGGCGGTGTGTGTATGTATCGATCACGGTCCAACACCCTCAGCGCGCTCTCGCGGCTGGTCGCCGTGGGGGCCATCGGCGTGCTGGCCCTTGCCGTGGCAGTCGCATGCACGGGCGACGACGAGGCCGAACCGACGCCCACCACGACCCCGGCGACCGACACCGCCACGCCGGCCCCGACGCCTGAGCCTACTCCGACGGCGACCCCGACCGCCGAGCCGACTCCGACGGCGACCCCAACGCCCGCGCCGACTCCGACGGCGACCCCAACGCCCGAGCCCGCTCCGGCCGCCTCGATGCGCGACTTCCGGATCACCCCTGCAACCACCGGTGGCGACCTGCTCGACGCGCTCTCCGACGAGGAGAACGCGTGCATCGAGGCGGCCGTCGGCGCTGCGATCTACGAGTTCCTGAAGGGCACGCCATTGCTGGCGGCCACCGCGGGCGGGGGCGACACCTCCGCAGCCGCGCCGCTCTTCGCCTGCCTCACCGTGGAGAACACCATCTTCCTCGGCTTCGCGATGTTCGACCTCCAGGGTGGCTTCGAGGACGAGGCGTCGCGCGAGTGCTTCGTGGAACTGGCCCTGGACCAGCCCGCGATCATCCTGTCGAGGCTCGGCCTTGAGGCTGACCTCCCGGCAGCCACTCCCGACGACATCAAGGCGTTTGTCGTGGGAGCGTACGAGTGCTGGAACGACACTGAGCGAGTCGGCTACCTGGTCGGCATGCTGGACCAGCTCGCCGTGGAGAACCCGTTCCTCGGGAGCGACCTCGTCGCCCTGCTCCCGGCGTCCGAGGTTGCGTGCGTGCAGGAGCAGCTCGGGGAGGCGGAATACGGCGGATTCCTCGACTTGAACCTCATGCGGGGGTTCGGGGACGACTTGCACCAGTGCTTCTCCGACGAGTCGCACGCCGCGATGTTCATCGCCATGGCGCAGGCGCGCTTCACGGGAACGCTGAGCGACGACACCGTGAGTTGCATCCTCGACCTCGCCATCGAGCACCCGCACTTCGTCGAGATCTCCACGACGCTCGATCCCGAGTCCCTGGCGCCCGAGGAGTTCGCTGAGCTCGGCCGGGACGGGCTCAGCATGCTCGAGTGCATGACCGGCGACGAGCTCACGCGCATCCAGAACATCGGCGCCCTGGAGCTCGCCGCGCAGTAGCCCCATCCCGGCGCTCACGCCGCGCGCTCGTGCGCCCGCCACCGAGGCGGGCGCGCTGCGTCGGGGGTGCGCCGGAGGCGAGCTGGCCGGCCCGATCTCGCTCCGGCGTCGCTACTCGGCGTGTTCGATGGCGGTGCGCAGCCGGGTCTGCACGTCGCGCATCTGCTCGGGGCTGTCGTAAGGGTGGCGGGGCCAGAAGAAGCCTCGGAGCCCGTCGCCGCGGCTGCGCGGCACGACGTGCAGGTGCAGGTGCGGCACGCTCTGGCTGACCCGGTTGTTGTTCGCCACGAACGTGCCCTCCGCGTCGAGCGCTCCCGGCATCACCCGCGCGATGCGCTGCACCACCGCGAAGAACGCGCCGAGGTCGGCCGCGGGCAGGTCCGGCAGCGTCTCGACGTGCGTGCGCGGGATGACGAGCGTGTGGCCGGGGAAGAGCGGACGGTGGTCGAGGAAGGCGAGCGTCCGCTCGTCCTCATGGACGACGTGTGCCTCGGCGTCGCCTGCGACGATGGCGCAGAAGACGCAGCGGGCGCCCGGTCCCGCGTCGGCCGCCGCCATCAGCCGCCCGGCTCCTCGCCCGGCCCGACGACCGTGGCAAGCACCGCCGCGATGGCGGTGGTGATCGGCACTGCCGCGACGATGCCCGTGCTACCCATGAGGGTGCGCACGATCTCCGTCGCGAAGAGGTCGCGGCTGATCAGCAGCCCCAGCGGCTCCGGCTGCGATGCGAGCAGCACCACGAGCGGGAGCGACGCGCTGACGTAGGCCAGCACCAGCGTGTTCACCGTCGACGCGATGTGGTCGCGCCCCACGTTCAGCGCGCGCGCGAAGAGCTCGCGGGCGCTCAGGTGGTCGTTGGCGCGGTGCAGCTCGAACACGGTCGAGGACTGCGTGGCGGTCACGTCATCGAGCACGCCGAGCGCGCCGATAATGATGCTGGCGAGGAGCAGGCCGCGCGCGTCGATGGTGTTGCCGGAGAGGATGTTGAGCGCGACCGCGTGCTCGTCGGCGAGGCCGGTGAGCTCGGTGAACGCCACGCCGAACCCCGCGAAGACGATGACGAGCGCGAGGCTCAACCCGGTCCCCGCCATGGCGGCGACGGTCTTCCAGTTCGCGCCGTGCGCGAGCACGAGCGTGGTGTACGCGATCACGATTGCGCCGATCACCATCGCCGTCACCGGATCCCAGCCACTCAGGATCGCCGGGATGATGAACCGCACGATCACGAGGAAGCTCGCGGCCAGCCCGACGAGGGACCACACGCCGCGCCATCTCCCGACCAGCGCCACGAGCGTCGCGAACATGATCGCCAGCACCCAGAGGGCGAGGCTCCTCGATCGGTCGGCGATGAAGTACGTGGTGCCGTCTGGCGTCTCGTTGGCTGTAACGAGCACACCGTCGCCCACCTCGACGCGGATGCCGACCGGGTCGTCCTCGACGAACTGCCGCTCGATGGCGACTTCCTCGCCACCGGCGAGTCGCACGGTGAGGCGTTCGCTGAGGACGACGCCTACCTCGGTCTCGCGGCGGTCTGTGACCTCGACGGCGAGGACCTCGGCTTCACTGGACTCGGCGCCGAACGGGTTCAGCGGCGGGATCTCGAACGCGGCCGCCCTGGGCGCGATCACGATGGTCACGAAGAGCACGACGCCGACCGAGACGTAGGTGAGCGCGTGGGGGTGCCTGATCGAACGGAGCAGCGTCACGTGGGCAGTCTCACCCGGCGGCGTGCGCCGCGCCACCTTCCGGGCCGACGTATGATCGAGGCATGAGCAACGTCGCCGCCCCGTCCGTGCGTCGCAGGCCGCCTCCGGCGGTGCCGACGCGCCTGCTCGCGACCGTGGTGATCGCCGCCGCCGTGATCTGGGCGATCGTGCAGGGCGCGCACACCCACGACGACCTCGCTCCGGTTGCCGCCGACCTGTCCACCGTCGAGGTGTCGCGCGTCATCCGTGTCGACGCGTCGACGGGGCAGCTCGACCTCGCCGACGTCGCCGTGACGCCGGGCGAGGTGGTCGAGTTCGTGCTCGATGGCAGCGGGGGCTCCGGGCATCGCTTCGTGCTGAATGGCCTCACGGGCGCGGCGATCGAGCAGCGGCAGGCTGCGAACGGCGACGTGATCGTGCGGGTGCAGGCGCCGCAGAGCGGGGCGCTCAGCTTCTTCTGCGCCATCCCGGGCCACGAGGGCCTGCACGGCAGCCTCGTCGTCGGGGTCGCCGACTAGCCCAAGCCCTGTCGCGAGTGGACGCTGGCGGGCCGTCCGTGCAGCTCGGGCTCGAGACCGTGCTCGCGCAACAACGTGGCGTCGCCCAGGACCTCCTCGGTCGGCCCGTCACCGACAACGAGGCCGTCGGAGAGCACGACGACGCGGTTGGCGAGGTCGCCGGCCATCGCGAGGTCATGGGTGGCGAAGAGCTGCGTCAGCGGGAGTTCGCGGAGCAGCTCGATGAGCTCGTGGCGGGCGGCCGGCGCGAGCGACGCCGTCGGCTCGTCGAGCACGAGGATGTCGGGGCGCATCGAGAGCACGGTGGCGATGGCGACGCGCTTCTTCTCGCCGAGGCTGAGGCGGTGCGGGGTGCGATCCTCGTAGGCCGCCATCCCCACCTCGGCGAGGGCTGCACGGGAGCGCTCCAGCACCTCGTCCGTGTCGAGGCCCTGGTGGAGCGGCCCGTAGGCGACGTCGTCCAGGACGGTGGGTGAGAAGAGCTGGTCGTCGGGGTTGGAGAACAGCAGGCCCACGCGGGAGCGGATCGACCGGACCGTATCGTCTGTCAGCGCCTCGCCAAGGACCTCGATGCTGCCTTCGCCGCGGATCAGCCCATTGAGCAGGCGCATCAGCGTGGACTTGCCTGCGCCGTTCGGGCCGAGCACGGCTACGAGCTCGCCCGAGGCGATGTCCAGGTCGACGCCGCGCAGGCCCGAGGTGCCATCGGGGTAGTCGTAGCGGACGCCGCGCAGCCGCAGTGCGGGGGTGTCGTCGGGCGGGCCGGCGCCGTTGGCGCTCACAGCCGCACCGCCGCCTGTACGGCGCAGCCGTAGAGGACCACGACCGCTGCGGTGAGAGCCGCGGTCCGGGCCACGCGCGGGGCAGCCAGCTGGCGCTGCTCGCCGTCGTACCCGCGCGCCAGCATCGCGGCGTGCACGCGCTCGCTGCGCTCGATGGAACGGACGAAGAGCGTGCCGACGAGGTTGCCTGCCACGCGGGCCCGCCAGCGCACGGTGCGGCCCGCCCGTCGCCCCTCGATCGATGCGCTCCGGCTGGAGCGCGCCTGCAGCATGCGCGCGGCCTCGTCGGCGACGACGAAGAGGTAGCGGTAAGCGAACTCGATCGACGCGACGAGCAGCCTCGGGAGCCGCAGCGCGCGCAACGCGCGCAGCAGGACGGGCGCCTCCGTGGTCGCCATGAGCACCACCGCGACGATGACGGAGAGCCACGACTTGCCCAGGATGGTCGCGACCGCGATCGCCCCCTCGTCGCTGACGGTCCAGCCGAGGACGGGTAGTTCGGCGACGGTCTCGCCCGGGCGCGTGAACAGCAGCGGCGCGGCTACGAGGAGGAACGGGATCGCGATCAGCGCCCGCCCAAGCACGAGTCGCAGCGGCAGCCGCGACGCAAGCACGACGATGACGACGGGGAGCGCGAGGAGCGCGAGCGCCGTCCAGTCCCCCTCGCGCGTCGCGGTGATGGCGAAGATGTACGCGAGCGCCGCCACGAGCTTGACGCGCGCGTCGGCGCGGTGGATCGCGCTGTCGCGGGCGTGGTATCGCTCAAGGAGCCCTGCGGCGGCCATGCGGAACCGGCCGCCCGCGTTACCGGGGCCCGCGGGAGGCCGCTGCGTCGCCTCGGGCGCTGCCGGCCGACCGCGCGCGCAGGATGCGCACCGCGAGCAGCGTAATCGCCGTGACCACGATCAGCCCGACGACGCCAGCGAGGATCGTCGACGCCGCCTCGTTCTCGACACCCGGGATGGTGTAGTCGGGCAGCAAGTCGAACGGTGCGTCCTCGGCGGTGTCGGCGAAGCCCTGGTCCTCGGCGACGCGCTCGAGGCCGTCGGGGCTGCCCGACGCGTTCGGCGCGAGAACCACCACGACGAGCAGCGCGACGAGCAGGCCGCCCGCGAGCAGCGCGAGGTTGGCGCGTCCCATCGTCAGGCCTCCGCCCGCGCGGTCCGCGCGAGGAGGTCGGGTCGCGCGGCCCGCACCAGCCCCAGCGCGCCGACGGTGATGAGGCCCTCGCCGACCCCGATCAGGGCGTGTACGCCCACCATGGCGGGCAGCGCCACGGCGAGCGGCGAGGTGCCGGAGGCGGCGAGCTGGAACGTCGTCGCGAGCGCGGCCGCTTCCACCGAGAGCCAGGCGGCGGCGAAGGCCGCGATGGCGGGCACGGCGGGGTGCAGGCCGCGCAGCGGCTGCAGCGCGCGGTACACCGCCCAGCCGACGAGGGCGGTGAGGATGGCCATGTTGAGGGTGTTCACGCCCAGCGCCGCCAGCCCGCCGTCCTGGAAGAGCAGGGCCTGGAGCGCGACCACCGCCGTCATCACGATGATCGCCGCCCACGGTCCGAGCAGGATGGCGGCGAGCGCGCCGCCGAGCAGGTGCCCCGACGTCCCCCCGGCGACGGGGAAGTTGACCATCTGGCCCGCGAAGATGAACGCGGCCATCACCCCCATCAGCGGGGCCGCGCGTTCGTCGAGGTTGCGGTCCGCGCGTCGCGCTGCGAGCGCGATGACGGCGGCTGCGATGACCCAGCCGCCGGCGGCGACCGGCACGCTCACGAAGCCGTCGGGGATGTGCAGCGCGGGCGCTTCGGCTGCCGTGATGGTGGTGACCGCGTCGACGTTCGCCATGGCCTACGACCCCTCCCGCGCGTCGGCCGGGCGGCAGTCCGGGCAGAGCCCCGGAATCGCGAGGTGCCGGATGTCCGCCTCGAAGCCCGCCCGGTCGCGGATCTCCGCCTCGGCGAGCTGCAACGACGTCAACTCCACGACCTCGGTGTGGCCGCACGAGGTGCACTCGATGTGGTGGTGCGTGGTGCCGGGCTCGATCCACTCGTACATGGTCGTGCCCGCCGCGCCGCGCAACTCGGAGGTGAGCTGCAGGTTCGTCGCGGTCTCCAGCGTGCGATAGACGGTCGAGAGCGAGATGTCCGCGAGGGGGTCGTCGTCGCGCACGCGGTCGAGGATCTGCTCGGCGCTCTGGTGCTCGTCGGCGTGGCGGAGTGCGCTGAGGATCTTGGCGCGCTGGATGGTGAAGCGGCGCCCGAGGTCGCGGACGGCCTGGGCAATCTCCGGCTCGCAGCTCACCGTCGTGCTCCCGCCACCCTGCTCCGATTCGCTGCTGCGAATCTTTGCAGCAGCATTGTAGCGCAGGCAGCCCGGTTATCAAGGGCGCGAGCGTCTATCCTGAGGCGCCCACGCCACGGGAGGAGGCCACCATCGACGCCGTGCTGATCGCCGTCGTCGTGGCGCTCAAGTACCTCCTGCCGCTGCTGCTGATCCCGTTCCCGTTCCTCGCGGGCTGGGCGAACTTCGTCCTCGACAGCGCCGACGGCGAGCTGCTCATCCCGCTCGGGCTCTCCGACCCGGTCTACCAGCAGATCGACAAGTCGGCCGACTACGTCACGTACATCTGCATGGTGGTTGCGGCGTGGCGATGGCCGATGCGACGCGTCGTCATCGCGCTCTTTGCGCTGCGCACGGTCGGGCAGGCGCTCTTCTTCATCACCGGCGACGAGATCGTGTTCTTCCTCTTCCCGAACTTCCTCGAGCCGCTGTTCCTGGTCTACGCGACCATCCTGTTCTTCCAGCGGGCCGACGCGCCGGCGTTCTTTGCACGCCACGCGGTCGTGATCTGGGTGCTGATCGTGGCCTACAAGCTGCAGGACGAGTTCATCACGCACGTCGCGAACGTCGACCGCTCCGAGCTCATCGGCCGCCTGTTCGGGGGCTGAGCCCGCGGCGGGGAGCGCGGGGTCGGCCGCCGCGCAGCGCCGCGGCTGGCCGAAGGGCGAGCAGGTGTGGCCTGGAGCGGGAGATGGGATTCGAACCCACGGCCCTCTGCTTGGAAGGCAGATGCTCTACCCCTGAGCTACTCCCGCCCGGGGTGATCCATTCAAGCGACGCGGCCTCGCGCGGTCAATCGGCGCGCTGCGCTCCGAGCCACATCTGCCCTCGCCAATAACGCATACGCGCCCTAGCATATTGCGATGTTGACTCCTGCCGGAGTACGACCCGACCCCACATCGCAGCGCGCCGGCCGAGCGGCCTCGCGGGAGCGACTCCCTCACGGGCGCGTCCTGCTCCTCGCGGCCCTGCTTGCCGCGCTGCTGCTCGCGGTGCTCGCCGCCCCCCGCCCGGTGAGCGCGGAGGGGCCGTTCGAGGCGGGCCAGCAGGTCGTCGTGAGCGCCGATGGCGACTGTCTCAACCTCCGCGCCGGCGCGACGATACACGCGTCGCGCATCGTCTGTGTACCGGACGGGACGCTACTCACCGCGGTCGGTGAGCGGCGCAGCGGCGCCGGATACCAGTGGGAGCGCGTCAACTACAACGGCCAGTACGGCTGGATGGCCGACGAGTACCTCGTCCCGTTCCAGGTCGAGGACGACGCGGGCGACGCCGCGGACGACCCGGAGCCCCCTGCTCCCGAGCCGCCGACCGTGCTCCGGGCGCCCCCGCCCGGCGGCTTCACGGCGGGGCCGATTGGCACCACGGACCTCGATGCCTTCGTGGAGGCGCAGCCGTTCGATGTGTCGGCGATCTGGTTCTTCCAGCGGAGCACGCAGGAGTACCTGAGCCACATCCCCGGTGCTCCGGCATTCGTGAACACGCTCGGCAGCGCGGCCTTGCGGCCCGACAGCGTGGTCGTCGTCGCGCGCGCGGGAGCCGACGACGGCGACCGTGCGGCGCCGCCGGCCGCGACGGACGACCCCGTGACCGGCGAGGCGAACGTTCTGCCCTCGCCGCCGTCCCAGGGCATGACGATCGGCGTGTCGGGCACCAACGACCCGGCGACGCTCGCCGCGGCGCAGCCGTTCGACGTGCGGGCGATTGTCACGCTCGACGTGCCCTCGCAGCGGTGGTTGATCTACGTGCCGGGCGGGCCCGACATCGTGCAGACGCTGGGACGGGGCCAACTGCGGCCGGACTCCGTGGTGTGGATCCGCGCCGGGGTGGTGGACGACGTGATCGAGCGGGTCGAGGCGACGCTCAGCTACTACTACTGCACCCAGGGCAGCATCTCGGTCTCCATCGGCGACGGCGGCGGGTGGTGCGGCGCGATGGCGAACGGCGAGGTGGTCCACCAGGGGGCCGCCGCGTGCGACCGCAGTCGCCTGGGCGAGCGCTTCCGGATCGTCGGCGACCCGCTCGGGCTGACGTTCGAGTGCAAGGACACGGGCAGCGCGGTCCACGGACACCATCGCGACATCTGGTTCGACCTCAGCGACGATGGCTACCGCTGGATCGTCGAGGTCGGCTACCGGGCCACGATCGAGATCCTCTCGCAGTAGCAGCCACCCGACCCTGAGGTCCGGCCACCGCATGGGCGTCGGGTGCAAGACCGCTCGTGCCGTTGGACGATCCGGGTACCATCACGGTTGTGTTCGTCGCGCATCGTGTTCCCGCTGCAATCGTTGCGGCCGTCGTGGTGACCTCGCTCACGTCCTGCTGCGGCGACGACTCCCCCGGCAACGAGGGACCGCCGGGCACGGTCGACGCGCCGTCCGCCGCGACCGAGGTGGCGACGCTGCCCTCCCCTCCTGCCACCGCAACCCCAACACCGACGCAGGCTCCCACCCAGACCCCAACGGCCACGTCGACCCCGCGTCCACCGCCGGATCCCACGCCGACCGAGAACCCGGCCGCGGACATCGCGGCGATTCGCGCGATCGTCGTCGCGTACTGGGAGGCGTTCAACGACTGGGACGCCGACCGCGCCCTCTCGATGCTGGAGCCCGCGTACCGGGCCGCCGAGGACCCGCTCATCCGCCGGGACATCGAGCGCATGGAGCAGTTCGGCGTGCGGCTCGAGGTCTCGGAGGAGACCCCGCCGACGCTCAACGACGACGGCGACTACGAGACGTACGTCACGATGGTGACGCCGATCGACACGCGGCGGCTGCGGATGGTGTTCCGCCGCAGCGACGGCGCGTGGTGGATCGTGTTCTCGGGCGTGGTCGTCGAGTAGCGGCGTGCCTCGACGCAGCGCGCCGCCGCCCGCTACTGTGTGCGCGCTCGAAGGAGGCCGAGATGCCCGACGTAGACCTCGACGGCGTGACGATTCACTACGAGGAAGCAGGTGACGGGCCGCTCGCCTACGTGTACTGCCACGGCCTCGGCGCGAACAGCGCGATGTTCGTGGAGGAGGACCTGGACTGGTACGCGGAGCACTTCCGCGCCGTAGCGTGGGATCAGCGCGGACTGGGCCAGTCGGGACAGGCCGCGAAGTACTCGCTGCCGCTGTATGCGGCGGACCTCGCGAAGCTGCTCGACCACCTCGGGATCGAGCAGGCCGTGGTCTACGGCGTCTCGTGGGGCGGATACCTGGTCCAGCGCTTCGCGCTCGACTACCCGGAGCGCTGCGCGGCGCTGGTGATCGACTCCTCGTCGAGCGAGGTCAACGCGACCAGCTCCCAGGACTGGTACCAGCGGGGCGAGTTCGCGCGCCTCGGCGCCGCGGCACTCGCGGGGCGCGACTTCGAGGCGGCGTTCGAGGGGCACCGCGCACTGGACGCCTCGAACGCACCGGAGGTGCTGCCCGAGCACGTCGACTCCTTCGTCGCGCAGGCGCGCGCGATTGCCGGCACGCGTGAGCACCCGCTCACCGGCGAGCTGCACCGCATCTCCTGCCCCACGCTCGTGGTCGGCGGCGGTGCGGACGTGGTGGCCGGCGCGGGTGGCTCCGTGGTGCTCGGCCGCAACATCCCGGGCGCACGCACGGAGATCGTGCAGGACGCCGGGCACGGCGTGTACCGCGACAAGCGAGAGGTCTTCCGGCCGCTGCTGCTGGAGTTCCTCGCCGATAACGGGTTGCTGAGCAACTAACGAGGAGGCGCACTGTGGCGCTCGACCTGTCCAACCTCGACGACGCGGTACTGGCGTTCCTGGCCGAACGCCACCTCGCCACGCTCACGACCCTGCGCACCGACGGCACCCCGCACGTCGTGCCCGTCGGCTTCGGCTACGACGCCGACGAGCGCGTGGCTCGGATCATCACGTTCGACAGCTCGCAGAAGGTGCGCAACGTCGGCGACGGCGGGCCGGCCGCGCTCGCCCAGGTCGACGGCGGGCGCTGGCTCTCGCTCGAGGGGCAGGCGCGCGTGGTCAGCGCCCCGGACGATGTCGCGCGCGCCGTCGACGCCTACGCGGCGCGGTACGGGCAGCCGGGCGAGAACGCGAGCCGCGTCGCGATCGAGATCGCGGTGACGCGGATGATGGGGCGCGGCTAGCGCCGAGAAGGACTCAGGCGAGCCCGCCGTGTGAGAGCGTCGCGATGGGGCGGCGGCGCGGGGCGCCTGCCTCGGCCGTCCCGTCGCCGTTGACGGGCTCGGCCGCGCCGACCGGCTCGCCGGGCTCGGGCATCTCGACCGCCGCCACCGGTTCGAGCATCTCTGCGGCGTCTTGGGGCTCAGCTACGTCGTCCGCGACTTCGGCGGGCGCGGTGACCTGCGCGGCGGCGGGCTCAACGTCGTTCGTCGCGGCGACGGGTTCCGGCGCCTCGACGTCCGTGGCGGGCTCGGGGGCCTCGGTCGCGGCGGCGGGCTCGACCTCGTCTGTGACGGCGACGGGCTCCGGCGTCTCGGCGGCAGCCTCGGTCTCCGGCTCGCTCATCGAAGCAACGGGCTCGGGCGTGTCTGCTGCCGGTACCGGCTCTTCCGCCTCGTCCGGCTCGACGGCCTCCTCGGGCTCCTTGGCGTCGGCAGGCTCGACGGCCTCCGGGACCTCTACGGTCTCGCCGACCTCGGCGGGGGCTGGAGGCTCCTCGGGTTCCGTGTCCACCATGGGGTCGGTGGTGTCGATGGCCGTGGCCGGTTCCGCGGCTTCGGCTGACTCGGTGTCCTCGTCCGGGCCGACTGCCTCGGCCGGCTCGGCAGTGGCGGTGGCCTCGTCCACCTCGGCGGCGAGGGCCGGTGTGCGCCCTTCCGTCGCGGCGATGCGCTCGGCGGCTTCGGCGCCCGTGGCGATGACCATGACCGGCGCCGACCAGGCGCGGTCCTCCTCGCGTCGCCTCCGCACCCTCCTCGCGATCAGCCAGCTGGCGAGCACTACGAGCACGACGGCTCCGATGGTGAGCATGGTGGACAGGGCGCCGTAGCTGTCGAAGAGCGCTAGGAAGACGTCGTTGACGGCCACGACGACGGCGAACCCGATGTCGAGCGCGAGGTCGGCGCCGCCCACGACGAACGCGGCGGTCACGGCGCTGCCCACGACCACCATCGAGACGATCCACCAGACCCAGACCATGCGCGACCGACGACCGCGCGCCCGGGCCGGCGAGGCGGGCTCGGCGGCTGCGGTCGTCGAGGCGGCCGCGCTGGCCGCGACCGGCGTCGGGGCAGTGGACGCTGTGGCCGGCGTCGGCGCCATGGCGGCGGGCGAGGGCTGGACGCCGGGCACGAGCCCAGCCGCCTGCCTGGCGTGCCACGACGGCGGCGGCGCGGGGCGCGTCGACCAGACGAAGGCGAGCGAGCCGAGCCCGCCGACGATGGCAAGGCCGATGAAGCCGATCTGATACGAACCGGTGATGTCGTAGCTCTGCCCGGCCACGATTGGGCCGAACACCATCCCGGCAAGGATGATCAGCGACGAGAACCCCATGACCGTGCCGAAGGCGGCCCGGCCGAAGTACTCGGCCCGGATCGCCATCGTGAGTGGACCGCGGGCGCCGAAGGCGAGTCCGTGGATGACCGAGAACGTGAGGGCTCCCGTGAGCGTCGGCCAGAGCGTCAGCACGAGCAGCGACACCATGTGACCGATCATCGCCACCGCGAGGATGTGACGCATCGGCATGCGGTCGCCGAGGTAACCCCCCAGCAGCATCCCGATCACCGTGAACACCGTGATCACGAGCAGCAGGTTCGCCGCCTGGCCCAGCGAGAAGCCGAGGCTGTCGTTGACGTACGAGACGAAGTGCACCATCAC
>DAOULE010000170.1:0-8226 GCA_034420575.1 Dehalococcoidia bacterium
GTGCTCTCCGGCGGGCTCCACCTCGACGGCGTCGCCGACACCGCCGACGGCATGGCGCTGCAGGGCGAGCGCAACGAGCGCCTGGGCGTGATGGCCGCCGGTAACGTCGGGCCTGCGGGCGCGATGGCGCTCGTGATCGTGCTGCTCGTGCAGTGGTCGGCGCTGTCCGCCCTCGCCGAGCCGCTCCGCGCCGGCGCGCTGGTGCTCGCGCCCGCGCTGGCGCGCTGGACCGTGGCCCCGGTCTCGGTGCTATTCAGCCCCGCCCGCCCGCGAGGACTCGGCGCGACGCTGCGACACGGCGTGTGGCCCTACGCGGCTCCGCTCTCGGCGGTCATCGCGTTCGCGGCGGGGTACGCGCTGTTCGGTCCCGAGGGGCTCGTGCTCCCTGTGGCCGCAGCGGTGGCGGCCATCATCCTGGCCGGTGCGGCATCGAGGATGATCGGCGGCGTGACCGGCGACACGTACGGCGGCGCGATCGAGATCGCGCAGGCCGCCACGCTCATCGTCATCCTCGCCGCCGCCTCACAGGGCTGGCTCGAACCCACGTTCCTCGAGTAGCCGGCGCGCCCCTCCATGGCCGAGCTCTGGTTCGTCACCGGCGGGGCACGCTCCGGCAAGAGCAGCTACGCGGAACGGCTCGCGGCGGCCACCGGCCGCGACGTCGTCTACATCGCCACCATGGAGCCGCTCGACGAGGAGCTCGCGCGTCGCGTGGAGGCGCACCGGGCCGCGCGGCCCTCAGGCTGGGACACCGTGGAGGCGCCGCTCGATCCCGTCGCGGCTGTCGAGGCCGCTGCCCCCTCGCACTGCGTGCTGCTCGACTGCCTCTCGCTGTGGGTGGGCAACCGCATGGGGCCGCTCGGCGAGGCGCCGGGCCCGGACGACCTCGCACGGCTCGAAGCCGATCTGGAGGCCGAGGTCGGGCGACTGGTCGAGGCGGTGCAGTCACGCGAGGGGGAGGCGATCGTCGTCACCAACGAGGTGGGGAGTGGGCTGGTGCCGCCCTATCCGCTGGGCCGCGCGTATCGCGACGTGCTCGGGCGCGTGAACCAGCGCGTGAGCGCGGCTGCCGACCGCGCATGGCTGCTCGTCTCCGGGCGGGCGCTAGAGCTGCCTCCGGCCGGCCCGCCCGCCGTCTGACAAGCAGGCAACGCGCCTGCGAGGGATACGGCGAGCGAGCAGCAGCCGCGAAGCACTACCCCGGCCACATCCGCAGCACCGCGGTGAGCTCGATCACGTTGCCGTCGCGGACGACGGTGAGCGTCACCTCGTCGCCGACGTCGCGGTCGTCGATCAGGCGCGAGAGCTGGCCCATGGTCAGGATCTCGACCCCGTCGAACCCGGTGATCACGTCGCCGCCCTGGTCGAGGTCGCCCTCGCCGTCGGGCTGCGAGGCAGCCACAAGCCCGGCGCGGTCCGCCGCGCTGCCCGCCACGACGTTGGTGACGTAGACCCCGCGCTCGGCGTCGACGCCCGCGTCGGCGGCGTTGAGGGTGTTGAGCGTGATGCCCGCGATCCCCAGCTGCGCGTGCGTGATCTCGGCGCCCGCGATCATCTCCGGGATGTATCGCAGCACCGTGTTGGAGGGCACCGCGTAGCCGATGCCGATGAAGAAGCTCTGCCCCGCGGGGTTCTCGACCGCCGTCGTGATGCCGATGACCTCCCCCTGGGCATTGAAGAGCGGGCCGCCCGAGTTGCCCGGGTTGACCGCCGCGTCCGTCTGGATCACGCCGCGCACCGGGCGCCCGCCGAGGTGCTGGTGCGCCTCGCGGTCGATGCCGCTGACGATGCCCGACGTCACGGTGAAGTCGAGGTCGAACGGGTTGCCGATCGCGAAGACCGGCTCGCCGACGCGCACGATGTCTGAGTCGCCAAAGACGGCGGGGACGGCAGACTCCACGGGGATCCGCGCCCTGATGACCGCCAGATCGTTGCTCGGGTCGGAACCCAACAGCTCCGCGGCGACCACGGTGCCGTCGTGGAGCTCGACGACGATGGTGACGGCCCCCTGCACCACGTGGTCGTTCGTGACGATGTGCCCGCTGCGGTCAATTACCACCCCGCTGCCGATCCCGCCGGTGAGCTGGCCGCGCGCCCGGATCTGCACGACCGAGGGCACCACGCGCTCGACCATGTCGGGCAGGTTGTGGATCGCCGTGGTCGCGGCGGTATCGGCACGCGCCGGCTCCGGGGTCTCCTCGAGGACCACCGGGGGTTGTGTCGGCGTCGGCGTGACGGTCGGCAGCGCGGGGGTGACCGTGGCCGTCGCGGTGGGCACGGCCACCGCGGTGACAGGCGCAGCGTCGTCCCCGCCGATCGATGTGGCGAGGAACGCGCCGAGCGACATCGAGCCGACGATGACGGCGCCGAGCAGGAATGTGAGCAGCCAGGTCCTGAGTGTCATGACGACCTCGTCTTCGCGAGGCGGGGCGGCACCATCGATGATGGCACGAGGATTGTCACCGGAGGATAACGGGCGGGCAGAGAGTGGTTATGGATTCACCCGGTCCGTGCGTGCTCGGCCGGGCTTCCGGTCCAGACCGTGCGATCCTCGATGCCGTTCGCGCGGTAGCGCAGCGCGTTCTCGTAGTACGGCATCGGGCCCTCCGAGGCAGCGCGCATGCGGGCGATGCGGTCCGGCTTCGTCTGCCGCACCTGTCCCGGCACGCCGATGACGAGCGAGTACTCGGGCACCTGCTCCCGAGGCGAGACGAGGGCTCCGGCGGCGACCAGCGAGTGCGAGCCGATGACGGCGCCCGGCAGCAGCGTCGCGTTGTTCCCGAGCAGCACGTCGTCGCCGACCTCGCGGCAGTGCACCACCACCGCGTGACCGATGGTCACGTCGTTGCCGATCGTGAGCGGCTCGTCGGTGTGGATGACGACGTTGTCCTGCACGTTCACGTCGGTACCGATGCGGATCGGGGCGTAGTCGCCGCGGATCACCGCGCCCGGCCACACCGAGCAGCGCTCGCCGAGCACCACGTCGCCGATGATGGTCGCGCCCGGCGCGATCCATGCTGAGTCGGCGATGTCCGGCGTCTTGCCCTCGAACGGAATGATCACGGGCGTCCGCCGGTGTAGAGCGCGTAGCCGCCGGCGGCCGGCAGCGACGCCTCCACGTCCATCAGCGCGGACTCGAGCAGCATCGAGGAGGCGCGGCCGAAGAGCATCTGGCGTAGCCCGCGCCGGGGCCGCACCAGCCGCACGCGAGGCGGGATGGTCGCCTCGGCGGCCACCCACTCCACCGCGTCCTCGAGGTCGCCCGTGTCGTCGATGAGCCCGGCCTCGAGTGCGTCGGCGGAGGTGAAGACCTCGCCGGTGGCGAGTTCGCGTACCTGCTCGACGGTCATGTCGCGCGCCTCGGCGACGCCGCTGACGAACTGGTCGTACAGCGAGTCGAGGACGCGCTGCTCCTTCGCCTGCTCCTCGTCGGTGGGCTCACGGAACGGGGAGAGCATGTCCTTCAGGCGGCCCGACTTGCTGACGCGCATCCGCACGCCGATGCGGTCCAGCGCCTCGTGCACCACGGGCCGGTACGAGATGACGCCGATGGCGCCGACGATCGCCGTGGGCAGCGTGATCACACGCTGGGTGGCCGCGGCGATCATGTAGCCGCCCGAGGCCCCTATGCCGCCGACGAAGCCGACGACCGGCTTCTCGTTGCGCAGCCGCACCACCGCGCGCGTGATCATCTCGGCGCCCACGGCCGTACCGCCGGGCGAGTCGATGTTGAGCACCACGCCGCGGACGGACTGGTCGTCGCGCAGGCGCAGCAGGAGCCGCGTGAACTCGAGCGGGCGCACGGTCGGGCCGATCATCCCCTGCATATCGACGACCGCCACGGTTGGGGGCCGGAGCCGGCTCAGAATGTCCACTGCAACCTCCTGCTCGCGCACCGAGTGTACGACAGCGCTTCGTCGAGGGGCCCCCGCCCGTGACATGTGGCGGAGCGGCGCGGTACGGTTGCAGCGCCACAGTTCGCATCCGCTTCGCCGTACCGGTACTCGAAAGGTCCCTCATCCGTGCGTGGCGCTGCCTCGACGCTGCTGCTCGTGCTGCTCGCAACGGTCGCGCTCGCATGCGACCGCACGGCCGAGCTGATCCCCGGCTCCGAGGAGGAGACGGCGACCCCTACCCCGACACCACAACCGACGCGCGAGGCCATCCTCGCGCCCGCCGCGCTGCGCATCTCCGGCAGCGCCGCCGCCAACCCGTCCGGCCAGGTGGGCCCCGCCGATGCCGACCTCGCACGCAGCGTGGTGCAGGTGCGCGTCATCGACCCGCAAGCCGCGCCCGCCGCGGTCCGGGACGGGAGCGGTGTCATCGTCGACCGTGAGCAAGGCCTGGTCCTCACCAGCGCACGCATCGTCGTCCCGCCGGGCGACGGCAGCGAGGACGCGTACACGTTCGAGGTCTGGACGAATCCGATCCCCGGCGGCGAGCCCAGGCCGACGCACGCGGCGGTCCTCGCCGGTTACGACGCCGTCTCCGATCTCGCCCTGCTGCGCGTGACCGCGCGGCTGTCCGATGGCGACGACGACGGAGACGACGGCTCGGACGCGGACGCCGACGCTCCGCTGCTCGGCGAGCCCGCAGCCACCATCGGGAACGCGGCGGCACTGCAGCGAGGCGATCAGCTGCGCATCTTCGGCCACCCGGGGCTGCACCCCTCGGGCGCGCATACGCCGCAGGCCGTGATGGTCACCATCGCGACCCTGATCGGGGTGCGCGCGGAACCGGCCGCCGGTGAGCTCGCGTGGTTCACCACCGAGGCTCGGCTACCGCACGGCAACGCGGGCGGCCCCGTGTTCAACAGCGCGGGCGAGCTGGTCGGCATCTCGACACAGCTCCTTTACAGCCTCACCACGCCCGTCGCGCACGTCCGGCCGATCGTGCTCGCCGAAGACCTGATCGCGGCGGCGCGCGCCGGGCGCGACGAGGAGGCGACGCTCCCGCTCATGCACCCCGGGGGCGCGCCCGGCACCGCGCTGCCGGGCGTCAGCGGCGACATCATCGTGACCGAGCCCCGTTTCGCCCTCGAGGCGCTCGGGGAGGGCGGGGCGCGCGCGCTGTTCGACTACGGCCAGGTCTTCTCCGCGGACGCCCCGGAGCTGCACTACGAGTTCATCGTGCAGGGCGCGCCGGACGGTGCGCCTGTGCAGGAGCTGTGGTTCCTCGACGGCGTGTTCCAGGACGACCTCTCTGCGTCCTACAACTGGCGGCTCGGCTCCTTCGCGCTCGTCTCCGATCGCCTTGCGTCGCCGAACCCCGCGGGCCCGCCGACCGGCGTCTGGCGGCTCGAGATCTGGGTGAACGGCTCGCTCCGCGCCGCGTCGCGCGCGTACCTCGGCGTCAACCCTCCAAGCCCATCGGTGAGCGACTTCGCGTTCGGCGCCAGCCTCAGCCAGACGTACGGGCCGGCGGAGCCTCCTAGGGTCGGGGTGGACCGGGTGCTCGCGTTCTTCGAGTACAGGGGCGCGAGCGTGGTCGAGCGGCTGAGCTGGGTGGTCTACCGCAACGGCCAGGTCCACTACACCTCGCCCGAGGTGCCGTGGCGCGGGGGGTCGCGGGGCGTGTGGTGGGTCGGCATGCACGCGCCCGAAGGCCTCACGAGCGGCAGGTGGCAGTTCGAGATCCGGTTCGACGGTAACGTGCTGGGCCGCGACGGCTTCACGCTGCGATAGCGAGCAGCGCGTGAGCCCCTACCGCAGCTTCCCCGAGTCGTCGTACAGCGCGTCGACGAACGAGGGGTCGAACGCGGTCGCCACATCCACGGCACCGGCGAACTGCGAGTCGTAGCGCACCAGCACCTCCTGCAACGCCTCCCACTGGTCCAGCGTGCCTCGGCCCATGCCGTCCGCGCGCTCGGCGTTGCGAAGGTCGGTGTCGAGGAGGAACCGCTGGTGGTCGCGGTCCGCGCCCTCGGCGTACTCCAGCACCAGGTCGATCGCCTCATCGGGATGGTCGGCCGCGTACTGCGCACCCCGTAGCGTCGCCCGCAGGAAGCGCTCGACCAGGTCGCGTTCCTCGACGGTGGTCTCCTCGTGGGCGATGTAGGTGACGCCGAGCGTGGCGATGCCGTGGTCGTGTGGGTCGAACACGCGGATGTCGACCCCGGCGTTGCGGATGCGGTTCGGCTCGTTGTTGAGGAACACCGGGAAGACGTCGACCTGCCGCTCGATGAACACCCGGTCGTCGAAGCCCACTGCCTGGAGCTGCACGTCGTCGGCCCCGAGGCCCGCGGTGGCGAGCAGCGCGAGCAGCTCGGCGGGCACCACGCCCAGCTTGAAGCCGACGCTGTGGCCCGCGAAGTCCGCGGGGGCCTCGATGCCCGAGTCGGCGTGTACGACGAAGCCCTGGTCGCCGCGCTGGCCGAAGAGGGTCACGGCGCGCACCGGGAGGCCGTTCGAGCGCTGGCGCAGCACCTGTGCGGCCGTCTCGGTGCTGAAGTCGACCTCGCCCGCCAGCAGGAGCTGGGTATGCTCGCCCTGGGTGGAGTGCCGGATCTCCACGTCGAGCCCCTCGTCGGCGTAGAAGCCGCGCGCGTCGGCCATGTAGACCGCGACGAACGAGAGGTTCGCCTGCGCCCGGTAGCCGGCCATGAACACGACGTCCTCGAGGGCTTCCTCGCCGTCGTCGCCGCACGCGGCGGCGAGCGCGAGCGCAGCCGCGGCGACGATGGTGAGACTGGCAATCCATGTGCGCGTCATCGGTCCCTCGATCCGAGGCGGGAGTATCCGGCACCCGGCGCTTAGGGGCTCGGTGGCCTCGTGGCGGTCGACGCGAGACGCGGCGATCGGTCGGTCGGCTACCCCTCCCGCACCGACTCGTGCCAGGAGAGCAGCCGCCGCTCGATGAGCGCGAGCACGCCGGTGAGGCCGATCCCGATGGCCGCGAGCACGACGATCGCGCCGAAGAGTGCGGGCGTGTCGTAGTCGCCGTGCGCGATGACGATCAGCTGCCCCACGCCCGAGTCCGCCGACATCCACTCGGCCACCACCGCCCCGATCAGGGCGAGCGGGACCGAGATGCGCAGCGCGGCGAAGACGTATGGCAGCGATGCGGGAAGCCGCAGCCGCCACAGCACCTGCCACCGGGAGGCGTCCATCGCACGGAAGAAGTCATGCGCAGCCGGATCGATCGAGCGCAGCCCGACCACGGCGTTCACGAGCATCGGGAAGAACGTGATGAGCCCGGCCACCACGTACTTCGGCCCATCGCCGAAGCCGAGCCAGATGATGAGCAGCGGCGCGACGGCCACGATCGGCGTCACCTTCACCATCAGCGCGAACGGGTACAGCGCGCGCTCCAGCCGCCGTGAGTGCGCCATCGCCACGCCGAGGACGAACGCGCTCCCCGCGCCGAGCACGAGCCCGCCCAGCGCGTGCTGCAACGACACTGCGCCCGCACCCAGGAACCTCGTCGGGTCCGCCAGCAGCGCGTCCGCGACCGCCGTCGGCGCGGGCGCGAGGTACTCGGGCACCTCGCGGATGCGGATCCACGCCTCCCACGCGATGAGCGCGAACAGCGCGACGATGAGCGGCGGGGCCCCGACGCGCACCGCCGCGCCGAGCCACGACGCGACGCCCGCAGTGCTCCCACCGCCCGTGCCTGTCGTGTGGGCAGCGCCCACGGGCGGCTCGGCGAGATCAGGCTCCACCGGAGGGGGCGTCGGGCCTCGCGACGCGGTCGTGCGGTCCGGGAGGTCGGCGACGTCGGACCGGCGCGCCGTCATGCGTCCGCTCGCAGGAGCTCGCGTACCTGCACGACGAGGTCGAGGAAGGCCGGTGTCTCCTCGAGGCCGGTCCGGCGGGGCCGTGGCAGCTCGATCGGCAGGTCCGCGACGACGCGTCCCGGCCGCGGCGCCAGCACCACGATGCGGTCGGAGAGCAGCACCGCCTCGCGGATCGAGTGGGTCACGAACAGCACGGATGGCCGGTCGCGCTCCCACAGCCGCAGCAGCTCCATCCGCATCTCCTCGCGCGAGAACTCGTCCAGCGCGCCGAACGGCTCGTCCATGAGCAGCAGCCGCGGCCCGTGCGCGAGCGCGCGCGCCAGCGCGACGCGCTGCCGCATCCCGCCCGACAGCTCGGCCGGACGGTAGCCCGCGAAGCGATCGATCCCGACGTGTTCGAGGAGCCCTCGCATCTCGCCCTCGCGCGCCTGCTGACCGGCAAGCTCGAAGCTCAGCGCGACGTTGCCGGCGACGGTGCGCCACGGCAGCAG
>DAOULE010000171.1:0-23737 GCA_034420575.1 Dehalococcoidia bacterium
ATGCCCGAGGCGATCCGGTAGGTGATGGCGATGGTCTCGGCGTCGGTGGCCGAGAGCGTGAGCTGGTCGTCGTCGGCCTCGAGCAGGATGTTGTTCGTGATGGGGAGGGTCGAACGGGTGGGAACGGCGCGCGCGACGGCGCTGAGGCCTCTATTCAGGTCCTCTTGCTGGACGGTCAGCTGCACAGTGGCCCCCGAAGCAGAAATCGCTCAAGCGCTGCGCTGTTGAGCCCCACGCCCGCCGCGAGTATACGAGGCAGCTTGCGCCGCGGGCAACGGGATTGTGACGCCGGCCGCGATCCCAGTGACGTGATTCAGCCAGCGCTCAGCCGCGGCGGTCGAGTGACGGCGCGACCTCGCGGCGGTGCACCGCAACGCCCGGCTGTGTCCCTGTATTGCGGGTGACACTCAGGACGGCGCGCACACCGACCCGTCAGGGAGCCGGATCTCGATCCCGGCGACATCAGTCCCATCGACCCTGGTCATCCCGGCTGGATACTGACGGTCGTCTGCCGGGACAGCGCACCCGGTCGTGGTGAGGTCGACCGCGAGGTGGTAGCTACCGTCGCGGACGGCCAGCTCGAAGGCGCCGTCGGGGCCCGTGGTGGCGGTGTCCTCCCAGCGCCCCTCGCCCCGGTTCGCGGCGACCCACGCCCCCACGGCGGGGTTGCCGTCAGGATCGAGGACGACGCCCCGGATGTGGTGCAGGACGTACGGTGGCGCCACCTCTGCGCGGTAGGCCTCGAACTCCTCGTGGAAGTCCTCGACGCTCATCCCGAACGCCGCCTCGAATGCAGCCTCCCAGCCGTCCGCGGAGGGGAGTTGCCGGAAGTAGTCGAGCAGCGCTGCTTCGCCGGCGTGCTCGGCGAGCCACTCACCGGCGAGGGAGCTCAGGGTGCGTACTGTCCAGAACCCCACTGCGTGAACCTCGGGCCATGCCGCAAGGGCGCTGAGTGGCTGTAAGAGGTGGCTCGCGGTACTGATCTGGTCATCGCGGATCGCGTCGGGCGCGAGCCCGTCGGCTTCAACGCTGTAGGCATGTGCGGCGTACGTCTCGATGGCGAGAAGTAGCCAGAGCGGACCTCGAATATCGTGACCTTCCGGGGCAGGCGAGAGGGATTCGCGAGGGGCGAGTTGCGCCCGCAGGCTGAAGAAATGGTGTCGTGAGAGCACCGCTGGTGAGGACTCGATGCACTCAAGGGTGACGATCGCGTAGGCGCCTGCCTGCACGGTATCGCAGAAGTCTCCAGGCAACGCTCTCCCGGTCGTGCGCTGGTGTACCTCAGCCAGCGATGCCTGGTCGGCTCCGACGTACAGGGTGTAGTCGGCGTCCCCCGCCTGCAGGCGGTCCCCGAAGAAGCGCAGGATGCTCGCGAACCTGGCGCGGACCACATCCTCGGTTTCCGGTGTCATCTCGCCCACGAGCACCAGGACGGGCTCGTCGCTGTCGTCGGTGAGGTGCGGGAGCGGCGGCGCGAGTTCTGCCAGGTGCGCCGCAAACTCCTCGTGGAAGTCATCGACGGCTATGGCGAAGGTGCTCTCGAACGCGTCCTCCCAACTGACGTCCCCGCCGATCGCCCTGAAGAACGCAATCATCGACTCTTCCGACGAGTAATCGACCAGCCAACGCGCGGCGACGAACCCGATCCGGTAGCCGGTCCAGGCCGGCAGGGCGTGAAAGTCCTCGAACGTGTCAATCTCCGGGAGCATCGGTAAGACGTAGCGGCGGAGTTGTGCTGCGATCCGGCGCTCCTCCGCGTCCAGGTGATCCGGAACGGTGAGTTCCGGAGTCTCGAGTGCTACATGAACGGCTTCGGCATACTCCGCCGTTCCCTCAATGAGCCAGCGGGGCGCGCTGAGGTAGGCAAAGCCAGCGAGGTGATCCTGGACGGCATGAAAATAGTCGTGCGCGACCGAGGCCTCGTGGATGCAGCCCCAGAGGAAGAAGATCTCGTTGCCATAGTTGCCACAGAATCGATCCGGCGGATCGCCGCCGCGGATCTGACGGTACGCAGGTGTGATCGACTCCAGATCGCCCACGTACGTAGTCATGGGAGCCTGCACGGCCCACCGCTCCGCGTAGACGGCCTGCGCGCTGTCCGCCCACCCACCGATCTCAGCCCGCCGCTCATCCGTGAATTCGCCGAGGAACACGACGGGGGGCGGCGCTGCCCCTGACTGCCACCACCGGCCGCCACTCGACAACTCGATCAGCAGCGCGTCGCCATGGTTCAACTCCTCGACCTGGTCGAGACCCGCGTTCGGCGCGAACAGCCGGTACTCCTGCGCCTCCGCACTCCACGCCCACGCCAGTTCGAGCCGCTCACCGAGACGAGCCACCGCCTCCTCGATCGGCGTGCCGTCGCGGCCGGCCCAGGCAACGAGGTTCCGCCCCGTGCTGAGTTCGAGGAGCACGCTGGCCTCGGAGGCCTCGCGTGTCCACTCGACGGGCGACGTCCCACCGATGTACAGCCACAGCCCGTCGCCCGGGGTGAGCAGATGCTCATCGCCCGCCGACCCGCTTGAGGGCATCAGTGGCTGGTAGCGCTGCTCCTTTCTGTCCCACGCGAAGATGCGTCCGAGCGCCGGAAGCTCGTCGAAGAGCTTGGACGCGGGCGTCTCCGGGCCGACCCACGCGACCATGTTCCAGCCGGGGTGCAGCACCGTGGTGATCGTGCCGTCATCGCCCGACTCGTCCGTCTCGGCAGAGGCGCGTGCGGGGTCGCCCACGAGCGTGGCCATCAGCAAGCCCACGACGAGTGCGGCGGCGAGCTGGAAGCGAATGGGAGGACGCATCCCTGCCTCGATATTACGAACGTGGATCACGGAGATAATAAGGAGGCGGTGGATTCGTCGTATTGAGAGCCGTCTAGGTGGGATGCGAGCGTGCAGCGACGCTTGCCGCGCGGACGCGCGCGGCCATGCGTCGGCCCCTCCATGGACCTCAGTCGCCGGCCGCGCTCGCCTCCAGCGCCTCGCCGACAGCCTCGACCGTACGGTCGATCAGCGGCTCGTCGTGGGCGAGCGAGACGAACCACGCCTCGAACTGCGAGGGGGGCAGCATCACGCCGCGGTCGAGGAGCGCGCGGTGGAAGCGCGCGAAGCGGGCCGTGTCGCTCGTCGCCGCCTCGGCGTAGTTCGTCGGCGCCGCGTGGCGGAAGAACACGGTCAGCATCGAGCCGACGCGGCCGATGGCGACCGCCGCGCCGGCCTGCTCCGCCGCGCGCAGCAACCCGGCTTCGAGGCGCGACGCGAGCGCTTCGAGGCGGTCGAACGCGCCCTCGTCGGCGCGGAGTGCGCGCAGCGTGGCGAGGCCGGCGGCCATCGCCAGCGGGTTCCCCGACAGCGTGCCCGCCTGGTAGACGTCGCCCGCCGGGGCCATGCGCTCCAGCAGCGAGCGAGGCCCACCGTAGGCGCCGACGGGCAACCCGCCACCCACGACCTTGCCGAGCGCCGTGATGTCCGGCCGCACGCCGTAGCGCCCCTGCGCGCCGTCCCACGCCACGCGGAACCCCGTCATCACCTCGTCGAACACGAGCAGCGCGCCGTGCGCGTCGCACAGCTCGCGCAGGGCCTCGAGGAATCCGGGCGCGGGCGGCACGACGCCCATGTTGCCCGCGACCGGCTCGACCACGACCGCCGCGATGCCGGGGTGCGCCCGGAACGTCGCGGCGACGGCCTCGGCGTCGTTGAAGGGGACGACGATAGTCTGCGCCGCGAAGGCGGCGGGCACGCCGGGTGAGTCCGGCAGGCCGAGCGTCGCCACGCCCGAGCCGGCCGAGGCGAGCAGGCCGTCGGCGTGGCCGTGGTAGCAGCCGTCGAACTTCACGATCAGGTCGCGGCCCGTCGCGGCGCGCGCGAGGCGCAGCGCGGACATCGTCGCCTCGGTACCCGAGTTGACGAAGCGCACCATCTCCACCGACGGCAGCGTGCCGGTGACGATCTCTGCGAGCTCGGCCTCGGCCTCCGTCGGCGCGCCGAACGAGGTGCCGCCCGCGGCCGCCGCCTGCACGGCCGCGACGACCTCGGGGTGTGCGCTGCCGAGGATGAGCGGCCCGAACGAGCCGAGGTAGTCGATGTACTCGTTGCCGTCGACGTCGGTGAGGATCGCCCCCTCCCCGCGTGCGATCACGACCGGGTCGCCGCCGACCGCGCGGTACGCGCGCGCCGGTGAGTTCACGCCGCCGGGCAGCACGCCGCGCGCGCGCTCCATGATGGCGCGCGACCGCTCGTAGCTGCGGCCGGGCGCGTTGGGCATCGGTCAGCTCGTGGTTGCCGCCGGCACGGTGACGCCGAGGGCCTCGGCGGCGGCGGTGAGCGAGGCGACCGCGAAGTCTGGGCGCGGGTAGCCGTCGGGCAGCTCGTGGCCTGCACGCTCGCTGAGCCAGGCGACCCGGAGCCCGGCGTGCCGCGCGCCGGCCACGTCGGCCTGCGCCGAGTCGCCGACGTAGAGCACCTCGTCGGGCGCGCAGCCGAGGCGGTGGCAGAGTTCGGCGAACGCGGCGCGGTTGGGCTTGTAGACGCGCAGCGACTCCGACGACTGGATCACCGAGAAGCGCAGGCGGTTGTGCGAGACCGCGCTCTGCAGGAAGTCCTCGTCGGCGTTCGAGAGCAGCCCGAGCCGGTACCCGGCCGCGTCGAGGGCGTCGACCACGTCGTGCGCGTCGGGGTAGGCGGGCGCGTGGCTGAGCACCTCGCGGAACAGGTCGGCGCCGAGCGTCGGGTCGCCCTCGAGATCGCTGTCCTCGAAGAGGCCGGTGAACTGTCGGCGCCAGATCTCCCACGTGGTGATGAAGTCCGGCGGGGGCCCGGCGAACATCTGCTGGCGGTCCAACTTGCCGTCGTCGCGCGTGGCCCACGGGCTGACGCGGTTCCACGCTGCCTCGAAGCTGCGCGCGGCGGCGTTGAGGTCGTCGACGGCGAGCCCCTGGTCGTCGAGGGCCTGCTGGAGCACCTCGCGGAAGTCCCAGTGGAAGAGCGTGCCGTAGGCGTCGAACGCCACTGCCCGGATGGCGCTGGGCTCGAACGGCTCGGGCTCGAGGGGTACGTCGATCAGGTTTGACGCAACCAGCGGGCGGCCTCCTTCGCGTGGTACGTGATGATGATGTCGGCGCCGGCGCGGCGGATGCCCGTCAACGTCTCCATCATCACGCGCTCCTCGTCGATCCAGCCCTGGGCGGCAGCGGCCTTGAGCATCGCGTACTCGCCCGACACGTTGTACGCCGCCACGGGCAGTTCGGTCGAGTCGCGCACGGCGCGCACCACGTCGAGGTAGGCGAGGGCGGGCTTCACCATCACGATGTCGGCCTGCTCCTCGATGTCGATGGCGACCTCGCGGATGGCCTCGCGCACGTTCGGCGGGTCCATCTGGTAGCCGCGGCGGTCTCCGAACTGCGGCGCCGAGTCGGCGGCCTCGCGGAACGGCCCGTAGAACGCCGAGGCGTACTTCGCGCTGTACGCCATGATCGGCAACTCCGCGAACCCGGACTCGTCGAGCGCCGCGCGGATGGCGCCAACGCGCCCATCCATCATGTCCGAGGGCGCCACCATGTCCACGCCTGCCTGGGCCAGCGAGACCGAGGTGCGCGCGAGCAGCTCGATGGCGGCGTCGTTCTCCACCTCGCCGCGCGCGTTGAGCGGCCCGCAGTGGCCGTGGTCGGTGTACTCGCAGAGGCAGACATCGGCGACGACAGCGAGCGAGGGGTCGGCGCGCTTGAGGGCGTCTACGGCGCGCTGCGTGATGCCGTCGGCCAGCCACGCGCCGCTGCCCTCGGCGTCCTTGTGGTCGGGCACGCCGAACAGCAGCACGGCGCGCACGCCGAGGTCGCTCAGCTCGGCGGCCTCGGCGGCGAGCATGTCGGTGGAGAGCCGGAACTGCCCCGGCATTGACCCGATGGGCTCGCGCGCCCCGCGTCCCTCGACGACGAACAGCGGGTAGATGAAGGAGGCAGGGTCAACTCGGGTCTCCCGCACGAGCCCTCGCAGCGCCTCGCTGGCGCGCAGCCGGCGCGTGCGGGCAAACCCGGTCGCCCGTTGCGTGGCGATGGTCATGGCGTGGCCTCCTCGTTGGTGGCGGCGAGGGCGTCGTGGGTATGATAGTCAAGGTCAGAGCCAGCGGGAGGCGCGACGATGGACCCCGTCGAGCGAGGCCAGCAGGTGGCGGCGACGGTCACGCAGCTGCGAGCGCACATGCGACGCATGGAGCGCCGCTTTGGGTGCACATCCGAAGAGATGTGGGACCGGTGGCAGGCCGGTGACGAGCCGGAGGACCAGTCCGGACAGGATGACGTCTTCGACTGGATGATGAACTGGCGGCTACTGCGCGACATCGTGGCGAGCCCCGCGTTCGACGGCCTCATTCCTCCCGACGACCCCACGAAGGACGAAACGGCAGCTGAAACGGAGCGCGCCGCGCAGGCCCGGCTCGCATCGCAGTGGAGGATCGCCTCACCTGATGTGGAACTCGAGGAGTTGCGGGCAAACATCGAGACGATGGAGCTTCGCTACGAGTGCACGTCGGAGCACATGTGGAACGCCGTGCTCGCCGGGACTGAACGCGAGACGGACGAGATCTGCCTGTGGCTGATGGACTACTACCGCCTGAAGCAGATCGCCGCCGCCGCCGACCCCAACGGTTCGGGCGCTACGCCTTTGTCCACGAGCGGCGCATGGACAGCCTCCACGCCGAGGGAGTCGTAGTCTCCGACACCCTCGCGTTCGAGCCGTACGCCGGTGGCATGCGCCTTCGTGGGCGTGTGCGCACCAGGAGCGGTGGCGTGCTCGATGTGCGCAAGCTCCTCCGGCCGGTCGGCGACCGGCGTGAACCCGATCCTCGAGTCCGCACCGTCGCTTACCGGTACATGGCCCTGTGGCAGCCGCGCCCCGGCGTGAGCATCGAGCTGTTCCGCTACGACAACTACGGCGAGGACCTCGCGACGCTCCACCGTCACCATTTCAACCCCGACGGCACCGAAGCCGGACGCACCCTCGTGCCCCATGACCGGCTGCCCTACATGGATGAGGTGATCCGCGAGACGGAGGATCTGGCGCGAACGAGGGCTGAGTCGGGATAGCCGATCGTTATGGCGTGACCTCCTCGTTGGTGGCGGCCTCGGCTGTCAGTGCGTCGAGGTCGAGGGTTGCGATGCGGGGTTCGAAGGCGTCACGGAAGCGAGGGAGCAAGTCAACCGCCCATTGCTTGAACTCTTCGAGTTCCTCTGGTGATGAGTTGATGGTGCCGGGTCGGCCGGCGAACACGCGCGAAGCGAGGCGGTCGTAATTGTGACGGTCCCACTCGAGTGGTAGCCCGACCCCGGCATCGACCGCGTCCCGATCCCCGAAGAGTCGATCAAAGGCGGCTTCATTGGTCTCGCGGCTTCCGGTCTCGATTACCATTTCGACTTCGAACTGCTTCCGCTGGAACGTTGTGGCAAGGCGGAAGCCTGTCTGCCCGATTCGCGGAAACGTGATGAACGCGCCGCGCCGGGCACGCGGCGCCGGGAACGCTGGACTCGCGGCACTGAGGAGTCGCAGCAAGTCATCGTTGAACTCGCGGAACCCGGCCTGGCCGTCGTCTGACCGTGTGGCCGTGCGTTGGAGGTCCTTCTGGAACTCACTCGGCTCCGCAACGAGATTGAAACGTGGTGCGAGCGGTGACCCACCTATCCTCCAGAGTTCCACTTGCACGGCGAAGAACCCCACGTCGTCCCCGGTCTGGGCGTTGAGCCAGTGGATTGCCTCGCGATGCTCGTCGCGAACGTCCGGACTGACCCACACCACAATCTTCGTGTCGAGCCCGGCAGCGTATGTGAGCACTTGTCCGAGATGCCCGTGGTCGGTCGGTTCAAGCTGATTCTCGACGATCACGATCCGACCCGTTCCGGTCTCCCGCCCAAGGATGTCGAGGGAGAACGAGCCTACCGGCTCTTCAAGGCCGAGCACTTCAATGTCGTCGATGCCCAAGGCCTCGCTGAGGAGGTTGATGTTGCTGGCGAGCCAGGGCGTGAAGTCATTGGCCTCGTGGGGCCATATTGATCGCAGACGCTGTTCACGACTCAGCTCGCCCAGTTCTGGCTCAGCCATCGCGCCCCTCCGCCGCGTATCTTCGCAGCGCCCCCACCAGCGCGTCGACCGAGGGCTCCTCGGCGACCACGTGCGGCGGCAACCCCGCCTCGATCGCAGCGGCCGCGGTCTGAGGGCCGATGCACGCCACCACCGCACCGCGCAGCGCGTCGAGGTCCCCGTCGAGCAGGGCGACGAGGTTCCGCACCGTCGAGGACGAGGTGAACGTCACGGCGTCGATCTCGCCGGCGCGGACGGCGGCGAGCACCTCGGGAGGTGCGACGGCGGGCGGGGCCGCGAGGTAGAGCGTGACCTCGTCGACCGCGGCGTTGGCGGCGCGCAGGCGCTCGACGAGCGCCGGGTCGGCCCGCTCGGCGCGGGGTACGAGGATGCGTGCCCGCCCGACGCCGCGCTCCAGGAGCGCGTCGGTGAGGCCGTCGGCGCTCGCACGTGCGGGCACGAGGTCGGCGGACAGCCCGCGCTCGTCGAGCGCGCGCTCCGTCGCCGCGCCGACCGCGGCGATGCGGGCACCCGCGAAGAGCCGGGCGTCCTCGCCCGCCTCGCGCACGAGGTCGAACCAGGCCTCGACGGCGTTCGCGGAGGTGAACGCCACCCACTGGTAGTCGTGTTCACGCAGCGCCTCGATGGCCGCGCGCACGGCGTCCGGGTCGGCGCGGTGGGCGATCTCGATGGCAGGGAGCAGCACCGGCTGCGCGCCCTCGGCGCGGAGCGCCTCGGCGAGCGTCGAGGCCTGCTGCCTCGTGCGCGTCACGAGCACGCGCCACCCGGCGAGCGGGCGGCGCAGCGCCGGTGCGACGCGCTTTCTCATCGTGACGACTTCGCCAACGACGAGCAGCGCGGGCGGCTCGACGCGCGCGTCGTGCGCCGCCTCGGCGATGCCGCCAAGCGTTGCCTCGACCACGCGCTGGCGCGGCGTCGTCGCCTCGACGACGAGCGCGGCTGGCGTCGAAAGATCGCGCCCGCCGTCGATGAGCGCGCGCGCGATGCCTTCGAGGCGGCCCACGCCCATCAGCACGACGAGCGTGTCGGTCGCCGTCGCCAGCTCGGCCCAGCGGACCTGCGCCGCCGGCTTCGTGGGGTCCTCGTGGCCAGTCACCACGGCGAAGCTCGCCGCCATGCCGCGGTGCGTGACCGGGATGCCGGCGGCGGCCAGCCCACCGATCGCCGAGGTGACGCCCGGCACGACCGTCGCCTCGATGCGCGCCTCGGCGAGCGCCTCGAGCTCCTCGCCGCCGCGGCCGAAGACGAACGGGTCGCCGCCCTTGAGCCGCACGACGCGCCTGCCGGCGCGCGCGTGCTCGATGAGCGCGGCGTTGATCTGCTCCTGCGTCATCGCCGCACGGCCCGGCGCCTTGCCGACGTCGATGCGCTCGGCGTCGTCGCGGCATGCATCGAGGAGCTCGGGCGGCGCCAGGCGGTCGTAGAGCACGACGTCGGCGTCGCGCAGCGCGCGCAGCCCAGCCGCCGTCACCAGCCCAGGGTCGCCGGGGCCCGCGCCGACGAGCCAGACGTGGCCCGGCCTCGACCCGGTCATGGTGCGCCGTCGGTGGGCGGGGGCGCGAGGAGCTGGCGGGCGAGCCCTCGGCCAAGGTCGGCGCCGTCGACGGACGGTCCCGCCGCGTCGCCGAAGCGCGCGTGCTCCGCCGCGTCATCGCCGAGCATGGCGCGCACCGCGATCAGGTCGCCGTCGACCTGCGCGAACGCGCCGGCGGGGAGCGTGCAGCCTGCCCCGAGTTCGGCGAGGAAGCCGCGCTCGGCCTCGACCGCCGCGCGGGTGGCGGGGTCGTCGACGGCGAGCAGCCGCTCGACGGTGTCGGCGTCGTCCTCGCGGCACTGCACGGCGATCGCGCCCTGGCCCGGCGACGGGAGGAACTCGAGCGCCTCGAAGACCTGCGTCGCCTCGTCGAGCCGCCCGAGGCGGTCGAGCCCCGCGGCTGCGAGCACGACGGCGTCGTACTCGCCGCTCGCGACCTTACCCATGCGCGTGTCAACGTTGCCGCGGATCTCGACGACGTCGAGGTCGGGCCGCAGCAGGTGCAAGAGCAGCTTGCGCCGCACCGAGCCCGTGCCGACGCGCGCGCTCGGCGGCAGCTCGGCGAGGCGGCGGCCCTCGGACGCCACGAGCACGTCGCGGGGGTCGCCGCGGGTGAGGATCGCGGCCAGCGTGAGCCCCTCGACGGGCGTGGTCGGCACGTCCTTGAGCGAGTGCATGGCGATGTCGGCGCGGCCGTCGAGGAGCGCCTGCTCGATCGCGCGCACGAACACGCCGCGGCCGCCGATGGCGTGTAGCGGCGAGGTGCGGTCGATGTCGCCCTCGGTGCGCACGGGCACGTACTGGACGTCGAGCGAGGGGTCGGCGGCGCGAAGCGCGGCGGCAGCGAGGTCGCTCTGTGCCATGGAGAGCCGCGAGCCACGGGTCGCGAGCCGCAGGGAGGTCATCGTCGTCCGCCCGGTCCGGGCTACGCCGTCCCGCCGCCGTCGCCGTCCGAGCCCTCGGGCTCGTCGAGCCGGAACAGCTTGCGCGCGGCGTCGAGGTACACGTCGCGGTCGCCGCGCTCACGCAGCGTCGCGATCGGGTCGTGCAGGATGCGGCGCACGAGCGCCTTCGTCATAGCGTCGAGTTGCTCACGCTGCTCGTCGGTCGCGTCGAAGCGGCGCAACGTGCGGTCCAGCTCGGCCTGCCGCGTGCGCTCGGCGCGCTCGGTCAGGTCCGTGATGGTCGGGACGATCCGCAGGTGCTCCCACCACTCGAGGAAGTCCGCGGTCTCCGCCTCGATCATGGCCTCGACGGTCGCGACCTCGGCGGCGCGCGCCTGCGCGTGCCGTGCCGCGACCTCCTGCAGGTCGTCGATGTCGCGGTACGTCACGCCCGGGACCGCTGCGACCGCTGGCTCGGCCGCGCGCGGCACGCCGATGTCGATGATGAGCATCGGGCTGCCCTCGCGGCGCACGAGGGCGCTCGCTACGCGGCCGGTGTCCAGCACGGGTTCGGGCGCGTCGGTGGCCGCGATGATCACGTCGGCGCTCGCCAGCGCGGCGCTCACCGACTCGTACGGCACGGCCGTGCCGCCGAGCTCCTCGGCCAGCGCCTCGGCGCGCGAGGCGGTGCGGTTGCTGACGGCGATCGAGCCCACGCCGTGCTCGGCGAGCGCGGCGGCTGCCAGCCGTCCCGCCTCGCCGGCCCCGATGACCAGCACCGACGCTCGCGCGAGGTCGGGCGCCAGCGACCGCGCCTGCTGCGCGGCGATCGAGGAGATCGAGAGCGCTCCGTGGCCGATCGCGGTCTCGCTGCGGGCGCGGCGGCCGACGCGGATGGCGGTGTGGAACAGCCGCGAGAGCAACGCCGAGTCGGCGCCCGCGCTCACCGTCGCGGAGAACGCCCCGCGCACCTGCCCGAGGATCTCGGACTCGCCGAGCACCATCGAGTCGATGCCGGTGGCGACGGCGTAGAGGTGGCTCACGGCCTCCTCGTCGCGTCGCGGCAGCAGGTAGCGCTCGCCGAGCGAGGGCGCGACGCCGGCCGCATCCGCGAGGAAGCTGCGTAGTTCGGCCGGTTCGTGGTCGCCGGGCACGTAGAGTTCGAGGCGGTTGCAGGTCGCGACGATCGCGCCCGAGCCGAAGCGCTCGGCGACCTCGCGCCGGACCTTCGGTAGCCCGTCTGCGGGGATCGCGAACCGCTCCCGCACGGCGAGCGGCGCGTTGCGGTGGCTCAGGCCCACCATCGTCAGCATCGACGCCTGCATCCGGGGCTGCTGCTGTGTCGTCATGCCGGCTGTCCCTGCCACGCCGGGGCCGCCAGCGGCTGGTCGAGTCCGAGGCTCGTGATGATGCGGTCGCGGGCGGCGTCGTACTTCCCGCCGCGCAGCAGCGCCCGCAGCTCCGTGTCGATGGCGTCCTGCCACGCGTCGCTCGCGATGCGGTTCGGGCACTCCGTGCAGAGCAGCGGCGGCGGCGTCCGCGTGCGGTCGCACTGCGCCGCGCACTCGCGGTCGCGCTGCCTGGCCAGCACGCGCACCTCGGCCAGCAGGTCGCCGAGCGCGACCACCTCGTCGTCCAGGAACTCCTCGAGCCGCTCGCGCAGCCAGCGCGCGAGCGCAGGGCTCGCCCCGCCGGTGGAGGCGGCGAGGGCGATGCGACCGCGCTTGGCCAGCGACGGGAGGATGAAGTCGCAGTGCTCGACGTCGTCGGCCGCGTTGACCCAGATGCCGAGCGCGCGCGCCTCGGAGGCGACCTGCGCGTTCACCTCGCCGTCGTCGGTGGCGACCATCACGACCTCGTAGCCCTCGACGTCGCCCGGCTCGTACGGGCGGGCGAGCCACTCGCAGCCGTGTTCCTGCACGAGCGCGCGCACGGGCTCGATCAGCGCCGGCGCGACCACGGTCACGTCGGCCGAGGCGTCGACGAGCTTGCCGATCTTCTCGTGGGCGACGTTGCCGCCGCCGACGAGGAGCACCCGCCGCCCCTCCATCTCGACGAAGATCGGGTAGTAGCTCACGAGCGCCCCTTGCTGGTGGTCGTCGTGCTAGTGGTCGTCGTACGCGGCGGTCACGCCGAGGAGCACACGGTCGGCGAGGCCGCCGATCTGCTCGCGCGCAAGCGCCGCCTGCTCGGCGTCCATCTGGTCGCGCTCGGCGAGTTGCTTCGCGGTCTCGTCGAGCGAGCGGCGGAAGAAGGTGAAGGCCTCCATCGCGCGCAGCAGCGGCGTCTCACGCTTCACGAGCAGGTCGCCGTAGCTGTGGCCGATGGCGTCCACCTCGTCCTCGATCGCCGCACGCGGCTGCCGGTGCGAGATGTAGTCGCCGACAAGCTCGACGAGGCGGCGTCCGAGCGGGCGCAGGGCCTCGCGCTCGTCGGCGTCCAGGGAGCCGTACCAGCCGGCGTCCTTGGTACCCGCGTGGAGGCGGCGGCGGATGCGCCGCACGGCCGCGGCCTCGAGCGCGTGGTCGTTGTCGCCGCGGATGAGGCTCAGCAGGTCCTCCTCGGCGAAACGGCGGTGGCCGCCCGGCGTGCGGAAGCAGCGGATCTCGCCCGAGTCCGCCCAGCGCCGGACGGTCGACTCGTTGACCCCGAGGATCTCGCAGGCGCGGCCGAGGTTGACCCAGCGCGGGCCGTCGTCGGTCCCGGAGTCGGCGGGAGGGCGTGCGGAGGAGGCGCCACGGGTGGTGCGGGATCGGCTGTTCGCCACGAAACCTGCCCAATTCTCTCTGCGTGGTGCGAGGTTTCGCGGAGTGTAGCAGCGCTGCCAGGTTGTGGCGAGCGCGCCACGCTGGACTCGCCGGAGACGGCGCGTCAACCCGGGCGCGCAGACTGTGCCCGATCGCAGTGTAAGCGGCTACGGACCGTCGCCCAGAAAAGTGAAGCTTCGAGTGCTCTGGCGTGTCGCAGGTTGAAACGCCCTGCTGCCGCGACTACGGTTGCCGCAATGATGTTCACCAGGCAGTCGACACTCGTGGTGCCGACGCCGCCCGCAGTGCACCGATTGACCGTGCCGGGAGGGCAGCCCTGACCGCCGAAGCCGCCCGGAACCCACGCTACGAGGCCGACGAGCATCCTCCGCTCCTCACCTCGCTCGCGCTCGGCGCGCAGTTCAGCGCCATCGCGGGCGCCACCCTGCTCGTCACGCCGGTCATCGTGGGGAACGCTGCCGGGCGCGGCGACGACTACGTGACGTGGATGATCTTCGTCGCGCTCATCGTCGTCGGTCTCTCGACGCTGCTGCAGGTGCGCCGCGTCGGCACCCTCGGGGCCGGCGCCGTGCTGCCGATGTTCACGGCCGCCTTCGCCATTCCGTTCTGCATCAACGCCCTGGAGGGCGACGGCGGGCCGGCCACGCTCGCCTCGTTGCTGCTGGTCGCGGCGGTCACGCAGTTCGCCGTCTCGCGCTGGCTGTTCCTCGTGCGCCGCGTCGTCACGCCGGTCGTCGGCGGCACGGTGATCATGATCCTCTCGATCACCCTCGCCTCCGTTGTCTTCGACTTGCTTGACCGCGCGACGACGGCGGATCCGGAGGAAGCTTCGCTCACCGCGCTGGCGACGATGTCCGTCGCGGCGGCACTGCTGCTGCGCGGCTCGGCGCTGACGCGGCTGTGGGGGCCGGTGGTCGGCATCATCGTCGGCTGTCTCGTCGCCGGGCTACTCGGGATCTACGACACGCGGCGCATCACCGAGTCGGCGTGGATCGGACTCCCGAGCGGTTGGCCGGGGTTCGAGCTCGACTTTGGCCTCTCGTTCTGGACGCTGGTCCCGGCGTTCGTGGCGCTGGGGGTGATCATCTCGATCCAGGCGAACGGCGCGGCGATCGCCATGCAGCGCGTGGCGTGGCGCGACCAGCGCGCCGTCGACTTCCGCCAGGTGCAGGGCGCGATCGCGGGCGGCGGCGCCAGCAACTTCCTCGCCGGCCTCGCGGGCTCGGTGCCGAACGCCATCAACCCGGCGATGGTCTCATTCATCCAGATCACCGGCGTCGCCTCGAGGCGCGTCGGGTACGCGATCGGGCTCATCCTCATCGCCGTGGCGTTCGTGCCGAAGGTGTCTGGGCTGCTCGGCAGCATCCCGGGGCCGGTGATGACCGGCTACCTGATGATGGTGACGGGCGGCCTGTTCGTCGACGGCGCGAGGACCGTGATCCAGAACGAGCGCGACAACCAGCGCGTCGCCGTCGCCGGCGTCTGCTTCTGGATCGCCGCCGCGTTCCAGTTCGACCTCTTCACCAAGCCCGACATCGGCGCGGTGGGCAACGCGCTGCTCGACAGCGGGATCACGACGGGCGGCCTCGCGGCGATCGTGATGATCCTCTACCTCGAGTTCACCAACCCTCGCCGGATGCGCTTCCAGTCCGCGCTCGACATCGACGCACTCCCGGACCTCAACGCGTTCATCGCGCGCTTCGCAGAGCGCCGCGGCTGGGACGACGCGATGAAGGACCGGCTCAGCGCCGTCGCCGAGGAGACGCTGCTCACCCTTGCGCCACTCGACCTCGAGGCGCTGATGGCGGACGACGGCGACGGCGAGGACGGGCACGAGCGGCGGCTCATCGTCCTCGCCTCCAGCGACGGCCCCGTCGCGGACCTCGAGTTCATCGGGGGCGGCGACGAGGACAACCTGGAGGACCGCCTCCGGCAGCTCCAGGAGCACGACGAGGAGACGCCGGTGGAGCAGGAGCTCTCGCTCCGCCTGCTCCGTAGCTACGCCCAGTCCGTGCAGCACCAGCAGTACCAGGACACCGACATCATCACCGTACGCGTCGGCCAGCCGGGAGCGTAGCTAGCCTTCTACAACCCTCGCGTTCGCGGGTGTGGCCCGCCTGCATGGGCGATTGAGTTGTCTAGGTGGTAGGCTCACCGACGGTGATCCACGGACATAATGTCAAGAGGTCTGCATGAGTTTCTTCCGACGGATGGTTAGCACCAAGAGTGATCAAAGCTGACGGTTGCCAGTGTGGCCGTGCTTCACGGTCCTCCGCCCGGCCGGACCGATCCATTCCCCGTCGAGGTAGTCGGCGAGTCGCACTATCAGGACGCATTGTGGGAGGCCGTTGGATCCCGCGAGACTGTCGACCGCCGGAGCCACGTCGTTCGAGCGGTGCTGAGGCACGAGCCGGACAACCAGTACGACTCAAACGCGATCGCTGTACTTGTAGGCACGTCGCGGGGTTACGCGAAGGTCGGCCACCTCCCCCGCGCCCTTGCGGCAGCTTACGTCGCGGACTTCAAGAATCTCCGAAGTAGCGGCTACGATGGTGGCGCTTGCGATGCTGTGATTCTTGGCGGCTTCGCTGACCAGAACACTCCAGGGGGCGTTGCATCCCTCGGCATTAGGCTTCACTTGGACGATCCCGGCGAAATCGTGCCGCGAGGCGACGAGGAACCGCGGACTTTCGAGGCCTATGGGCAAGAGAAGACGAGACGCGCGTCGACCAAGGGAGTCCGTCCCTCGGTCCGGAGTCCCGAGACCACCGGCGGTATGGTCCGCGGTCGCCACTACACGGAGTGGGTGGATGACATCGCGTCCCTGAAGCGCCATAAGGCTCACGAGCAATGCTCTGCTCTGTTGTACGAGATCATCGATGCCGCCGAACAAGAGGCGAAGGATCTAGCTGAGAGCCCGCCTCCCTGGTACTACGAACAACTCGCGATCGTGCTCCGGAAGATGCGCGACTCTGATGCCGAGATCGCGATCCTCAAGCGCTACGTTCTCTTTCCGCACCCAAGGCCGAACCCGAATCCCCAAATCGAGGATCGGCTCCGAAAGGCCATCGCCAAACGAGGGTAGAGTGCATCGCTACAGCCCTCGCGTCACCGAGTCTCGCCCGTAACGCCCGCGGATCTCATCGACCGCCTGGTCGACCCGCTCCGCCCGGCGTGTCGACTCGTCGTCGAAGCCGAGTTGTACCGCATCCTCCACGAGGTTCGTCGCGCCGAGGCCGATGAGCCGCACCGGCCGCAGCGACTCGCGCGTCAGCAGCTCGTCGAGCAGCGCGCGCCCGGCAGACGCGAGGTCGTCGGTGCCCTGCACGGGGCGGTCGAGGGTGCGGCTGCGGGTGAGCGTGGTGAAGTCCGCCCAGCGCAGCTTGAGCGTGACCGTGCGCGCCCGCCGCTGCTGGCCGCGCAGGTCGGCGCCGACGCGCTCCGCGTGGTCGCGCAGCGTGCGCCGCAGCCTGTCGACGTCCGTGACGTCCTCGCCGAACGTCACCTCGCGCGAGATCGAGCGCGCGCCGCGCCCGCCCGCGCGCACGGGCGTCGGGTCGAGGCCGCGCGCGCGCTCGGACAGCACGACACCGGCGCGACCGAAGCGCTGCTCCAGCCATCGCTCGTCGAGCGCTGCCGCCTCGCCGATGGTGCGCAGGCCGAGCGCCGCGAGCTGCTCGCCGAAGCGTGGCCCCACGAGCGGCAGCTCGCGCAGCGGCAGCGGCGCGAGGAAGGCCGCGTCGCCGCCGACGGGTACCTCGAGCAGCCCGTCGGGCTTCGCGCGGTCGCTGCCGACCTTGGCCGTGGTGCGCGAGCCGGCAATGCAGACCGAGACGGGCAGGTGCAGCTCCTCGCGTGTCCGGGTGCGCACCCGCTCCGCGGCGGCGCGGGCGCCCGTGCCGCCCTCGCCGAGGCCGGTGAGGTCGGCGTACGCCTCGTCGATGCCGCCGGGCTCCACGATCGGGCTCTCGTCGCGCAGGATCGCGTGGAAGGCGCGCGAGGACGCCTGGTAGCGGTCGAAGTGCGGCGGCACCACGACTGCCTCGGGGCACAGCCGCAGCGCCTGCGACATCGGCTGCGCCGAGTGGCAGCCGAACTCCCTCGACTCGTACGACGCAGACGCGACGACGCCCCGCCCGCCGGCCCCGCCGACGAGCACGGGCTTCCCGATCAGCGAGGGGTCGAGCGCCCGCTCAACGGAGACGAAGAACGTGTCGAGGTCGAAGTGCGCGATACGCCTTGGCAGCGTCGGGTCGAGACGCGCCGCGGCGTCGCGGTCACGCCGCTCGGAGTGGTCTGCCGAGGTAGGGCGCGTCATGTCCGCGCTCCGTCGGTTGGGGAGATCTCGGTCCGGGAACAAGTGTACTGGAAGCTCGTCCGGGATGACGGGCTCTGGACGTCGCCAGAACTCCGGCTCGAGGACTGAGCGCGCTCGGCGCTCTACAGGTCTCTGAGTGCGCGGTGCCCCACAGCCTCGCGAGCCTCCGTGATCAAGAAGTCCAGCTTGCCCGCTTCGGAATCAGCCTCGATCTGCTGGTCCCAGCGCTCCCAGTCGACTTCGCTGAACCACTTCCGCAGTTCCGCGTACTCGGCTTCAGGCCGGTCGAGGATCGCCCTCCGGATATCGGTGAGCATCACCAGCGGGAACGTGCGGCTACTGGCCCGAGTCCGCCGGCGCTCGGCCGTTGCCCTCGGTCGGCTCGCTCTCGGGTGCCGGGTGCGCCGGCTCCTCGCCCGCTTGGGCCACGGCCTCGACGGTGACGGCGTCTTCCTCGGCGGCCTCTTCGTCGTGGGGGCCGGCGCCGTTCGCCGAGGGCTCCTCGGGAAACTCGACGCGACGCCCGTGCAGCTCGTCCTCGGTGAGCGAGGCGATCGCCTCCTCCTCGGACTGGCCGCTACGCATGCGCCGCGTGATGGCGACGCCCGCGAGCGCGACGAGCGAGGTGGAGATCGCGGCGCCGCCGGCGATGAACTTATGGCGGCGCACCACGTCCGGGAAGCGTTCCAGAGCCTTGTGGGCGACGCGGATCGCGTCGCCGGCGGTGTTCGTGACGCGTTCGCCACCGCTGGGGTGCTTGAGGTCGTCGGGTATGAGGTTCACGGTGAATCGCCCCTGCTGCGGCCCGGCTGGGAGGGCCTTCCCCTATGCGCGCTCCTCGAGCGCGCGGAACAGGTTCGCCATCTCGATGGCGGCTCGCATCGCCTCGTCGCCCTTGTTGCCCGCCGAGCCGCCGGAGCGGGCCCGGGCCTGCGCCATCGTGTCGCAGGTGAGGACGCCAAAGGCCACCGGGAGGTTGAACTCCTGGGAGACCAGTGTAGCGCCACGGGCCGCCTCGCTGCATACGTAGTCGAAGTGCGGCGTCTCACCCCGCACCACCGCACCGAGTAGCACGATCGCGTCGTACCCCCCGTTGCCGGCCAGCCGCCGCGCGGCCTGCCCCAACTCAAAGGCGCCGGGGACGCGCACCACGTCGAGGGCGTCGTCGGCGACGCCGAGGTCCTTCGCGGTGGCCCGTGCCCCGGTCAGCAGTGGCTCCGTCACGATCTCGTTGAACCGCGAGACCGCGATGGCGAGGCGCAGTCCGGAACCGTCGAGGCCGCCCGTGATCTCCGCCACGCTATTCCAACTCCTCGGATTCGAGGAGGTGCCCCATCCGCTCGCGCTTGGTGCGCAGGTAGCCCTCGTTGTGCGGGTTGGGGGGCACCTCGATCGGCACGCGCTCCACGATCTCGAGGCCGAAGCCTTCGAGGCCGGAGCGCTTGATCGGGTTGTTCGTCATCAGCCGCATCTGCTGGACGCCGAGGTTGACGAGGATCTGCATGCCGATGCCGTACTCGCGGTTGTCGGCGGGCAGCCCGAGCGCCTCGTTGGCCTCGACGGTGTCCATACCGCGGTCCTGCAGGTTGTAGGCGCGGATCTTGTTGTGGAGGCCGATGCCGCGCCCCTCCTGGTCCATGTAGAGCACGATGCCCCGGCCCTCGACGGCGACGCGGCGGATCGCCTCATCGAGTTGCTCGCCGCAGTCGCAGCGATGCGAGCCGAAGACATCGCCGGTCACGCACTGGTCATGCACGCGCACGAGCACCGGCTCGTCGGTGCCGACGTCCCCCATCACGAGCGCGACGTGCACCTTCTCGTCGATGAGCGTGCTGAAGTGGATGGCGCGGAACACGCCGTGCGCGGTCGGGAGCTCAGTCTCACTCGCCCGCTCGATGAGCGAGTCGACGCTCAGGCGGTACTTGATGAGGTCGTTGACGGTGACGATCTTGAGGTCGTGCTCCGCGGCGAACTCGATCAGGCTCGGCATCCGGGCCATCGTCCCGTCGTCGGCCATGACCTCGCAGATCACCGATGCGGGGGTGCGCCCCGCGAGCTTCGCGAGGTCGACCGAGGCCTCGGTCTGGCCGGCGCGCACCAGCACCCCGCCCTCGCGCGCCCGCAGCGGGAACATGTGGCCCGGCTGCGTGAGGTCCTCCGGCCGCGAGTTGGGGTCGGCGAGCACCTGCACGGTGCGCGCGCGGTCCGCTGCCGAGATGCCCGTCGTCACGCCCGTGGCGGCCTCGACGCTCACCGTGAAGGCGGTGCCAAGCGGCGCCGTGTTCTCCGACGTCATCTGCGGGATGCCGAGCGCGTCCAGCCGCTCGCCTGTCATGGCCATGCAGATCAGGCCGCGGGCATGCATCGCCATGAAGTTGATGGCGTCGGCGTCGACGACGTCCGCCGGGTAGCAGACGTCGCCCTCGTTCTCGCGGTCCTCGTCGTCGACGATGATGATCGGCCGGCCGCGGCGGAACTCCTCGATCGCCTCGGGCACCTCGACGACGTCACGCGCGCCGAGAGTTGCGGCGTCGGTGGCCTCGCGCTCCGGGGCGGTGGGTTGGTCGCTCACGCGGTGCTCCCGGCGTCCCCGGCCGAGCGGGCATCCAGGAGTTGCTCGATGTACCGGGCGATGATGTCGGTTTCGAGGTTGATGCTATCACCCGGCTCCCGGCTCGTCAGGTTGGTGTGCTCCTGCGTGTACTGCACCAGCGAGACGGAGAACGTCTCGTCGTCCTTCGCCATCACGGTCAGCGAGGCGCCGTCCAGGCACACCGGGCCCTTCATCAGCACGTACGGCAGGTAGTCCGGGTCCGGCCGGTAGCGGACGATCACCGCGTCCTCCTCGGGCGTGATGCTCACCAGTTCGCACGTCGTCTCCACCACGCCGCGCACGATGTGCCCGGAGAGCCGGTCCATCGGCCGCACGGAGCGTTCGAGGTTGACCCGGTCGCCCGCCGCGCAGTTCCCGAGGTTGGAGCGACGGAACGTCTCCGGCATGACGTCGAAGGTCATCGAGTCGTCGCCCATCGTCCGCACGGTGAGGTCGACGCCGTTGATGGCGATGGAGTCGCCGAGCTGCGTGTCCTCGATGATCTCGGAGCACTCGATGACGAGTTCGCCGCCCTCGCGCGAACGTACGGTGCCGACCTCTTCGATGATGCCAGTGAACATGCGCGCCCCTCCGCCGCCGTGCCGGGTAAGCGTACTGCTACGAGCGTCGTTGTGCCCGGATCAGTCCTCGGGCCAGACGGGGTATCCCGTGATCAGCGTGTCCTCGCCCAGCCGCTCCACCGTCACGTCGCGGAGCCGTGGAGCCTGCGCCATGCGGTCGACGCCGCGGCCCGCCACAGCGGCGGGGGCGTCGAACGCTCCGATGACGAGCGGCGCGATCACCGCGTGCACCTTGTCGACGAGGCGATGGTCGAACAGCGAGCCGAGGAGGACGCCCCCGCCCTCGAACAGCACGGTCAGCACCCCTCGTGCTTCGAGCGCATCGAGGAGCGCGCCGAGGTCGACGCGGCCCTCATCGGCGGGGAGCACGGCGACCTCCGCGCCGAGCGCCGCCATGCGCTCGCGCCAGACCGCATCGGACGCCTCGGTCGTGGCGATGAGCGTGGGGGAGGGGCCTTCGAGGATGCGCGCGGCGTCCGGCACACGACCGCGCGAGTCGACGACGACGCGCAGCGGCTGCGGGACGCCCTCGGTCGTCCCACCGGGGCGGGCGGTGAGCTGCGGGTCGTCCACGACGACGGTGTTGGAGCCGACCACGATCGCGTCGAGGTGCGGGCGGTGGCGGTGCGCCCACTCCAGCGTCTCGGGGCCCGACACCCACCGTGAGTCGCCCGAGGCGGCGGCGATACGCCCGTCGATGGACGCCGCGTACTTCACGATCACGAACGGCCGCCCGGTGCGGCGGTGGTGCAGGTACCCCTCCAGTAGCTCCGAGGCCTCCTCGACGCCGTCGCCCGCCTCGACCGTGATGCCCGCCTCCTCGAGCAGACGGTGTCCGGAGCCCGCGACGTTGGGGTCGGGGTCGGCGACGGCGTACCGGACGGCCTCGACGCCGGCGTTGATGAGTGCGTCGACGCAGGGTGGGGTGCGGCCGTGGTGGGAGCACGGTTCGAGCGTGACATACACCGTCGCGCCGCGCGCGGCCTCGCCGGCGTCGGCGAGCGCCTCGACCTCGGCGTGGTTGCCGCCGGGCGGCTGCGTGTGTCCGGCGCCGACGACCTCGCCGTCGCGCACTACGACCGCGCCCACCGCGGGGTTGGGCGAAGTCCAGCCGAGGGCACGTCGTGCCTCGGCAAGCGCGCCGGCCATGAAGTCCGATGCGGGCACACGGCCCTCCTCGATAGTGAGGATACCGCGCACGCCCTGAGCTTCCGTTCGATCTGGGCAGTGCAAGCGCCCGTGCCGGGTACCGTCTGGTGAGTCCTACACACCTGTGGTGCGAACTCTCCGCTGTGTAGTGGAACGCTCCTGGCGGTCGAGGAGACGAGGGATGCGTCGATCCCGCGCCTCTACGGGCTGTCCACCGTCGCGGGCTGTGGATCTGGAGACTCCTCGAGGAGCGCACGCACGGCGGGCACGAGATCGTTTGGGATCACCATCACGGTGTGCGACTTGTCCTCGAAGGCGGCCTCGTCCTCCGCCACTGCCTCGTCCTCAGTCAGCGCGTCGTAGTACGCAATGACAGCTCGAACCCGCTCCTCGTCCCAGCCGGGCGGGAACCTGTTGACAGTGCCGCTCACCTGCTCCTCCTCCGCATCCGTCTCCGGTACGCAGCCAGAGGCCTCCCGGTCAACTCGTAGGCAGTGATGACGAATACGCTGTCCGGGTCCACGTCACGCTTGTAGATCACGCGGAGGTAACGCCCTCCCTGAGTCTGTCCATTGGCGACGCGCGAGTCATCTCGTCCGGGTCTGTCCTCTCCCGGAGAGCGTATCACTCACTTCCTCGACCTCGTGCTCCCGTACCCCGTGACCGCGTATGTGGGGGAGACGCGTCGTTGGGTCGATATAGAAGCGTAGGTCCATCTCGCGAACACCGCCTTGCCGGATCCGTGCAGCGGGATTCGTACCGAGGGCGGGCGCTTCAAGCAAGACAACCGAACTCACGAGTGGGTAAGAGAGCCTGGGTGCCGCGCTCGCCGTCCCACCCAGCCCGTGCGAGGATCGCGGCATGCCACTCGTCGGAGGCAGGGAGCTGCTCGATCGCGCCGAGCGCGGCGGCTACGCGGTCGCCGGGTTCAACGTCTCCAACATCGAGCTCGCCCTCGGCGTCATCGATGCCGCTGAGGCGCGCCGCGCGCCGATCCTGCTCCAGTTCAACCCGTCGAACATCGAGCACTTCGGCGGGATCGAGGTCGCCGGGGCCACCGCGCGAGCACTCGCGCAGCGCGCCGAGGCCCCCGTCGCGGTCCACCTCGACCACGGCCCGGACGTCACACTGCTGCGCGGGGCGGGCCAGGCCGGGTTCACCTCGCTGATGTTCGACGGTTCGACCACGCCCATCGACCGCAACATCCAGGACACGCGCCTCGCCGCCGCCATCGCGATCGAGTACGGCGTCGCCCTCGAGGCCGAGCTCGGCCACGTCGGGGGCCGCGAGCCGGGGGTCGCCACCTCCGAGTCGGTCCTGACCGACCCCGCCGCCGCCCGCCGCTTCGTCGACGAGACGCAGGTCGACTCGCTCGCCATCTCGGTCGGCACTGCGCACGGGCTCGCCGGGACCGTCGACGTGGCGCTCGTGCGCGAGCTGCGCGCGGCGACGCGCGGGCTGCCGCTCGTGCTACACGGCGGCTCTGGCGTCCCGCCAGACCAGTTGCGCGATGCAGTCCGCGCCGGGGTGCGGAAGCTCAACGTCAGCACCGAGATCCACGCTGCCTTCACGCAGGCGGTGGCGGGCGCCAGCGGCTCCGACCCGCGCCCGGCGCTGCGTGACGCGCGCAACGCCGTGGCCGCGGCCGCTTCGCTGCGCATCGACGCGCTCGGCTCGGCGCTGCGCGGCTGAGCAAGTCGCGCCGCGTCCCGCTCGGGTTCCGGCACCGGGTTGCACGGCTATACTCGACGGGATGGCCAGCTCGTACCGACCCCAGCGCGGCTTCGCCGACGCATCGGAACGCGATAGCGCCGCCGGGGTCCCCCCGG
>DAOULE010000172.1:0-8776 GCA_034420575.1 Dehalococcoidia bacterium
AAGATCGGCGGCACGACGCAGAACGACATCCTCAAGGAGTACATCGCGCGCGGCACGTACATCTTCCCGCCGCGCCCCTCGCTGCGGATGATCACGGACACCTTCGCGTGGTGCACCGACGAGTTGCCCTCGTGGAACACGATCTCGATCTCCGGCTACCACATGCGTGAGGCCGGCTGCACCGCCGCGCAGGAGCTCGCCTTCACGTTCGCCGACGCCATCGAGTACGTCGACGCGGCGATCGAGGCGGGCATGGAGTTCGACGCCTTCGCGCCGCGCCTCTCGTTCTTCTGGGCATGCCACTCGAACTTCCTCGAGGAGATCGCGAAGTTCCGGGCGTCGCGCCGAATCTGGGCGAAGATCGCGACCGAGCGCTATGGCTCGACGAACCCGCGCTCACAGATGCTGCGCTTCCACACGCAGACCGGCGGCGCGACGCTGACGGCACAGCAGCCGCTCAACAACGTCATGCGCACCACCCTGCAGGCGCTCTCCGCCGTCCTCGGCGGCACGCAGTCGCTGCACACCAACTCGTGGGACGAGGCGCTCGCCCTGCCGACCGAAGGGTCGGTGGAGGTGGCGCTCCGCACCCAGCAGGTGATCGGCTACGAGTCCGGCGCTGCCGACGTCATCGACCCGCTCGCGGGCTCGTACTACATCGAGGCGCTGACCGACCGCGTCGAGGAGGAGGCGAACGCCTACCTCGCGCGCATCGAGGACATCGGCGGGGCGCTCACGGGCATCGAGCAGGGCTTCCAGCAGCGCGAGATCCAGGAGAGCGCGTACCGCCTCCAGCGTATGCAGGAGGAGGAGGAGCGCATCGTCGTCGGCGTGAACCGCTTCGAGACCGAAGAGCTCGAGGTGCCCCCGATCGCCGGCCACGACCGCACCGTCGAGACACGCCAGGCGGAGCGGCTCGCGGCGCTGCGCGCGCAGCGCGACAACGCGGCGGTCGATGCCTCACTGGCGAAGATCCGCGCGGCTGCCAGCTCCGACGAGAACATGATGCCGCTGCTCATCGAGGCGGTGGAGGCGTACGCCACCATCGGCGAGATCTGCGGCGTGCTCCGCGAAGAGTGGGGCGAGTACCAGGAAGCGGTGACCATCTGATGGACGCCGCCACTCACGCGCGGAGAGGACACCCGTCGTGACCGAGGCGCTCGACGCGATCATCGAAGCGAACGAGCAGGCGCGCGCCGAGCTGCTGGACGCGCTCGACGCGCTGCCGGCCGACCGGCGCGTCGAGGGCTGGTTCGGGCCCGAGGCGTGGTCGGTGAAGGACATCCTCGCGCACATGGCGCGCTGGCAGTCGAGCTGGGCGCACGCGCTCGGCCTCGTGGCGGCGGGCGAGCGCCCGGCGATCCCGGAGTTCGAGCCGAACCGCGACGACCCGGACGCGGCGGACGCCGCATTCAACGCCGAGTCCGTGGCACGCTCCGGCGACCTGAGCTGGGAGCAGGTGCTCGGAACCCTGCGCGAGGCGCGCGAACAACATAACGAGGCGATCCGTGGTCTCGCCGTCCTCGACCCCGACCGCTACGCCGAGGGGCGCACGCCGTACCGGCTCGCGGACGCGGCGGGACACGACCGCGAACACATGGCGGAGATCCTCGCCTGGCGTGGCGAGCAGGGAGTGTAGGCACGCATGATCGATCGGCTCCATCACCTCGGCATCGTCGTCCACAGTGCCGACGACGCCCTCGGCTTCTACCGCGACATCATGGGCCTCGAGGTCGCCGTCGATGAGGTCGTCGAGGAGCAGGGCGTGCGCGGCGTGCTGCTGCCGCTCGGCGAGAACGAGATCGAGCTGCTCGAGCCCGTGCAGGAGGGCACCGGCGTGGCGCGCTACCTCGAGACGCGCGGCCAGACGCTGCACCACCTCTGCTTCAGCACCGACGACATCCGCGCCGAACTCGCGCGCGTGCGCGACCTCGGCGTCGAGTTGATCGACCAGGAGCCGCGCTACGGGCTCGCAGGCGAGATCGCGTTCCTGCACCCACGCTCGATGCACGGCGTGCTCGTCGAGCTCGCGCAGCCGCGGCCCGGCGCGCACCACTCCGACGCCAAGGGCATCGACCACGTGGCGGCGCGCGTCGCCGACTACGACGCTGCGAAGCAGCGCTGGGGCGAGGTGATCGGGCTCGAGGAGCAGCACCGCTTCGACGTTGAGGAAGCGCAGATCATCATCGGGCAGTTCCCGATCAGCCAGACCATCCTCGAACTGATCGCGCCGGCGAGCCCCGACGCGCCGCTCGCAAAGGTGATCGAGGAGGAGCGCGAGGGCGCCTTCCCCGTCGCCGCGATCGAGGTGGCCGACCTCGACACGGAGATCGCCCGCTACCGCGCGGCCGGGCTCGACGTGCCGGACGCCGAGGTGGGCACGCTGCCGGGCACGCGGCGCGCGACGATCAGCGCCGAGCAGGCGTTCGGCATCGGCATCCAGCTGCTGGAGTACGTATAGGCATCGACCCTCGCGCGGCAGCGCGAGGCTGGCTAGACTCGCGTGCGGTAGCGCGCGAGCAGTCGCAACAAGGAGGCTCCCCATGGCCGACGACCAAGCGATTCGTGTCCTGATCGCCAAGCCGGGCCTCGACGGCCACGACCGCGGCGCCAAGGTCGTCGCGCGAGCGCTGCGCGACGCCGGCATGGAGGTCATCTACACCGGTATCCGCCAGACCCCCGACATGATCGCCGAGGCCGCCCTCCAGGAGGACGCGCAGGTGGTCGGGCTCTCGATCCTCTCCGGCGCGCACCTCGAACTGTTCCCGCGCGTCATCGCCGCCCTCGAGGAGCGCGAGGTGAGCGACGTGCTGCTGTTCTGCGGCGGCATCATCCCGGAGGCCGACATCCCGGCCGTCGAGGAGATGGGCTTCCGGGGCGTCTTCGGACCGGGCACGAGCACGCAGGACATCATCGAGTTCGTGCGCGAGCACGCGCCGACGTACGCGAACTAGCGCGGGAAGCGCGACGCCCGTGGACGCGAGCGAGCTTGCCGAACGCGTCCTTGCGGGCGATCGCCGGGCGCTCTCCCGCACCATCACCCACGTCGAGGCGGACACGGAGACGGGTCGCGCCGTCCTCGCCTCGCTGTACCCGCGCACGGGCCGCGCGCAGACCATCGGCGTGACCGGCTCGGCCGGCGTCGGCAAGTCGACGCTGGTCGGGGGACTGGCGCGCGCCGAGCGCGCGCTGGGCCGCACGGTCGGGATCGTGGCGGTCGACCCCTCCTCGCCGTTCTCGCACGGCGCGATTCTCGGCGACCGCATCCGCATGCAGGACCTCACCGCCGACTCCGGCGTGTTCCTGCGCTCGATGGCGTCGAGGGGCAGCCTCGGCGGCCTCGCGGAGACCGCGTCGGGCGTCGTCAATGTGATGGACGCGGCGGGCTACGACGTGGTGATCGTCGAGACCGTCGGCGCGGGCCAGGACGAGGTCTAGGTCGCCGCGGCGACGCAGACGACCGTGCTGGTGACGATGCCGGCGGGGGGCGACGACGTGCAGTCGATGAAGGCGGGCCTGATGGAGGTCGCGCAGGTCATGGTCGTCAACAAGGCCGACCTCGCGGGCGCCGACACGGCTGTCGGCCAGCTGCGAGGATTGCTGGCGATCGCCCCGGACCGCGCGTGGAAGCCGCCCATCCTGAAGTGCGTCGCCCGCGAGCAGGAGGGCCTCGAGGAGCTGGTCGCGGCGATCGACGACCACCAGGAGCACCTGCGCACCTCCGAGCACGCCGAGGAGGAGCGCCGCGAGCACGTCCGGGAGCAGATCGTCTCGCTCGCCCGCGCTGCGATGCAGCGCGAGTCGCTCGAGGCTGCCGGCGGCGTCGGCGTGCTGAGCGGCCTCGTCGACGAGGTAGCGGCCCGCCGACGCGATCCGCGCTCGGCCGCCGGTGCGCTCCTCGAAGCGGTACGGGCGGGGTGGGGCGACTGAGGCCTTGCGTGAGGTTTTGCCGGGCTCTGGGCTGAGTCGGCGTCTCACAGCGCCCGGCGGAGCGCTACACTCGATCCACGATGCCTGACGAACGGCCGCAACGGTTGCGCGTGACATACCGCAAGGCGGACGCCCTGCGGTACGTGGGCCACCTTGACCTGATGCGCACGTGGGAGCGCGCGTTCCGGCGCGCGCACCTGCCGCTCGCCTACACGCAGGGCTTCTCGCCCCACGCCCGCCTCGCGCTCGGCGCGCCGCTCGCCGTCGGGTTCGAGGGTGACCGGGAGCTACTCGACGCGTGGATGTCGCCGCATGTCGCGCCGGTCGACGTGGTCGAGGGGATGCGCGACGAGTTGCCCGCTGGCCTCTCCGTTGTGGCCGTCGAGGAGGTACCGCACGAGGAGCCCTCGCTCCAGTCGGCGATCACCTCGGCGACCTACGAGCTGGTCTTCGACCGCGACGACATCGACCCGGCCGAGCTCCAGTGGCGCGTCGACGGCCTGCTCGCGACGCACGAGCTGGAGTGGGAGGAGCAGCGCGGCCAGAAGACGCGCGTCTACGACCTGCGCGCCACGGTGCGCGACCTCGACGTGCGCACGGAGCGGGAGCGCGTGGTGGTGGCGATGCACCTGGAGTCGCGCGAGGGGCTCACCGGCCGCCCGCTGTCGGTGCTCGACGCGCTGGGCGAGCGTGCTTCGCCGCGCGAGCGCCGGCGCACCGGGCTGCGGCTCAACGAGCCGCCGCGCACACAGCAGATGCTGGAGTTCGAGGAGATCTTCGAGGAGCCGCTGCCGTGAGACGCGTCGCCGCGACTCTTGCCCTGGCGCTCGCGGGCGTCGTCCTCGCCGGATGTCTCGGCGTCGGCTCCGACGAGACGGAGCCGACCCCGACAGCCACGGCCACGGCCGGGGCGGTGACGACCCCGCCTCCCACGCCCTCGCCGACGAGTCCACCCGGCCCCGCGGCCACGGTGACTTCCCCCGCCACGTCCACCCCCACTCCCTCGCCGACCCGAGTGCCGACCGATGGGGGCGCGTCCAGCGATGGCGACCCGTTCTCCCTCGCGGACTTCGAGGCGGCGCTGCCGTCGCCCGGGCTGGCCCTCTCCGATGAGTTCGAGCCGGCGTGTCCTGGTGCCTCGGCCCCGCCGGTCGTGTTCACGGGCCCGGACGGCTCATCGGGCGAGCAGCACGCGGTATGGGTGCTCTGGGTCTACGCCGACCGCGACGCCTTCGAGGCGGACTGGACCGTGGGTGAGGACTTCCGTGTCCGATCGCTCCTCGACGGCTGCGAGCCGCCGAACGGGTTCGTCTACTGGCACGAGAATCTCGTGCTGTGGTTCGCCGGGTTCTACGGCTCCGAGGTGGCTCCGGGCTCGCTGCCCGCAACGGCCGACGAGATCCGAAGCCACCCCGTGGTGCGTACCTTCCTCGAGTTGACATGGCAGTGATGCGCGGCTGGGAGCAGGCAGCGTGAGGCGCCTGGCGTACACCGTGGTGGCGGTGGTCGTGGTCCTCGGCGTCCTCGCGCTCTTCAGCCGCGGAGACGACGACGACGATCCCGAGGCCGTGTCCACGCCCACGCCCGCTCCGGCGACGGCGACACCGGCCGCCGCGACTGCAACACCCGCTACCGCGACCCCCGCACCCACGCCCACCCCTGCGCCCACCCCTGCGCCCGCCACCGCAACGCCGACCGGTGCGACTGCCGCTCCTCCGCCCGCCACGGCGACTCCGACCCCGACGCCTGCCGCTACCCCACCTCCCACCACCACGACTGGCGCACCGACGCTCACGTCCCTGGCCTCGGCGGATCGGACCCTCCCTGCCACGTTCGTCGAGCTCGCTGCGGAGCTCGCGGAGCCCGGGGCGATGCTCACCGACGCCTATGAGCCCGTGTGCCCGGGGTCGTCCGTCGAGCCCATCGTCTTCGCGGGGACGGACTCCGAGGACGGCAGCCGCTTCGCCGTGTGGGTCTTCTGGCCGTACCCGGACCGGGACGCGTTCTGGGAGCAGTGGAACATCAACTCCGAGGGCCGCGCCGAACCGCTCCTCGACGGTTGCGAGCCGCCGAACGGGTATGTCTACTTCAACCGGGGCCTGCTGATATGGTTCGTCGGGTTCTACGGCTCGGACGTCGAGCCCGGCTCGCCGCCGACCAGCCGGGCCGAGATCCGCCAGCATCCCGTGATACGGGCATTCCTGGGGCTACCACGGTGACGACGCGTTTCCTGCTGCTCAGGCACGCCGAGGCCGCCGGCAACGCTGCCGGCCAGACGCAGGGCCGCATCGACAACCAGCTCACCGAGCGCGGCCACCGCCAGGCCGCCACGGTGCCCGCATCGCTCGCGCCGTACCGGCCTGTGGCGCTGTACGTCAGCCCGGCGTCGCGGGCGCGCAGCACCGCCGCCCCGGTTGCCGAGGCCTACGGCCTGGCCCCTGTCATCGACGAGCGCCTGCACGAGGTCGACCACGGCGAGCTCGACGGGATGGGCTTCGACGAGATCCGCGAGCACTACGCCGACTTCCTCGAGGAGTGGCGCGACGAGACCTTCGCCGACCTGCGTTTCCCGGGCGGCGAGTCGATGGGCGAGGCCCAGGTGCGCATGCTCGCGGCGCTCGACGAGGCAGCCGAGCGCCACGGCGAAGCGGACGTCGTGGTCGTCTCGCACAACATGGCGCTGAAGTCGCTGCTGACGCACGCGCTCGGCGTCTCGATGGCCGCGCAGCGGCGGTTCCAGCTCGGGCTCGCCTCGCTGTCCGTGGTCGAGCGCCGGCCCGGCGAGGCAGGTGGCCCTTCCAGGTGGTCCGTGGTCGGGCTGAACGAGCAACACCACCTGCGGGACGAGTAGTCCCGCCGTTGTAGACGCGCGGCGGCGCTGCTACGGTGGTGCGCGGCGGGGCACTCTCGAGGACGGACGTGCCCACTCTCCCCAGACCGCGTCTACCGGCCTTCGGCCCGTTGCAGATGGCGATCGCGATCGCCGCGCTCCTGCTCGTGCTCTTCGCCTACGCGGGCGTGCAGACGGCCCGTCAGCAGCACCGCCTTGCCGAGCAGCAGCGCGAGGTCGAGCTGGAGGTCGCCGCCCTGCACCAGCAGATCGCCGAGCTTGAAGGCCTGCGCGAGTACCTCGAATCCGACGAGTACATCGAGGCCGTCGGCCGGGGCCGGTTCGGCCTGGTCCGCCCCGGTGAGACGGCGATCATCGTCGAAGACCACAACGCCGAGGAGAAGCCGCTCGTCACCGGTGTACCCGACCGCGAACCCGGCGAGCGCTGGTGGGAAGCGCTCTTCGGGCGCTGACGCTGACGCCGGCCCGGCGCGGCTGCGCTACGCTGCGCGCATGAGCGAGCAGCCGGCCCCCACCCTGCGCCGCACCCGCGCGACCGCGGCCTTCGAGCGCCGCTTCGCGAACGCGCTCGGCGACCACCTGGCGACTGGCGCGACGCTGCTCGTGGCCTCCTCGGGCGGGCCGGACTCCACGGCCGCACTCATCGCCGCCTGGCGCGTCGCGCCCGGGGCGGGGGCGTGCGTGGTGGCGGGACACTTCAACCACCGCACGCGGCCCGAGGCGGAGACGGACGCCGACCGCGCCTACCTCGAGACGCTCACGGGCTGCCTCGGCATCCCCCTCGTGTGCGGCGCTGCGCGCGGGGACGCGGGGAGCGCCGAGGCCGAGGCGCGCGAGGCGCGCTACCGCTGGCTGGCCTCGGCGGCCGCGGAGACCGGCGCGGATGCCTGCGTGACCGGGCACACGCTGGACGACCAGGCCGAGACGGTGCTGCTGCGGCTGGCGCGCGGAAGCGGGCTCGCCGGCGCCGCCGGGATGGCCGCCGACGCACCCTGGCCCGTCGACTACGAGACGCGCGGCGGCGCTCCGCCGCGGCTGCTGCGGCCGCTGCTGGACGTCGAGCGCGCCGAGGTGCTCGCCTACCTCGACGCGCTCGGGCTCGGCGCGGCCGGGCTGGCGCCGCGCCACGACCCCTCGAACGACACGCTCGCGTTCAGCCGCAACCGCGTGCGGCACCGCGTAATGCCGGAGCTGCGCGAGCTCAACCCGCGAGTCCGCGAGGCGCTGGTGCGCTTCGCCGGCCACGCCCGCCGCGACGACGAGGCGCTCGAGGCCTGGGCCGGGCGCGAGTCAGTCGCGCTCATGCGCGTGGAGGGCCGGGCGGCGCGCATCGAGCGTCGGGCGCTGGGTGAGCTGCCGGAAGCCGTGGCGTTGCGGCTGGTGCGTCGTGCGGCTGAGGCGGTCGGGCTGGGCGTCGACGGCGAGCAGGCGGCGGCGGTGCTGGGGATCGCCGGGCGGCGCGGGGCGCACCTCGACCTGCGCGGGGGTGCGGCGTCGACGGACGGGGAGGCGCTGTGGATCGCTGCTGACACCGGGGTGGACGCGGAGGCCGACGCCGCGGGACGCACATAACGCGCGCCCGATGGCGGCCGGAAGGCGATTCCGAGCCTGGGTCGCCTCGATAGTGGGTGTGGGGGTCTTGACGCACGCCGTGGGAGCGGTACGATCATTCGACGGCCTGCCCGAGGGCGGCTGCGGCACATTAACACTTGGATAGCAGCCAGAAGCGGGAACAGAGATTCCCGTCATGACCTGCGCCCGGCCGGCCGGCGCGCCCCTCGGGGTGTTCGGCGGGGTTGGGTGTGCAGTGCAAGGACGACTCTCCGGTCGGTCCTCGGCGGGTGCGCGTGAGCGTACACGGCGGGCGAACGGCCGAGCTCCTACGGAACCATGTTTCACGGAAGCGAATCTAATGGAGAGTTTGATCCTGGCTCAGGATAAACGCTGGCGGCGTGCCTTATGCATGCAAGTCGCGCGACGAAACCGGCTTCGGCC
>DAOULE010000173.1:0-12459 GCA_034420575.1 Dehalococcoidia bacterium
CGGAGCCGGGAGGCCCCCACAGCACGAGCGAGGGCGTCTCGTCGCGCTCGATCATCCCGCGCAGCGGGCTCCCCGGCCCGACCACGTCCTCCTGCCCCACGAAGTCGTCGAGGTCCCTCGGGCGCTGGCGGGTGGCCAGCGGGGCGGAGCGGCGCGGCGCGTCGCCGACCGCGCCTTCCGGGAGGCGCGGCTCATCGCCGCCGAAGAGGTCGCGTTGGAGCCCGGGAGGCGCGTCGCCGCGCCGTCGCGGCTGCCTGCCGGTGGGGGTCATGGGGGGAGTGTAGGGGATGGGGGCCGGAGCGGGGTGTGCGCGCGGCGGGATCGGGCTAGACTCGCCAGCCGACAGAGACATTCACCGGGGCGTGGCGAGGGGCCCGCCTCGACGCATCGAGGAGGATCACATGTCGCTGGACGGGAAGGTCGCCATCGTCGCAGGCGCGAGCCGCGGGATCGGCGCCGACATCGCTCGTCACCTCGCAGCGGCCGGCGCGAAGACCGCCGTCGCCGCTCGCACCGAGACCGTGCAGGACGCGCGCCTGCCCGGCACCATCCACACGGTCACCGAGGCGATCACGGATGCCGGCGGTACCGCGATGCCGGTGGTGCTCAACCTCCGCGACGCCGAGAGCATCATGGCGTGCGCCCAGACCGTGATGGACGAGTGGGGCCGCATCGACATCCTGGTCAACAACGCCGCGATCTTCATCCCCGGCACCATCGAGTCCGCGCGCGAGCGCCACATCCACCTCAGCCTCGAGGTGAACTACATCGGCTACATCATGATGATGCGGGCGGCCATCCCCCACATGCGCGAGGGCGGCGGCGGACACATCATCAACATCTCCTCGCGCGGTGCGATCGCCCCCGGCCCCGGCCCGTACGGCGACGACGTGCGCCGCGGCGGCGACCTGCTCTACGGCGGCATCAAGGCCGGTCTCGAGCACTTCTCACAGTCGCAGGCCGTCGAGCTGCAGGACGACAACATCGCCGTGAACGTGCTCTCTCCGGAGAGCGGCTACCGCACGCCCGGGCTGATCTTCGCCGGCAACGACCCGGAGAACCCCGACCTCAACTTCGAGGCGGCCGACCCGATGGGTGAGGCGACGGTCTGGATCTGCGAGCAGGACCCGAGCGCGTACACCGGCAACGTCGTCTACGACCGGCCGCTGCTGGCGCAGGCGTAGCGACCCGTATTCGCGTCGAGCGCGCCACCCGGCCCGCCCTCAGGGGCGGGCCGCTGCGCGCCCGGCGACCTCGTCGAACGTGGCGAGGACGTCCCCGGGCGGCGGCGCGGTCCGTAGTGTCACGACGACCGCCGCAGCGGTCGCGGCAATGCACCCGGGCGAGGCGGGCATGATGTCGAAGATGCCCTGCGGGCCGCCCTCGAGGCCGAACTGCCAGAGCGTGGCCACGCCGAACCCCGCGAGCATGCCCGCCAGCGCGCCCGCCGCGTTGAACCGTCGCCAGTAGAGCGCCAGCAACACCACCGGCCCGAAGGCCGCGCCCATCCCGCCCCACGCGTACGCCACGAGATTAAGGATCGAGTCGGGGAACGCGACCGTCAGCACCCCGGAGAACAGGCCGACGACGACCAGCCAGGCGCGCCCCAGCCAGACCTGGCGTCGCGTGTCGAGCGCCGCGCTGATACGTCGAATGTATGGCAGGTCGTTCGACGCGACCGCCGAGGCGAGCAGCAGCTGGGAGTCGGCCGTACTCATGACGGCAGCGATGACCGCCGAGAGCAGCAGCGCGCCGATCACCGCCGGGAAGAAGTGGTCCACGACCGCGAAGTAGACTTGCTCGGGATCCGTCGTCTCGATCCCGGCTGCCTCGAGCGCGGGATGGGCCAGCAGCCCCAGCAGGAAGCTCAGCGCGTAGATGCCGATGATCCACGCGGCCGAGATGTTGCGGCTCTCGTCGATCTTGGCCTCGCTCTCCACCGCCATGAAGCGCTGCAGCACGCGCTGCGAGCCGAAGGCGCCGAGGCCCCAGCCCGCCAGGCCGATGAGGTACACCGCCGTCACGACCTCACCCTGTGGGTCCGTGAAGGGGTTGAAGAACCCCGGCTCGCCGCCCACCTCGTGGAACGGGTCGTCGGCGAGTACCAGCAGGGTCGCCGGGATGATGATGAAACCCGCCAGCATCAGCACCGCCTGGAACACGTCCGTCCTCGATACGGCGAGGAAGCCGCCGATGAACGTGTACGAGGCGACCGCGAAGAGCGTGATCCAGATCCCGGGATTGAGGTCGATCTCGAACACCGAGCCCAGCAGTTCGGCGCCCGCGATGAGGCCCGAGTTGGTGTAGAAGATGATGAAGAAGATCGTGAGGGTCGCCGCCACGGTGCGGACGGCCCCGCTCCCGTCCGCGAAGCGGCGCTCGAAGAACTCGGGCACGGTCAGGGAGTCCTCGGCGGCAATCGTGTAGCGTCGCAGCCGCTTCGCCACCAGCGTCCAGTTGAGCCAGACACCCACGGCGAGGAACCCGACGAGCCAGAGGATGTTCGCGCCCCCGGTGTAGGCGAGCGCCGGCAGCGCCAGCATCGTCCACCCACTCGTCGTCGAGACGCTCGCGCTGAGGCCCGAGGTGAGGCTGCTCATGCGCCGCCCGCCGAGGACGTAGTCGGACATGGCGTTCATGCGCCGCGCCCGCACGATGGCGATGCCGACGAGCGCGAGGAAGTAGCCGACGAAGACCGCAACGACCACCGGGCTGAACATCAAGATCTCTCCCGCCGACGGGACTCCGCTGTCTCAATCGCTTCGGAGATTAGCGATGCACGGCGCTGCGTGTCAGGACCTGGAGGAGGGCCAACGGCCGCCCCAGGCTCCGGCTACTAGCCCCGCAGTGCGGCCCGGGGCGGCTCCGCGGAGTGGTCGTCCTTGTACGAACTCCCGACGAGGCGGCCGCCCTCGATCTCGACGTGCTGGCGACTTCCCGGGTTTGGTCGCCCATCCGTCTCGCCGAGCGTCAGGATCTCGGCCCGCAGGCGGCCGCGTTCGAGCTCGAGCAGCCCGACAGTGCCGAGCCGCGTCTCCTTGTTGTGCGGCAGGTTCGGGCTACCCGAGTTCACCAGCAGCACGCCGTCGCGGTACTCGAGCCACTCGACGTGCGTGTCGCCCCCTACCATCACGTCCAGCTCGGCGCCGCTGAAGTGCAGTGCTGCCAGGTCCGTGGGCGGCGCGGTGCGCGGCCGCAGGTCGTGGGTCATGCCGATGCGCCAGCCCTCGAGCTCGACAACCTGGCGGTCGGCGAGCCGCGGGTCGTCGAAGACGTCGTGGTTGCCGCGCGCGGCGAGGACAGGCGCGAACTGCTCGCACCAGTCGAGCACGGTGCGGGTGCTGATGTCACCGGCATGCAGGATCAACTCGACGGTCTCGAGGAAGGCAGCAGGCTCCGGCCCAAGGCCGTCGAGGTGGCGGATGAGGGAGGGGAGATGCGTATCGGAGATGAGACCCACTCGCATCGCCGAACCGTAGCCGCGCCCCGCGCGGCGAGCAAGGCGGCGCGGCGTTGACGCGCTCGCGCACGAGTGCTCTAGTGCGCGTGCAACGCGCCGTGGGCACCGCGGCGCCCCGAAGGAGTCACGCATGGCCACCCAGAGCCGGCTGGCGGCAATCGCCGGCATCCACGAATACCCCCTGCGCGTCGCGCCCGGTGTGAGCGCGATGCAGATCAAGGTCGAGTCGATCCGCGCGGCACTCGCCGACGCCGGCCTCGAGTGGTCCGACGTCGACGGCCTCTACGACTGCGACGAGGGCGAGGGTGGCGGCGGCCTCGGCATGGCCGCGTACCTGGGCATCAAGCCCACCGTCACAGACACCACGCAGGTCGGCGGCTCGGCGTTCGAGTTCCAGACCGCGCACGCCCTGCGCGACATCGCCGCGGGCGCCTGCAAGGTCGCGGTGCTGAGCTACGGCTCGACATCGCACTCTGACCGCCGCGCCATCGGCACGGGCGGCATGACCGGGCAGGGGCCCGCCAACTGGCAGGGCAACATGGAGGACCCCTACGGCCTCACGCTCATCTCCGGGTACGCCATGGTGAAGATGCGGCACATGCACGAGTACGGCACGCCCGAGGAGGCGTTCGCCGAGCTCTCCGTGGTCACCCGCGCCCACGCGATGCGCAATCCCGAGGCCGTGCAGGCGATGAACGACCTCGAGTTCGGGGCGGTACACCCCGTGAGCGAGATCACCATCGACGACGTGCTCGACTCGCGCGTCATCGCCGACCCGCTGCACCTCCTCGAGTGCTGCATGGTCAGCGACGGCGGCGGGGCGCTCGTCATCGTCTCGCCCGAGGTGGCGCAGGACATCGCCAAGCCGCCCGTCTGGATCCTCGGCACCGGCGAGGCGACGAAGTACCGCGAGAACGGCGGCGACATCACCACCACCGCGGGCGCGCAGAGCGCGCCGATCGCCTACGGCCAGGCCGGCATCACGGCCGAGGAGATCGACATCGCCATGATCTACGACTCGTTCTCGATCACCACGGCCACATGTCTCGAGGACCTCGGGTTCTGCGGCAAGGGCGAGATCGGCGACTTCGTGCAGGGCGGCCGGCTGCGCTTCGACAGCGGGCTCAGGCCGACACTGAACACCGACGGCGGCGGGCTGTCGTCGAACCACCCGGGCATGCGCGGACTGTTCCTGCTGCTCGAGTCGGTGCGGCAGTTGCGCGGCGAGTCCACCTCGCAGGTGGAGGGCGCGAGCCTGGCCGTGGCGCACGGCAACGGCGGCACGCTGGGCGGGTCGCACTCCGGCGGCACCGTCATCCTCGCGCGCGACTAGCGCCGACTTACACCGACCAGCCGACACCGAACGGAGCACAGCAATGCCGAACCGGCCCCAGCCACGATTCCCCGAGCCCAACACCGAGCCCTACTGGGAGGGCGTCAAGGAGCGCGAACTGCGCTACCAGACGTGCAACACCTGCCCCGAGGTGGTGTTCACGCCCCGCCTGCACTGCACGGCGTGCGGCAGCGACGATCTCGAATGGCGCACGTCGGCGGGCGAAGGCGCCGTCTACACCTACTCGGTGGTGCGGCAGAACCGGAACCCGCGCTTCGCAGACCTCGGCGCGTACGCCGTGGCGTATGTAGACCTGGACGAGGGGTTCCGCATCTTCACGAACATCATGGGCGTGGAGAACCCCACCACGGACATCGAGTGCGGGATGCGCGTGCGCGTGTCGTTCGAGGAGCAGGACGAGGGCGAGTACCCGATCCCGGTATTCGTCCCTGCGTGAGCGGCATGCAATACCGCGGCTACCACGCCACGATCGTCCTCGACGACGACGCCGAGCTGTTCCACGGCGAGGTGGTTGGAACCCGCGACGTGGTCACGTTCCGGGGGGCGTCCGTGCCCGAGCTGCGCGAGGCGTTCGCCGCTTCAGTGGACGAGTACCTGCAGGTATGCGCCGAGCGCGGGCGTACGCCCGACCGAGCATCTTCCGCAACATCCCGCTGAGGATCGGGCCGTCCGGGTGATAGGCTGGTAGGGCAGCCGCTACCACCATGCTCCTGAGAGGAGCGCCCGTGCGCGCTCAAACCGACGGGCGTTCCGCTCGCCCCGGCATCACGTCGTCGTTGCGAGGGCTCACCCTTGCATCGCTCACCCTCCTCCTGCTGCTCGTCGCCGCATGCACGGACGACGAGCCCGAGCCCGCCGAGGAGACCCCAGAACCCACTGCCGCAGCACCAACACCCGAGCCGACCCCGACGCCGGCCATCCCCGACGCGGAGGCCCGCCAGCTCCTGGAGGACCTGCTCGAGGTGGGTACGAACCTCGAACTCACCATCACCACAGTGGAGCGCATCAAGGAGGCTCGGGACTACCGCTTCATCGCGCCGTTCCTCGAGATCATCCGCGCATCGTTCCACCGCGGCGTGCAGGGGATTGAGTCGCTCAACGTGGTCCAGGATGCACTGGTCGCGATGTCCGGCGTCGACCTCGGCCCGCACTGGTTCGGGTGGTTCGAGTGGTATGCGGGGACCGACCTCGAACCGCCGCCGGGGTTCACCGGGTGGAAGGGCAAGCTCCTCTCCCGTATCGACCCGCTGTTCGAAGGGTTCCTCGCGCCCGACAGCCCCTCGACCATCCGCGTCGAGGAAGTCATCTGGGGTGGCGTGCGCGTCGACGGCATCCCGTCGCTCGACAACGCGGACCGGCTGAGCCCCCAGGCCGCCACCTACCTCGACCCCGACGAGCCGGTCTTTGGCATCGCGCTCAACGGCGAGGCGATGGCGTACCCGGTGCGCATCCTGGACTGGCACGAGCTCGCCAACGACGTCATCGGGGGCGTGCCGGTCTCGCTCGCGTACTGCACACTCTGCGGCGCCGGGATCGCGTTCGACGGGCGCGCGCCCGACGGCAACACCTACACCTTCGGCACCTCGGGCCTGCTCTACCGCAGCAACAAGCTCATGTACGACCGCACCACGCGGACGCTGTGGAACCAGTTCACCGGCAAGCCGGTGATCGGGCCTCTCGCAGCCAACGCCGACGCGCTCGAGCTCAAGTTGCTGCCGGCCGTGACCACCTCGTGGCGCGACTGGCTGGAGCAGCACCCCGAGACGGAGGTGCTGGACGTCAGGACCGGCCACGACCGCATCTACGAGGTCTTCGGGCAGCCCTACGGCGACTACTTCCGGACGAACGAGATCCGCTTTCCCGTGTTCCTCCGGAGCGACGCACTGCACCCCAAGCAGCGGGTCTACGGGCTCCGCCTGGGTGGCCTTCGCAAGGCCTGGGTGATCGATGACCTGGTCGGGGAGCAGGTGCTCAACGACGACTTCGCGGGAGAGCCCATCGTGCTGGTCGCGACTCGCGGCCTCGCCGACGTCGAGGACATCGAGGTCCGCATCCCGTGGCCGAACTACGACTACGGCGGCGAGACCCGCTCGTTCGAGCGCGGGCGCAACACGTTCTCACCGGGGCCGGATCCCGGCACGATCCTCGACGAGGACGGCGGTGAGTGGACCGTGACCGAGGAGGCGCTCGTCGGTCCGTCCGGTGAACGCCTCGATCGCATCAACGGGCACATCGCGTTCTGGCTGGGGTGGTACGTGTTCTACCCGGACAGCGAACTCTGGCGCATCCAGTAGCCGGGCATGCTCTGCGGCCGCGGCCGGGCCAGGACCGCGCCTCATCCGGTATGCTGGCGCCGAAATCGAGCCCGCGAGGAGGGGGAGGCGCATGGGCAAGGTCGCCCCGGAAGACTTCGACATCGATCAGGTTCGCGCCGAGTACGTCGGCAAGCTGGGCGAGCGTTCCGACGGCCTCTATCCCGTCGAGCACGACCCGATCCGCCGCCATGAGCACATGTGCTACGGGACCAACCCGCTGTTCCTCGACCCCGAGTACGGGCGCGAGAGCCAGTACGGCAGCACCATCGCTCCGAGCGTGATGGCGGACTACTTCGCCGGCGACGGCACCTGGCCGTCCTGGAACGGGGGGCATCATCCTCCGAGCCGCGGGGACGCGAGCCTGGATGTGCCCACGATTGGGGACCGCGCGATCAACCTCAGCACCACGTGGGAGTTCCTGAGGCCGATCAAGGTCGGCGACCGGCTCTGGTCGCAGCCCTCGGTGGCCGATGTGTTCGTGAAGCCGATCCGGCTGGACCCGAACGCGATCTGGATCGTGAACGAGACCCGCTTCTACAACCAGGACGACGAACTGGTGGCGATCAGCCGCAACACCGGCCTCCGCCACCGCGAACCGCCCGAGGTCGAGGCCAACCCCGACCCGCTCGGTCTGCAGACGAAGTAAGCTCGCCTCGACGAGGGAGGACCGATCATGGCCGTCAAGCTCGACCCGATGCCGCAGACGTACTTCGAGGACGTCGAGGTCGGCGACAAGCTCCCCGGCTTCAGCTACGACCTGACCTGGACCGAGATGGTGAAGCAGGTCAGCGGCTCGCAGGACTTCTACGCCGTCCACCACGACCCGCCGTTCGCGCAGTCGGGTGGGCACAGCGGCATCTTCTACAACACCGGCTGGACGCGGGCGAACCTCTACCGCCTGCTCGCCGACTACGCGGGCCCGGACGGCTGGGTGCGCAAGCTCCACTTCGAGATGCGCCGCATGAACATGGCGGACGATACGATCGTGGTGAGCGGCGAGGTCGTGGGTAAGGAAGAGACCGAGGACGGCAACGTCGTCGAGATCGAGCTCTCGATCCAGAACGACCGCGAGGGCATGGCGACCCGCGCGACCGGCACGGTGCTGCTGCCCGCGCGCGGATAACAGTCTCCGCGCTACCCGGACACCGCTGCCGGCTCGACCTCGCCGTAGGCGGGGATCGCCCGTAGCTGCTCGATTACCTCGCGCGCGTGCTCGGCGTCCTCGGGCGTCTCGATCCGGGCGCTGAAGGCGACCTCGGTGTTCACGCCCGCGTAGCGTTCGGCCATCTTCGCGGCCAGCTCGTCCCACGTGGCGACGATGGCGAAGTGCTCCACGAAGTCGTCGTCGACGATCTTCGCCATCTCCGCCCAGCGCTGCTCGATCGACAGGCGGTGCAGCAGCGCCCCTTCGTCCTCGAAGCCCGCCATCTTGATGCTGTCCTGATACGTCCGCGTCGAGGCATAGAAGGCAATCGTCCGGCGCGCCTCGCCCAGCATCTCGCGCAGGCGCTCCTCGTCCGGCGCGGTGATGACGAAGCCCCCGCCGGAGATGATGAGGTCCTTCGGGTCCTTGCCGCCGGCGCGCGCGCCCTCCTCGACGGCCGGGAGCAGCACCTGGTCGCGGTACGCCCAGCTCAGCATCCCGTGCCACATCACGCCATCGGCGATCTCGCAGCCGAGCGCGGTATTGCGAGGGCGCACCGCGGCGACCGCGATCCGCGGGTCGGGGTAGTCGATGGGTCCGGGATTGAAGACGTAGCTGTCGAGCGTGTATCGGTAGTGCTCGCCCTCGTAGGCCGGGCTCTCGCCGGTGCGCCAGGTGTGCCAGATGGCCCGCATCATCTCGATGTACTCGCGCAGCCGTGCGGTCGGCGGGCCCCACGGCACGGAGAAGCGCCGCTCGTTGTGCCCCTTCACCTGCGTACCGAGACCGAGCATGAGCCGGCCGCCGGAGTACTCCTGCAGGTCCCACCCAAGGTTCGCCATCACGTACGGCGACCGCGCGAAGGCGATCGCAACGCTCGTGCCGACGCGGATCGACTCGGTGTGCTCGGCCGCCAGCGTCAGGGACGTGAACGGGTTGCGGGCCACCTCGGGGAAGTGGATGGCGTCGAAGCCGAGCGCTTCGTGCTGCGTCGCCCACTCCACGGCATCGCCCATCACCCCTCGCAGGTCGTACATCGCTGTCACGCGCATCGCGGTGCTCCTCTCCCGACGATCAGACGGTAGCAATCCAGCGCCGCGCCGTCTCGCGCTGCCGCGAGGCGACCGAGTCTCAGCGGGTGGGTGCTACCGACGCCGCCACGTCGTAGGATGGCCGGGCGTGATGGGAGTAGCCCACATGAGACTGACACAGAATGTGACGCGCAAGGTGCGAGCGTTGACGCTGCTGCTGGCGGTCACTGCGTTCTCGATGGTCGGTTGCATCCGCTACGAGCTCGGCTTCGTCGTGAACGCCGACGGGTCGGGGGCGATGAGCGTGCTCATGGCGCTGAGCGACCAGGTCACTGCGATGACGGGCATGACGACCGAGGACGCGATCGGCCTCGGCGGCCAGCCTCCGCCGGGAGCCACCGTCGAGCCGTACAGCGAGGACGGGTTCACCGGCATTAGCCTGTCGCTCCCGTTCCAGAGCCTCCAGCAGCTCGGGCTCTACATGGGCGCGCCGCAGGTCGACTCGATCACGAGCGACTTCGACATCCGGCCTAACGGTCAGGGCGGGTGGTCGTTCGCTACGACCCTCGCACCCGCGGCCGAGGCTGCGGGACCGCAGGCCGCGGGCGCGGAAGCGCTGCCGCCGGAGCTGCTCCAGGGCGGCTGGGCGCGCGTGCGCGTGGAGCTGCCGGGCGTGCCGGCCGAACATAACGCGGACCGTATCGAGGGCGGCGCCTTCATCTGGGACATCGACTTCACCAGCCCGAACCCGCGACAGCTGATGGCGACCACCACGGCCGCGGGGGGCGCGGTGCCCGCCAAGCCCGATGACGGCCACGGCATCCTCGCCGGCGCGTACGACGGCAGCACCGGCGCGAGCACCCTCGCGGTGGTCGCGGTAGCCGCGGTCGTCGTGGTGCTGGCGGCCAGGACTGTCACCGGGAGGCGACGGCAGGTCCGAAGCTAGCGCCCGATCTGCCCGGCCGGCACTGCGCCGGCCACGGGCGCTCGACACACGGGAAGGGCGGCGTCGTACAGGCGCCGCCCTTCTGTTCGCCCGCATGCTCCGGCGACCCGTGGCGGCCCGCCAACACATGCTTCGTACCCTCGCACTACACTGCCACCGGCGCCGACCGGAGCGCCGGAAGGAGCAACATGCCTGAGTACGAAGCCTACGACCCGCAGAAGCACGGCCGTGACACGCCGCAGGAGACATTCGGCCCCGTGGTGAAGGTCGACAAGCACGAGGGCGGCAAGATCCACGTGATCACGCTCAACCGCCCGCACCGCATGAACTCGATCGGCGACGGCCTGGGCGAGGCGCTCTACGACGCCTACGCCGAGTTCCGCGACGACCCCACCGCGCGCGTCTCCATCCTCACCGGCGCCGGGAACAAGGCGTTCTGTGCGGGGGCAGACCTCATCCAGACCTCGGAGACCCGGCAGGCCGAGGCGGCCGGCGACGACGCGCCGCGGCCCGCGGCGGGGCCGCGCAAGAACTCGGTCCCGCTTGCCGAGGGCATGGGACTGTGGAAGCCGACCATCGCCGCCATCAACGGCTTCGCGATCGCCGGCGGCTTCATGTACGCCATGCAGACCGACATCCGCATCATGGCCGAGTCGGCCCGCGTCGGCATCGCCGAGGTGCGGTGGAACATGCCCGGCGCCGGCTGGATGATCCCCGTCCTGCGCCAGATCGGCCTGAGCTCGGCCCTCGAGCTGACGCTGTGGGGCGACACGCAGTGGGACGCGCAGCGCGCGTATCAGCTCGGCTGGGCGCAGCGCGTCGTGCCGGACGACCAGCTCATGGACACGGCGATGGAGTATGCGCAGCGCATGCTGGACATGGCGCCGCGCGCGGTCCGCAACAACAAGCAGGCGCTCTACCGCGGCTTCAACATGCCGCCCGAGGTCGCCCAGGAGTGGGGCAACGCGCTCGAACAGAACCTCGCCGGGATGCAGGACTCGATCGAGGGCCCGACGGCGTTCTCGGAGAAGCGCCGCCCGAACTTCATCGACGCGTAGCGACGCCGAAGCGTCGGCGACGCGAGGTCAGGGCGAATCAAGCGGCGCGGCTCGTCGGGGCCGCGCCGCTTCGCATCCGTTGCCGGTCACGGGGCAACCTCGGTCTGCTCCGGGGCACCGGCGCCGGCCCGCTCGCCCACAATGCGGCGAAGCGCGAACCGCCAACCCAGCAGGGCGAGGGCGAGGACGACGAAGCCCTCGATGACGGCGACGGCGCGGAGGCCGATGAGGTCCGCGAGGGCGCCGGCGAAGATCGCGCCCACCGGGAAGAGCCCGAACACCGTGAACGTGAGGCCCATCACACGGCCTCGCATCTCGTCGGGGACGCGGAGCAGCAGGAACGTCTCGAAGCCTACGAACAGGGCGCTCTGCGCCGCGCCCGCGACACAGAGCGCGGCGGCCGTCACGAGGAGCCACTGCGAGAAGCCGTACACCACGCCCGCCGCGCCGATGCCCGCGATCCCGAGGAAGATGAGCTGGCCGATCTGCCGCTGCCGTCCCGTCGCCGCGACCACCATCGCGCCCGTCACGCCGCCCGCGCCGAGCGACGCACTGAGGAACCCGAACATCGCCGCGCCGCCGCCGAGCTCCCGCTCGACGAACAGCGCGAGCAGCAGGATGAACGACTCGCCAAGCACGAACGGCGTCACGACCACTGCGGTGAGGCGCAGCAGGTCCGGTTCCGCGCGCATGTAGTCGATCGCCTGCCGCAGATCCGCGGTCACCGACCGGCCATCGGCGCGCTCGATCGAGCCGAACGAGGCCGCGACGCCGACCATCAGCATCACGGCGGCCGCGAGGTGCGCGCCGGACGTGGCGAAGTAGACGACGCCGACGCCCACCCCGCCGATGAGCAGTCCCCCGAGCGCCGGGCCGACCACGCTCGGCACGCTGTGGCTGGCGGTGTTCAGCGAGGCGGCGTTCATGAAGTACCGCTGCGGCACCAGCCGGCCCGTCATCGCCTGGCTCGCCGGGAAGCGCACCGCGCCGAGCACCCCGCTGATCAGCGAAGCAGCGAAGACGTGCCAGACGGCGACGAGATCCATGACGACCAGCACGCCGATCGCGAGCGCCACGAGCACCGCGACCAGGTTGTCGATGAGCAGCAGGTTGCGTCGATTGAACCGGTCCGCGATGAGACCCATCGGGAT
>DAOULE010000174.1:0-16814 GCA_034420575.1 Dehalococcoidia bacterium
CCCATCATCCTGGTCGGCGACTCACTCGGCATGGTCGTGCTCGGCTACGAGTCGACTCTCCCCGTCACCGTCGACGACATGGTGCACCACGGCGCGGCCGTGGTCCGTGGCGCCCGCCGGGCGCACGTCGTCGTGGACATGCCCTTCGGCTCGTACCAGACGACGAAGGAGGACGCGCTGCGCAACGCGGTGCGCATCATGCAGGAGACGGGATGCGGCTCCGTGAAGCTCGAGGGCGGCGTGCGTTCGGCGGCCACCGTCGAGTTCCTCGCGAGCGCGGGGATTCCCGTGATGGGTCACGTGGGCCTCACGCCGCAGTCGGTCAACGCCCTCGGCGGCTACAAGATCCAGGGACGCACGCCGCGCGACGCCGTGCGCGTCTTCAACGACGCGAAGGCCCTCGAAGAGGCCGGCGCGTACGCGGTCGTGCTCGAGGTCGTCCCCGCCGGGGTCGCCGCGGGGATCACCGAGAAGCTCTCGGTCCCCACCATCGGTATCGGCGCCGGGCCTTTCTGCAGCGGTCAGGTGCAAGTCGTCCACGACATGCTCGCGATGGACGATGACTTCACGCCGAAGCACGCGCGGCGCTTCCTCGAAGGCGCCTCGGTCATCCGCGACGCGCTCGTCGCGTACCGCGAGGCCGTCGAGGCGCGTACGTTCCCGACCGAGGACGAGTCGTTCTTCCTCGACGCCGCCCGCCGTGCGCGCGTCGAGGCACGCATCGCGCAACACACGGTCGATGCGGCCCACGAGAGCGTCGACGCCGAAGTGGCGATGCTCAGCGCCGAGCGCGAGCGCGAGACGCGGTAGCCCTCGCCACGAGACAGCCCTCCCAACGAAGATAGGGCGCTCCATGATCGTCGCGCGCACGGTCGCCGAGTTCCGCGCGGCCCGCGAGGGTGCGCCCGCGCCGCTCGGGTTCGTCCCCACGATGGGCTACCTGCACGAGGGACACCTCGCGCTCGTCCACGCGGCGCGGGCCGAGTGCGCGACGGTGGCCGCCTCGATCTTCGTGAACCCCACCCAGTTCGGCCCGAACGAGGACTTCGAGCGCTACCCCCGTGACGAGGACCGCGACCTCGCGCTGCTCGAAGCCGCGGGCACAGACCTCGTACTGCTGCCCCCGGTCGAGGAGATGTACCCGCCGGGCGACGCCACGCGCGTGCGGGTGGACGGGATCACCGAGGGCCAGGAGGGCGCCCGGCGCCCCGGCCACTTCGAGGGCGTCACGACGGTGGTCGCGAAGCTGTTCGGGATGGTGCAGCCGGACCGGGCGTACTTCGGCGAGAAGGACGGGCAGCAGCTCCGCGTCATCCGCCGCATGACGCGCGACCTGTTGCTGCCGATCGAGATCGTCGCGTGCCCCACGGTGCGAGAGCCCGACGGCCTCGCGCTCTCCTCGCGCAACGTCTACCTCAGCGCCGACGAGCGGGCGCAGGCGCTCTCGCTCTCGGCGGGCCTCCGCGCCGCGTCGGAGGCGTTCGACGCCGGTGAGCGCGACGCGGGACTGCTGCGTGCGATGGTCCGTGAGCGCATCGAGGCGCAGCCGCTGGCCGAGATCAGCTACGTCTCGCTCGCGGACTCGGAGACCCTCGACGAACTCGAGGGTGCGGTCGAGCGCGCCGCGATGCTGTCGCTCGCGGTGGCGTTCTCCGGGGCGACGCTGATCGACAACGTCGTGCTGGAGCCGTAGCGACGCGATCCGGACGACCACTTGAACCCCTCGGCTGCCGGGAGCGGGTCGGGGCGCTACCATGGCGTCCAGGCGTCCTGCATAGCCCACGGGGAGGCGGCACATGTCCGGTCACTCCAAGTGGTCGTCGATCAAGCACAAGAAGGCGGCCACCGACGCAAAGCGCGGCAAGCTATTCACCAAGCTCGCCCGTGACGTCACGATGGCGGCCCGCTCCGGCGACGATCCCGACATGAACCCGGCGCTGCGCCTCGCGATCCAGAAGGCGCGAGACAGCAACATGCCGAACGCCAACATCGACCGCGCCATCCAGCGCGCCGTCGGCGGCGGCGACGGAGCGATGCTCGAGGAGATCACGTACGAGGGCTACGCGCCCGGTGGCGCGGCCGTGCTCATCCAGGCCGTCACCGATAACCGCAACCGCACCGTCGCGGAGATCCGCACCACGTTGACCCGGGGCGGCGGCGCCATGGCCGAGAGCGGGGCCGTCGCGTGGCAGTTCGACCTGCGCGGCCTCGTCGCGATCGAGATCGGTGATGACGACCCGGACGAGATCCAGCTCATGGCCATCGAGGCCGGCGCCGAGGACGTCTCGGCCGACAATGACACGGTCGAGGCGGTCACGGACCCCGGCGACCTCGAGGCCGTGCGAGCGACGCTCACCGAGGCCGGCTACAGCGTCACCAGCTCGGAGATCGCGCAGGTCGCGAAGAACCTGATCACCCCCACCGACCAGGTGGCCGGGCAGGCGCTGCGCCTCCTCGACGCCCTCGACGAGCTGGACGACGTCTCGCGGGTCTTCTCGAACGTCGACTTCAGCGACGAGGTGCTGGCGGCGGGCGGGCTGGCCGGGTAGCCCGGTCCCCGATGAGCGACGCCGCGCACCGCGTCATCGGCATCGACCCGGGCCTCGCCGCGACCGGCTACGGCGTGGTGGTGGGCGACGCGCGCAACGCCGAGGTCGTGACATACGGGGTCATCCGCACGCGGAGCCCTCAACCGCGCGCGCAGCGGCTTCAGGCCATCCACGAGCAGCTCGGCGAACTCATCGCGGAGCACCGGCCGCACGAACTCGCGATCGAGGAGCCGTACGTCGCGGCGAACGTGCGCTCCGCGTTCGCCATCGGCGAGGCGCGCGCGGCCGCCATGATCGCCGCGGCGAACCACGGCATCGACGTCTTCGAGTACCAGGCGACGGAAGTGAAGGCTGCCGTCGCGGGTCACGGGGGCGCGCCGAAGGAGCAGGTGCAGGCGATGGTGGCGATACAGCTCGGCCTCGACGCTCCACCGGAACCCCTCGACGCCGCCGACGCGCTCGCGCTCGCGCTGACGCGCCTCGCGGAGGCGGCGCTTGAGTCGCGGATGGCGGGCCGGGCGTGATCGCCGCACTCCGCGGCGAGCTCGTGCGCTGGGACCCGGAGGCGTCCACGCTCTGGATCGACGCCGCGGGCGTTACCTACGAGGTCAACATGCCCGCCTTCTCGGCCGACTGGGCCGCCTCGCAGCCCGAGGGCGAGGAGGTGCGAGTGTTCACGTACCACCACGCCACCGAGCGTCAGCCGGTACCGACGCTGTACGGCTTCACGCATCTCGCGGAGCGCGAGTTCTTCCGCAAGTTCATCGAGGTGCCCGACATGGGCCCGGCGAAGGCCGTGCGCGCCCTCACCTACCCCATCTCGGAGATCGCCGGGTGGATCGAGGCGGAGGACCAGCGCTCACTGCGGCAGTTGCCCGGCATCGGTGAACGGCTCTCACAGACGATCATCGCGCACCTCCACGGCAAGCTCGTGCAGGAGGCGCTGCTTCGCGACGCCATTGACGCGGACGGCGCCGGACCCACCGCCGACGTCCGCGACGACGCAGTAGACGCCCTCGTGGCCCTCCAGTACCCGCGCCGCGAGGCGCAGCGCGTGGTGGCCTCGGCCATGGCGGAGGAGCCGGAGCTGCGGACGCTGGAGGAGGTGCTGCGCTACGTGCTGGAGCGGCGAGGCGCCGCTGGCTGACGCGTACTCAGCTGTGCGTCGGCTCCGAGGCGGCGAGTGATGCGCTACGTAGAATGTGCTGCCGCTTGCCGACGCAGTTGATCCAGATCCCTGAGGAGGTCGCGCCAGGCGGCTTCGTTTTCCGGCGAGTCCCACTCACTCATCGTGCGGGTCACACTCTGCAGGTAACCGTCGGCGTCGGGCACGACCCTGCGCATGAGGACGTAGTCTCCCACGACCTCGAACGCGATCGTGTCGCCCTCGGCAAGTCCGACGGCGTCGCGGATCGGCTTCGGGATCCTCGCCTGCCCACCTGCTGTGATTCTCGCGACGTCCATCGCCCCACCGCCAACGTTCCGGGCCATCTCAAGCGCCACCGGCCCAGTGAACACCGTAGCATGACCCGGCCGAACTCTGCGGATTCGCGCTTCAGCCGTACAATGTCCGCATGACCACGACCGAGGTCGGCCAGCCCTTCCGCATCGTCAGCGACTTCCAGCCCACCGGCGACCAGCCGCAGGCCATCGACCAGCTCGTCGAGGGCCTCGAGGCCGGCTACAGCATGCAGACGATGCTCGGCGCCACCGGCTCCGGCAAGACCTTCACCATGGCGAACATCATCGAGCGCTACCAACGCCCGACGCTCGTGCTCGCCCCGAACCGCACCCTTGCCGCCCAGCTCACCGCGGAGTTCCGCGACGTCTTCCCCGACAACGCCGTCGAGTACTTCGTCTCGTACTACGACTACTACCAGCCCGAGGCGTACCTGCCCCGCACCGACACCTACATCGCCAAGGACGCCGACATCAACGACGAGATCGACAAGATGCGGCACTCCGCCACGCGCGCGCTCTTCGAGCGTCGCGACGTGGTCATCGTGGCGTCGGTGTCGTGCATCTACGGCCTCGGCGAGCCGGGTGAGTACCAGTCGTTCGTCGCCGACCTGCGCGTCGGACGGCACGTCAACCGCAACTCGCTCGTCCGCCAGCTCGTCGCGATGCAGTACGAGCGCAACGACATGAACCTCGTGCGCGGCACGTTCCGCGTCCGCGGGGACACGCTCACCGTGTTCCCGGCCTACGAGGACCTCGCGCTGCGCGTCGACTTCTGGGGCGACGAGATCGAGCGCATCGTCACCGTCGACCCGCTCTCCGGCGAGCTGCTGTCGGAGCAGGAGCGCTTCGGCATCTACCCGGCGAAGCACTTCGTGACCTCCGAGAACCGTCTCGAGACGGCCATCGGCACCATCGAGGAGGAGCTGCGCGAGCAGACGGGGCGGATGCGCTCCGAGGGCCGCATCCTCGAAGCGACACGGCTCGAGGAGCGCACGCGCTACGACGTGGAGATGCTGCGCGAGAGCGGCTACTGCTCGGGCATCGAGAACTACTCGGCGCACCTCCAGGCGCGTGCGAAGGGCTCGACGCCGTGGACGCTGCTCGACTACTTCCCGGACGACTGGCTCGTGTTCATCGACGAGTCGCACATCGCCGTCCCGCAGGTGCGAGGGATGTACTTTGGCGACATCTCGCGCAAGCAGACGCTCGTCGACTTCGGCTTCCGGCTCCCCTCGGCGCTGGACAACCGGCCGCTGAGCTTCGATGAGTTCGAGTCGCACCTGAACCAGGTCGTCTTCGTCTCGGCCACGCCGGGGCCGTACGAGATGGAGCACTCGTTCCAGGTCGTCGAGCAGGTGATCCGCCCGACGGGCATCGTCGACCCGATCGTCGAGGTGCGCGAGACGCAGGGGCAGATCGACGACCTGCTGGCCGAGATCAACGCGCGCGCGGAGCGCCGCGAGCGTGTGCTGGTCACGACGCTCACCAAGAAGATGGCCGAGGACCTCACCGACTACCTGCTGGAGATGGGCGTGAAGGCCCACTACCTCCACTCCGAGATCGACACCCTCGAACGCATCGACATCCTGCGCGACCTCCGCCAGGGTGTGTACGACGTCGTCGTAGGCATCAACCTGCTGCGCGAGGGCCTCGACCTGCCCGAGGTGTCGCTGGTCTGCATCCTCGACGCCGACAAGGAGGGCTACCTGCGGTCGGGCGGGTCGCTGATCCAGACCATGGGCCGCGCGGCGCGCCACCCCGACGGCCGCGTGATCATGTACGCCGACTACATCACCGACTCGATGCAGATGGCGCTCGACGAGACGGAGCGCCGTCGCGGCATCCAGATCGCATACAACGAGTCACGCGGCATCGAGCCGGTGGGCATCCGCAAGGACATCCGCGACATCACCGACGCGCTGCGCGTCGCCGAGGAGCCCGGCACGTACACCGTCGACGCCTCGGAGATGCCGCGCGACGAGGTGCTGCGGATGGTGAAGGAGCTCGAGGGCAAGATGAAGGCGGCGGCGCGCGAGCTTGAGTTCGAGCAGGCCGCCCAGCTCCGCGACGAGATCACGGAGCTGCGCCGCGAACTCGTCGGCGACACCCCCGAGGGCCTCCGCACCTTCGACGTGCCTCGACGCCCGCAACGGGCGAACGGTGGTGGGGGGCGTGGGCGCGGCCGGATGCGGCGGCGGTAGGCCTCCGACGGGGTGTCAGGCCTCAGCGGCCGCGCGGAACCGTGACTCCAGCCCCCGGCGTGCGATCAAGCGATCGATGAGAGGGTGCATGTCCGGTCTGACGCCGGAGATAGTGACCTCGCCGTACTTCCCGGCGAGCTCTGCGAACAGCTCATCGACAAATGAAGGACTTGCTGCCTGCACACCTGTGAAGTCGAGCGCGAAGGGCCCAACTCCGTATCGCGGAGGGAGTGCCCTGACAATGGACCGGGCTCTTGGGCGCGTCGCGAAGGCCGGACCATGCTCGGCCAACCTGAATTGCATTTCATCCTCCCGCGCGGTGGAACCGCACCATACACCGTACACTACGCCGATAGGACGACGAACTAAGACACGCCGGCAGGAATCGACATTGTGAGGAGGGTGCCCGGGAACTGACTTGCCGTCTCGGTCGCAACACGTCCCGACTGAGTTACTACAACGAGGCCGCCCCCGGAGTGGATCATCAACTCGCGACGAGGCTTCTGGACTAGGTCGGCTATCCATGTGAGTCCCAGGCCCCGGAGGGGGTCGCCGGTTCCGGATACGCCTTCATCGAGAGCGCGCATGATCGCATCCAGGTCGTTATCCATCCCCAGTGACGCCGCGATCCCCTGGCCAGCATCGGCTACCGCGATTTCGATGAACCATGAGCGTCCGGACGTGGGGCGACGCTCTCGCAGTTGCGCTAGCGCGAAGCCGCCTTCGGGACTATCGGCGTGCTCGACTGCGTTGTTCGCGGCCTCCGCCAACGCGTCGTGTGCCTCGCCATTCAGCGGTGCGCTTACTCGATTGCTGCTCCCGAACTCGGCTACAAGCTCATTCGCTATTTCCTCAACCTCGCCGAGGGAGTTGAAGTTCATCGCGCGGATCACAGGGTGGTAGCGCCTCACGCGCTCGGCCGGTTCGGATGTCCGTGTTACCTCGGCGAAAGTTCCTAGCGCGTCTACGAAGCCGACGGTCTCCAGCATCCGTAATGGATAGGCGTAACGGGGTGCGAGCACCCGAAGCTGGTGACCCTCCCGTACGAGCCTCCCAATGACTGAGAGCAAACCAACAACGGGCGTAGGTGTGACGTACCGCCATCGCCTCAAGTCCACGGTGACACGCCGTGCACTCGGTTCGACATCCCCGAGGTTCCAGTCGCGACACGACGCGATCGATCGCATCTGTGATGGGGCAACGAACACGAGAGGTGCCGTCGACTCACGCACTTGAACGAGCCTACCCCTCGCCCTCGCGTCCCAACCCCGCCACCGGTGCAACCGCCTCGCCGGGCGTGTCTCCATCGCCTGCGCCGCCTTCGTCGCCGTCGAAGAGGACGGGGCGGGAGCCGCTGCCGCCCTCGGGTGCGCCAACGATGCCGCGGTCCTCAAGCTCGTCCATCACGCGCGCGGCGCGCGGGTAGCCGATGCGCAGGCGGCGCTGGAGCATCGAGGTGGAGAGCTGGGAATGCTCGCGCGCGAGTTCCAGCGCCTCGGTCACCATGGGGTCGACGTCCGGCGGGGGGCCGTTGGGCATGAGGTCGGCGGCTGCCTCCTCGGCCTCCGCGAGCAGGTCGTCGAAGTGCGGCGGGCGCAGCGACTCGAAGCGGCCTGCGGTCCAGAACTCGACGAGCGACTCGATCTCCGCGTCGGAGACGAACACCCCCTGCAGGCGTGTCGGCTTCCCCTGGTCCTTCGGCTGGTAGAGCATGTCGCCCTTGCCGAGCAGCTTCTCCGCGCCCCCGCTGTCGAGGATCGTGCGCGAGTCCACCTGCGAGGAGACCGCGAACGCGATCCGCGTCGGGAAGTTGGCCTTGATGAGCCCCGTCACCACGTCGACCGACGGCCGCTGCGTCGCCACGACGAGGTGGATGCCGGTCGCCCGCGCGAGCTGCGCCAGCCGCACGAGCTGGTGCTCGACCTGGTACGGCGCGGCGAGCATCAGGTCCGCGAGCTCGTCGATGACCACGACCCAGTAGGGCAGCGGGTGCTCCTCGTTGCGCTCGTTGTAGGCCTCCAGGTTGCGCACGCCGACCGTCGCGAAGGCGCGGTAGCGCGTCTCCATCTCCTGGATGACCGCCTGTAGCACGCCGACCACCTTGTCCATGTCGACCACGATGTCGCTGAACGCCAGGTGCGGGATGTCGGCGAACGCGGTCAGCTCAACGCGCTTCGGGTCGACGAGGACGAGCCGGAGCTGCTCCGGCGAGTAGTTCATGAGCAGGCACGCGATGATCGAGTTGAGGCACACCGACTTGCCCGAGCCGGTCGCGCCGGCGATGAGCAGGTGCGGCATCTCGGCGAGGTCCGTCACCGCCTCGGCGCCCGCGACGCCCGAGCCGAGCGCGATCGGCAGGTGGTGCTTCTTCGCCGCCTGCTCGAACCCACCCGACTCCAGCATGGCGCGCAACGAAACGACCGAGGTGTGGCCGTTAGGCACCTCGATGCCGACGACGGACTTGCCCGGCACCGGCGCCTCGATGCGCAGCGCGGGCGCGGCGAGCGCCAGCGCGAGGTCGTGCTGGAGCGAGGTGATGCGGCTGACGCGCACGCGCGTCCGCGAGACCTCGATCTGCTTCATGCGCGGCCGGCCGTCGTCGTCGAGGATCGGCTTGCCGTCGGCGTCGCGCTCCTCGACGGTCCTGGTGCGCACGTTCCAGCCGGGCTCGACGCCGAACTGCGTGACGGCCGGTCCCTCGTTGATCTGCGTGACGCTGGCGTCGACCCCGAACGAGGCGAGGGTGTCGACGATCAACTGCGCGCGGTGCTCGTTGCTCTGGGCCGCCGGGACGGCAGGCTCGGCCTTGCGCAGGAGGTCCATCGGCGGCAGCTGCCAGCCGTCGCTCGAGTGCCGCCAGGCGGCCGCGTCGTGCTCCATGTCCATCGGGATCTGCACGGCCGGGCGGCTAGTGTCTTCGTCCTCGTCGGGCTCGGCCTCATCGATAGCCTCGATGTCCGGTTCGGTGGCTGCCTCCGGGCTCGCGGGGGCGGGGACGGCGGCCTCGGCGGCGCTGTCCGCGGGCGGGCGACCCCGGCGGGCACGCAGCGCCTCGAGTTCGGCGGCGTTGGGCACGTCCGACTGGCCGAGGCGCTTCACGGTCCTGACGAGCGCCGCGAGGGCCTGGCTTGGCCCGTGCCGCCACACCCAGGCGCTCGTGCGGACACTCGCCGACGGCGTCGCCTTCGCGATCCGGGCGGAGGTGCGCGGCCACAGCAGCGCGAAGCCCGCGAGCGCGGTCAGGAGCCAGCCCAGCCCGGCGAGGAAGCTCCCGCTCAGCCAGCGTCCTGCCTCGCCGCCTGCGGAGACCGCGTCGAGGCCGACCCCGCCGATCTCCAGGTCGGGCCTCCAGAGGCCGAGCAGGCCGCCGCTGAAGACCAGCAGCAGCGCGGCTCCGAGCATGTGGCGTTCGTGGTGCCGGAGCCAGCGCATGCGCTGGGCCGCGATCAGCGCGCCGACGGCGGCGAGGAGCACGACGAGTGTGAATACGTGCACGCCGAAGAGCTCCACGAACGCGTCGCGAGCCCCCGCGAGCACGTCGGCGACCGGGACGGCGTCGAGGGGCAGGAGGTAGGCCAGGACGGCGAGGGCGACGACGATGAGCGCGCCGCCCAGGGTCTCGGGGCGGAGCAATCTGCGGAGGCGTCGGCTCCAGGGGGTGCGGCTCCTCGTGGACCGAGTCGCCGCGGGGCGCGTTGATGGGCGGGTCTTGGTTCGGGCCATGGTGATGCTCCCGGTCCGGCCGTCCCCCGCCAGCGACGCCGGTACCTTCGAGGCTGGACTACACCTCCGTCGTTCGCCTCCCTCGGCGGGCGTTCTGCCCGCGCTAGACCTCCACCGTCACCGGCAGCACGAGCGGCCGGCGGTGGGTCTCCCGGTAGAGGTGGCTCGCCACCTCGTCCTTCAGTCTCTCACGCATGCTCGTCCAGTCGAGTTGGTGGCCCTCCCCGCCGAACAGGTCGACGACGAGGCGGCGCACGCCCTCGGTCATATCGGCCTCGTCGTCCGGGGCCACGAAGCCGTGCGACAGCACCTCGGGCACGCCGGCCAGCGTGCCGTGCTGGCGGTCGATCGTCGCCACGACGACGAGGATGCCGTCCGATGCGAGGTGCCGGCGGTCGCGCAGCACGATGTGGTCGATGTCGCCCACCCCGAGGCCGTCGACGTACACGTAGTCCGCTGGGACGGTGTCGGCGACGTAGGCCTCGTCCTCGGTGAGCTCCAGCACGTCGCCGTCCGTGAGCACGAGGGCGTCGTCAGGGTGCATGCCGAGGTCGAGCGCCAGCTCGCGGTGGTGCACGAGGTGGCGGTGTTCGCCGTGGATGCCGACGAAGTATTGGGGCTGCACGAGGCTGTGGACGATCTTGAGCTCCTCGCGCGCTGCGTGGCCGCGCACGTGGACCGGGGCGATCAGGCTGTAGATGACCTTCGCGCCCGCGCGGTAGAGGTTGTCGATGTTGCGGTACACGAGCGCCTCGTTGCCCGGGATGGGGCTCGACGAGAGCACGACGGTGTCGCCTTGCTGCACCGTGATGTGCTGGTGCGTGCCGTTCGCCATCCGCGTCAGCGCCGCGGTCGGTTCGCCCTGCGCGCCGGTGCTGACGACGATGGTGCGGCTGTCCGGGTGGTCGCCGAGCTCGCGCGGGTTCATCAGCACGTTGTCGCCGGCGTCGAGGTACCCGAGCTCGCGCGCCATGCGCACGTTGTTGACCATCGAGCGCCCGGTCACGAAGACGCGCCGCCCGTGCTTCCTCGCGGCGTCGACGACCATCTGCACGCGCGAGATGAGCGAGGCGAAGGTCGCCACGATCACGCGGCCCTCGGCCTCCCCGATCACCCGGTCCAGCGTCTCGGCGACCGTCTGCTCCGACGGGGTGTGGCCCTCGATCTCCGCGTACGTCGAGTCCGCCGCGAGCAGCAGTGCGCCCTCGCGGCCGACCTCCGCGAGGCGCATGAGGTCGGTGTGCTGCCCCATTGGGGGCGTGTGGTCGAGCTTGAAGTCGCCCGTGTGGACGATCGGCCGAGGGGCGTCCCGATGATCAGCCCGGCTGCGTCGGGGATGGAGTGCGAGACCGTGAAGAACTCGACGGAGAATGGGCCGACATTCACGGTCTGGCCCGGCTCCACGACTTGCACGTGCGTGTCGTCCTGTAGCCGGTGCTCGCGCAGCTTGACGTCGACGAGGCCGCGCGTGAGCCGCGTGCAGAACACCGGCACGTTGAGCTCGCGCAGCAGGAACGGCAGCGCGCCGATGTGGTCCTCGTGGCCGTGGGTGAGGAAGACGGCCTGTAACCGCTCGGGGTCGTCGAGGAGGTACTCGAAGTCCGGGATCACGAGGTCGACGCCGAGCATCTCCTCCTCGGGGAACATCAGCCCCACGTCGACGGCGATCGCCTGCTCGTCGTACTCGTAGAGCATCATGTTGCGCCCGATCTCGCCGAGGCCCCCGAGGGGGATCATGCGGACGGGCTGGTCGTCGGTCATCGTGCGCTCGCTCGCTTCACAGCAGTGCGCGCTGCTCGGAGGGTGGGGTCGTGGCGGCCGCGATCGGAGCGCCCTCGTCGTCCGTGGCGTCCGAGGGCGCCTCGGCGCGGATCGCCCGCGCCTCCTCGATCAGGCCGGGGATGCGCGCGAAGTCGGCCTCGATCACGGTGCGCAGGTCGCCGCGCCGCAGCGCGGCGGCGGGGTGGAACATCGGCATCACGAGACGGTTGCCGACCCGCTTGTGCTGGCCGTGGATGCGGCTGATGGTCGTGCCGGGGAACCAGCGCGCCATCGAGAAGCGCCCGAGCGTCACGATCAGCAGCGGGTCGACGAGCGCGATCTGGCGTTCGAGGTAGGGCTGGCAGGCGGCGGTCTCCTCGGGCTGCGGGTCGCGGTTGCCGGGCGGGCGGCACTTCACGACGTTCGCGATGTGCACCGTCTCGCGCGACATGCCGATGCCCCCGAGCAGCTCGTCGAGGAAGCGACCGGCCGCGCCGACGAAAGGCAGGCCCTGCTCGTCCTCGCGCGCACCGGGCGCCTCGCCGATGCACATCACCTCAGCGGGGGCGGGGCCGGAGCCGGGCACGGTCTGCGTGCGCGTGCGGGCGAGGCCGCAGGCGGGGCAGTCGGCGATCTCCTCGTAGAGCTCGACGAGCTCCGGCGTGCCGGTGCGGCGTGCGCCCTCGATGGCTGGGGATGCGTAGGCGGAGTCGGTGGTCGGCTCGGTCATGGCGGCGTCATCGTAGCACGTCGGAGCGTGTGAACGGTGCTATTGCATACGCGTTTGAGCGTCATCGGTGAGGGTGCTACTCCTGCCGCCGGACGATCGGTCCGAGCGCGCAGACGAAGCTCGGCGCGGCGAATGCAAGTCCGAGGACGATGATCAGTGCCTGGGTCGGAAAGCCCATTTCTGTCTGCGAGGGCGCCGCGAAGCTGCTGCCGAAGTCGGACGAGGACTCAAACACCAGCGGGAGGGCGATCCAGTACGCGCAGGCCGCCCCCGTCACGTAAGAGAGCGTAGTGGCCACAGCGAGGAGGTAGATACGGGTAGCCTTCTGCTGGCCGGGACTCATCCGGCTACTCCTGCCGCCGCACCATCCACGCGAGGCCGATGCCGAGCACGTAGAGGACGACCATGGGGGTCGCCACCAGCGACTGCGTCACCGGGTCGATCGTCGGCGTGGCGATGGCGGAGACGACGAACGAGCCGATGACCGCCCAGCGCCACCAGCCGAGCAGCTTGCGCCAGTGCACCACGCGCATCCTCGCGAGCCCCATGATCAGGATCGGCATCTCGAACACGAACCCGAGGATCACGATCAGGCGCAGCGTCAGGTTCATGTAGCTGCTGATCCGGATCTCCGGGGGTGCGAGTTCGCTCCCGAACTCGAACAGGAACCCGAACGCGGCCGGGAGCACGAGGAAATAGCAGAACGCCATCCCGGCGAGGAATGCGAGCGTGGCGCCAAAGGCGATGGGGTAGAGCCAGCGTTTCTCCTGCGGCGTCAGCGCGGGCGCGACGAAGCGCATCACCTGGTAGACGAGCATCGGCATCGCGACAGCCGTACCGCCGGCGAGCGCGATGCGGAAGTAGACACCGAGGTTCTCGAGCGGCTCGATCGCGATCACCTTGAAGTTGTCGACACGCTCCCGCCCGGGCTCGAGCAGGATCTCCCAGGCGAGGAAGTTGATCGGCGGGGCGAAGAAGATGCACATGCCGAGGATGATCGCGCCGGCCATCCACGTGACGCGCGAGCGCAGCTCCAGGAGGTGGTCCAGGAGCGTCATCTGGCCTTCGCCCGGGTCGGGCGGCAGCTCCGGGGGCGGGCCTGGATCGACGGTCGTGGCCACCGTGGCTACTCGTCGCCGGTGCGGCGCTCAGTCGCTGCTTCGTCCTCGTCGCCCGCGGGCAACTCGCGAGGCGTCTGCAACGTGGTGGCAGAAGCAGCCGGAGTGGCGGGCTCGGGCGCGGCCGCGGCCTGGCCGTTCTGAGTGGGCGACGCCTCCTGCGCGGGAGCAGCCTCGGCGCTGGAGACGGCCTCGCCCGTGGCCCGGCCGATGTCGCGCAGCTCGCTGCGAGTCTCGCGGACGGTCTCCTGGATGCCCTCGCTCAGCTCGGTGCCGACGGCCTCGAGCTCTTCCTTCTGCGCCTCGACCTCGGCCTCGAGTTCCTGGATGGCGCCGCGCACATCGTTGGTGACCTCGGTCGCGTAGCGCCGGGCGATGCGGTAGTAGCGCCCACCCTGGCGGGCGATCTCCGGGAAGCGATGCGGGCCCACGACGACCAGCGTGATCACGAAGACCACGAGCGCTTCGGCAGCCCCGACGCCTAGCAGTTCCATGGTGCGTAGATGATACGCCCGGCGCGCGTCAGCGGATCGCACCGGGCGCGCACCCGGACGACACAGGCCGCCCGGGGAGGCGTCTCCGCGAGGGAGCTAGTCCTCGATGCCGAGGTCGTGCAGGAAGTCGATCGCGTCCTGCACCGTCTGGATCTTCTCCGCGTCCTCGTCGGAGATCTCGATGTCGTTCCCCTCGCCGGAGAACTCCTCTTCGAGCGACATAATGAGCTCGACGAGGTCCAGCGAGTCGGCGTTGAGGTCGTCGACGAACGACGCGTTCGGCGTCACGTCGGACTCTTCCACGCCCAGCTGCTCGACGATCATCGCGCGCACGCGCTCGTAGGTGGTTGCCACTGTCTCATCCTCTCGCGTGCGGCTGTCCTCGGCCGCGACTGATGCAGGTTATCCGAGTCTCACGCAGGGGTCTGCCCCTGGGCGGCCTCCGGCTCGGCCCGCTGCGCCCCGGCGACTGATCCCAGCACGCCATGCACGAACCGGCCAGAGGACTCCGAGCCGTAGCCCTTGGCAAGCTCCACCGCCTCGTTGATCACGACCGCCAGCGGAGCGCGCCGATTATCGAAGCAGATCTCGAAGATGGCAAGGCGGAGCACGTTGCGGTCCACGGGGGCCATCTCCGACAGCGGGAACGCGGGTGCGCGCTCCCCGATCATGGCGTCGATCTCCGCGCGATGCGTGCCGACGCCGTCCACGAGTTCCCGGACGAAGCTCGCAGCTTCGTCCGAGAGGCCCGTCTCGTCGAGGTGGCGGTCCAGCACCTGAGCCGTCTGGTGGCCGGCCTGGTCGGCCTCGTACAGCGCCTGGAAGGCGATGATGCGCGAGCGGCGGCGCGACCCCGCAGGCACGGCCGCTACCGGCCCGGGCGGAGGCGCGGGCAGGCGTCCATCAACGCATCACGAGTCCGCCGTCGACGTGCAGCGTCTGACCGGTGATGTACGCCGCGCCGTCGGAGGCGAGGAACGCCACGATCGGCGCGATGTCCTCCGGCGTCGCGTGGCGGCCCATCGGCACCATGTTGAGGATGGCGTTGCGCTGGTCGTCGGTGAGGTGCGCCGTCATGTCCGTCTCGACGAACCCCGGCGCGACGGAGTTCACCGTCACGTTGCGCGAGGCGACCTCGCGCGCGACGGAGCGCGTGAAGCCGATGATGCCGGCCTTGGCCGCCGAGTAGTTCGCCTGCCCCGCGTTGCCCATGGCCGCCACCACCGAGGTGATGTTGATCACGCGTCCCCAGCGCGCGCGCGTCATCTGCCGTAGCGCCAGCCGCGTCGCGTGGAAGGTGCCGGTCAGGTTCGTCTCCACCACCTTGGTCCACGACTCGTCGGTCATGCGCATCACGAGGCCGTCGTCGGTCACGCCGGCGTTGTTCACGAGGATGTCGACGCCGCCGTGCGCCTGTCGCATCTCCTGGAAGAGCTGCTCCAGGTCCTCGGTGTTGCGCACGTCGACGCGCACGGTCGACGAGTCGGCGCCGACATTGCGGAGGTCGCCGGCGACGGCGTTCGCGAGAAGCTCCTCGCTGCGGTAGGTGATGATCACGCGCGCGCCCTGGCGCCCGAGCTCCATGGCGATGGCGCGCCCGATGCCGCGCGCGCCGCCGGTGACGACGGCCGTCTTGCCGGAGAGGTTCCCCTGCGGGCTCATCGGGGCTACTCGGCCTCTTCGCCGCGGGCGTCGGCGGCGGTCGCGACGTTGCGGCCCTCGGCGGAGCGCTCGGTGCGGCGCAGCGCGCCGGTGAGCACGCGGCCCGGGCCGAACTCGGTGAAGGAGGTCACGCCCGCCGCGAGCATCGCGCGAACCCCGTCGACCCACAGCACCGGGCTCGTGATCTGCGAGGTCAGCTCGCCGGCCAACTCGCCGGCCGAGGTCAGGTTCTGCCCCGTGACGTTCGAGACGACCGGGATGGCGGGGTCGCTGAACGCGGCCCCGGCGAGCTCGGTCGCCATGCCGTCCTGCGCGCTCTGCATCAGCGGCGTGTGGAACGCGCCGGCGACGGCGAGCGGGACGATGCGCGACGCGCCGGCCCCCTCGGCCGCCGCGGTCGCCGCTGCCACGGCCTCCGTCGTGCCGCCGATGCTGACGTTGCCGGGCGCGTTCTCGTTGCAGACGGCCGCGCCGTGCTCGGCGCAGATCGCCTCGACCTGGTCGCGCTCGAGGCCGAGCACCGCGGCCATCGTGCCCGGCACGGCGTCGCAGGCCTCCTGCATCAGCTCACCACGACGCCGCACGAGGCGGATGCCGTCCTCGAAGCTGACCGCGCCCGCGGCGATGAGCGCCGCGTACTCGCCGAGCGAGTGGCCGGCGACGACCGCCGGGCGGCTCGTGACGGTGCCCGCGTCGATGGCCGCGACGAGGGCGGCGATGCCGTGCGCGACGAGCGCGGGCTGGGTGTTCACGGTGCGCGTCAGCTCGTCGTCGGGGCCCTCGAAGCAGACCTCGGAGAGTGAGAAGCCGAGGGCCTCGTCGGCAGCCTCGAAGACGGCGCGGGCCGCGGGGACCTCGTCGTGGAGGTCCTTGCCCATGCCGACGTGCTGCGCGCCCTGTCCGGGGAACAGCCAGGCCTGGTCGGCGGCGGTGGGGAGGTCGGGGATGGTGACGGGGGACATGCGCACTCCGGCGGTTCGATACGGCTGAGTTGGGGCGAGGACCGCCCGGGGCAGTATCGCGCGCGGCGCACAGCGGCGCTACCGCCGGGGCGGCAGGCCGGGGTCATGTCCCCGCGACGGACCGCCGCATCTCCGAGGATCCGCGGCCGGGTG
>DAOULE010000175.1:0-25615 GCA_034420575.1 Dehalococcoidia bacterium
TCAGCATGTACCCGGCGAGGACACCGAGGTCGAACGGGTGCTCCTCGATCGCTTCGGTCACGAGCTGGTCGTACGCCAGGCGCCACTCCGGCAGCGGCTCGCCGGGCCGCGACCGCTCGCCGCCGACCGAGCGGCGGAACGCAACGGACGAGCAGGTCACGAGGGGGATGCCGGCGCCCTCGACAAGGTCGAAGAACGAGTCGGTCGCCTCGGACTCGCCGCGCTCGCGGTTGGAGAAGACGAAGGCGAACTCGGCGTCGAGGTCGCCGTCGCGGATGGCGCGCTCGACGTACTCGAACATGCCGCGGGATCCCGGGCCGCGCGCCGTCGTGAACCAGCCGATGCGCAGTGTCACAGCAAAGAGCTCTGCGCCTCGTCGTACGCCTCGCGCAGCCGCTCGACGCGCTGCGAGGCGTCGGCGAGCATCCGCTGACAGCGCTCGGCGATGCGCATCCCCTCGGCGTAGAGCTCGACGGAGCGTTCGAGGGGAAGGTCGCCGGCTTCGAGCTGCGCGGTGATCGCCTCGAGCCGCGCGAAGAGCGCCTCGAACGAGTCGTCGGCGTCGCCTGCGGGCCGGTCGGGTGTGGCGTCGGGCATCGAGGCTCCTCGCGGCGCGGTCAGCCGGTGATGCGCGCCGGGCGCGTGCCGTCGCGCAGCCGCAACTGTACCGCGTCGTCGGGCCGCAGGGCGGTGGCGGACGTGACGACCGAGCCGTCCTCGCGCGTCACGACGGCGTAGCCGCGGTCGAGCGTGGCGAGGGGCGAGAGTGCCGCGAGGCGCGCGCTGAGCGCGCCGGTGCGCTCGCCCGCGCGTGCGATGGCAAGTTCTAGCGCGCGCCCGCCCGCGACCGCGCGCTCGCCCACGTGCCGTGAGGCCGCGGCGAGGTCGGGCAGGGCCGCGGCAAGCGCCGTGGCGCGCGCGCCGGTGCGGTCGCGTGAGCCGTCGAGCCGCCTCGACACGGCGACGTCGGCGTGGCGTGCGAGGACGCCCACGCGCTGTGAGACCTCGGCGCGGTCGGGCGCGACGAGCTCGGCGGCGGCCGACGGCGTCGCGGCGCGCACGTCGGCGACGAGGTCGGCGAGCGTGGTGTCGGTCTCGTGGCCGACGGCGGAGATGACCGGGACGGGCGAGGCGTAGATGGCGCGGCCCACGGGCTCCTCGTTGAACGGCCAGAGGTCCTCGGCGGACCCGCCGCCGCGCGCGACGATGATCGCGTCGAGACGCTCCTCGCCCAGCCGCCGCAGCGCGTCGGCGATGAGCGCCGACGCCCCTTCGCCCCGCACGCGCGCGGGTGCGACGATCAGGCGCGCGAGCGGCCAGCGCCGCCCGAGCACGTCGGTCACGTCGTGTAGCACCGCGCCGGTTGGCGAGGTGACCAGGCCGACGCGTCGCGGGAACGGCGGCAGCGGTCGCTTGCGCTCCGGGGCGAGCAGGCCTTCCTTCTCGAACTTCGCGCGCAGGCGCTCGAACTCCGCGGCGAGCGCGCCCACGCCCTCTGGCTGCACGAAGTCGACGATGAACGAGAGGTCGCCGCGCTGCTCGTAGAGCGAGAGCGAGCCGTAGACGACGACCGAGAGGCCCTCGTCGATCCGCTGCCCCTGGCCGACGTTGCGGCTGCGGAACAGCACGCAGCGCAGCGCACTGCCCCCGTCGCCGAGCGTGAAGTAGACGTGACCCGACGATGCCCGGGTGAGATTCGAGACCTCGCCCGACACCCAGATGTCGGAGAGGTGGCGGTTGGACTCGATCAGCTCCCGCAGGTAGCGCGTGACCTGTCGGACCGGGTAGACCTCGGGCGGCACCGTGCTCGCTCCGGGTGCGGCGCTAGCGGGTCGAGGCCCGCTCGATGTAGGTGCCGGTCGACGTGGAGACCTTGATCGTGTCGCCGGGGTTGATGAACAGCGGCACGTCCACGACGAGCCCCGTCTCGAGCGTCGCGGGCTTCGTCGCGCCCGTGGCGGTGTCGCCCTTCACGCCGGGGTCGGACTGCACGATCTCGAGGGTCACGGCCGCCGCGATCTCGATGCCGAGTGCCTCCTCGCCGTAGAGCTGGACCTGCACCAGGTCGCCCTCCTTGAGGTACGGCAGCGCCTCCGCGATCGCGTCCTGGGGGACCATGATCTGGTCGTACGTCTCGGTGTTCATGAAGGTGTAGCTGTCGCCGTCGGTGTAGAGGTACTGCATCTCGCGTCGCTCGACGCGGGCGGCGGTGAGCTTCTCGCCGGCGTTGAAGGTGCGCTCGATGATGTGGCCGCCGCGCAGGTCGCGCATCTTGACGCGGTAGACGGCGGACTTCTTGGTCTTGACGTGGTGGACGTCGACGACCTGGTAGAGCGAGCCGTCGACTTCCACCGACACGCCGCGCTTGATGTCTCCGGTACCGATCACGATCCACCCCCGACTTCCAGGTCCAGCTTGGGCGCGCGCGAGATCACGCGCAGCCGCCCGTCCTCCATCACGCACTGATCCTCGATGCGCACGCCTCCCCACCCCGGAATGTAGACCCCCGGCTCGACGGTGACGACCTGCCCGTCTCCCAGCAGGTCGTCCGAGTCCGCCGACAGCCGCGGCGCCTCGTGGATGTCGAGGCCGACGCCGTGGCCGAGCCCGTGCGTGAAGCGGTCGCCGTAGCCCGCCTCGGCCAGCACCGTAGCAGCGATCGCGTGCGCCTGTCCGCCCGTCATCCCCGCCTCGATGCGCTCCTCGGCCATCTCCTGCGCGGCGAGCACCGCGTCGTAGACGCGCGGGAACGTCTCGTCCGGATCTCCGGCGCAGATGGTGCGCGTGAGGTCCGAGCGGTACCCGCCCACGATCACGCCGAGGTCCATGACGACGGACTGCCCGGCCTCGATCGCGGCGTCGCTCGGGCGATGGTGCGCCATCGCGCCGTGCGGGCCGGCGGCGATGATCGTCTCGAACGCCATCCCGTCGGCGCCGTGCTCGTACGCATAACGCTGCGCCTCCCACGCCACCTCGCGCTCCGTCACGCCCGGGCGCAGGCACGAGGCGGCGTGCGCCCACACCTCGTCGCCGAGGTGGACGGCGGCGGTCAGCGCCTCCACCTCGGCCGCGTCCTTGATCGCGCGCAGCGGCTCGACGGCGCCGGGCGCAGGCATGAGCTTCGGACGGTCGCCCATCGGCAGCCCCTCGATCGCCTCGACCCACTCCATGTGCTCGGCGACAGTCAGGCTGCCCGGCTCGAAGCCGAGCCGCGCGCCGCCGAGGCCGTCGAGGAGCGGGGCGACGAAGCTCGCCACGCTGCGCAGCGGCGCGGGGACCAGCTCGAACGCGGGCGCCTGGAGTTGCGCCTGCTCGTGGTAGCGGCCGTCGGTGGCGATGCGTGCGTGCTGAGCGTCGACGACGAGCACGCCGGCGGAGCCCGTGAAGCCGGAGAGCCAGCGCCGGTTCGATGGCGCGCTCACCAGTAGTGCGTCGATCTCGAGGTCGTAGAGGCGCTCGCGCAGCCGTGCGAGCCGGTGCTCGATGCCTGCCGCTTCGCTCACGCGCCCGGCTCCACCTCGCTGAGCCGGCTGTGCAGCAGGTCGAGCGCGGCGAGGTAGCCGCGGTAGCCGAAGCCGCTCACCTGGCCCCAAACGACGGGGGAGATCAGCGACGTGTGCCGGACCTCCTCGCGCGCGTGGACATTGCTGAGGTGCACCTCGACGGTCGGCGCCTGGATCGCCGCGATCGCGTCGGCGATGGCGAGCGAGGTGTGGGTGTATGCGGCGGCGTTGATGATCACCCCGTCCCAGTCGCGGTGCGCGTGCAGCGCGTCGACGAGGGCGCCCTCGGAGTTGGACTGCACGCACGCGATCTCGACGCCGAGCTCCTCGGCGCGGCCCTCGCACAGCAGCTCGATGTCCCGGAGCGTCTCGCGGCCGTAGATCTCCGGCTCGCGCTGCCCGAGGAGGTCCAGGTTCGGCCCGTTCAGGATCAGGATGCGCATGTGGCTCCCCGCCGCGTCGTTGCTGCCTCAGTCCTCGTCGCGCTCCCGCTCCACCTCGCGCGAGCGCTCGAGCGCGGACGAGACGAGCGCGTGCTGCCGCGAGTTCGTCACCGCCGTGTAGATCTGTGTCGTGTCGGCGGTGGCGTGCCCGAGCAGCTGCTGCACGATCCGCAGATCGGCGTCGTGTTCCAGCATATGCGTCGCGAAGCTGTGACGCAGCCGGTGCGGATGCACGCGCTGGCGCACCGCCGCCGCCACACCCGCGTCGCGCACGATGCGCTGCACCGACCGCGCCGAGAGCCGTCCGCCGGAGCGGTTGAGGAACAGCGCCTCCTCGGCGCCCTTCGCCATCGCCGGGCGGCCCTCGTCGAGCCACGCCCGGAGGGCGTCGCGGGCGGGGAGCCCGAAGAGCGCGACGCGCGGCCGCTCGCCCTTGCCCATGACGTGCACCTGCCGGTTCGTGAGGTCGAGGTCGCGGCTGTCCAGCGAGGCGACCTCGCTGACGCGCAGGCCAGCGCCGTAGAGCAGCTCCAACAGCGCGGCGTCGCGGAGCGCGCGCGCACGGTCGGCGTCGGACTCGGCGGCCTCGGCGTCGGGCGCCTCCATGAGCGCGCCGACCTCGTCCTCGGTGAGGAAATGGGGGAGACGCTTCGCGGCCTTCGGGTAGCGCAGCCGCAGGATCGAGTCGCCGGGCTTCGCCGGCGGCAGGCGCCCCTCGTTGTCCAGCCAGCCGTAGAACGTGCGGATCGTCGACGCGACGCGCTTCACCGAGGCGGGCGCGCGCTCCTGCTCGATGCGCAGCACGCCGAGGTACTCGCGAGCCAGCTCGCGGCCGGCCTCGTCGAACGCCACGCCGCGCTCGTCGAGGAACCGGAAGAAGCCGTCGAGGTCGTGCCGGTAGTTGCGCAGCGTGTGCGCCGAGCGCCGCCGCACGGATTCGAGGTACCCGAGGTAGTCGTCGAGTGCCCGCGTGGCCCGCTCGTCGGTCGTGGGGCGCGGGTCAGTCTGTGCCTGGGACACGGGTATCCACCCATCCCCCGCCACGGTCGAGCGTAGCACGCGCTGGCCGGTGGGCGCGCGTCAGGCCGAGCGGCGCCGCGTTCCGCGGCCGCGCGTCGAGCGCGACCGGCCGCCCGATCCGCCCCTCGGACGGCCGCGAGCGGGCTTGGGCGCGCGCGGGTCCTTGCCTTGCTCGAGCAGCCGCGCCTCACGCGCGGCGATGAGGTCCACCGCCTCGTCGAGCGTGACGGTCGAGGGGTCGCGGCCGCGGGGCAGCGAGGCGTTCACGGTGCCGTCGGTGACGTAGGGACCCCAACGACCGTTGCGCACCTCGATCGGCGCGGCGCTGTCCGGGTGGTTGCCGAGGGTCGCCAGCGCGGCCTGCGCCGCCCGCCCCCGCCGCTTCGGTGCGTTCAGGAGCGCCACTGCCTCGTCCAGCTCGATGGCGCGCAGGTGCTCGTGGTCGCGGAGGCTGCGCGTCTCCTTGCCCGCCTTCACGTACGGGCCGTAGCGCCCGTCCTGCACCACGATCTCCTCGCCGCTCTCGGGGTGCGAACCAAGGACCTTCGGGAACGACAGCAACTCGGTCGCCTGCTCGGGCGTGAGCGCCTCGATGTCCATGCCGGGCCAGAGGCTGGCGCGCTTCGGCCTGCCCTTGTCGTCGTCGTTCTCGCCGACCTGCACGTACGGGCCGTTGGGGCCGGTCTTCACGTACACCGGCCGCCCGCTCTCCTCGTCCTGCATCACGACGCGGTCGCCGAGGGCGGCCTCGGCGAGCAGCGCGAGGGCGTGGTCGAGCGTCAGCTCGTCGGGCGGCAGGTCGTCAGGGAGCGACGCACGACGCCCGTCGTCTCCGAGCTGCACGTAGGCGCCGTAGCGACCGACGCGCGCCACCACGGTGGTGCCCTCGTCGTCCTCGCCGAGCGGGATCGAGGAGATCGCGCGCGCGTCGCCCTGCTCCAGCGCCGAGTCGATGAGGTGCAGCAGCCCGTCGTCACCGGGGTCGAGCGGGGCGGCCTCCTCGTTGCCGAAGTAGAAGCGCCGCAGCCACGGCTCGGCCTCCATGTCGCCCTCGGCGACGCGGTCGAGGTCGCCCTCCATGCGCGCAGTGAAGTCGAAGTCGACATGGTTCGGGAAGTGCTGCTCGAGCAGGTTCACGACCGCGAACGCGGTGAGCGTCGGGGTGAGCGCGGTGCCGTTCTTCCAGACGTAGTCGCGCTCCTGCACCTTCTGAAGGATCGTCGCGTACGTCGAGGGGCGGCCGATGCCGCGCTGCTCCAACTCGCGCACCAGGCTCGCCTCGGTGTACCGGGCTGGTGGCCTGGTCTCGTGGCCCTCGGCCTCGGCTGATACGCCGCGCAGCAGCTGGCCCTCGCGCAGCGGCGGCAGCACGCGCTCCTGGTCCTCAAGCTCCGCGTCGGGGTCGTCAGAGCCCTCGACGTATGCGCGGAGGAAGCCGGGGAAGGTGATGACCTTGCCGGAGACTGCGAAGGCGGCCTTGCCCTCGGCCCCCGCGTCCGCCTCGATGCGCGCGTTGGTGCGCAGGCCCTGCGCGTCCTTCATCTGCGAGGCGACCGTGCGCTTCCAGATGAGGTCATAGAGCCGGAGCTCGTCCGCCGTGATCTGGCCGCGCAGGCTGTCGGGCGTGCGGAAGATGTCTCCCGCCGGCCGGATCGCCTCGTGCGCCTCCTGCGCGCCCTTGGCGCGCGACCGGTAGAAGCGAGGCTTGTCGGGCACGTACTCGGCGCCGTACAGCTCGCGCGCCTGCCGGCGGGCGGCGTTGAGCGCCTGCTGCGAGAGGTTCGTCGAGTCGGTCCGCATGTAGGTGATGTAGCCGTTCTGGTAGAGATTCTGCGCCACGCCCATCGTGCGCTGCGCGGTGAAGCGCAGCTTGCGCGCGGCCTCCTGCTGGAGGCTCGAGGTGATGAACGGCGCGGGCGGCCGCTGCGTGTACGGTCGCTCGTTGACCTCGGCGACGCGGTACTCGGCCTCGGCGACCGCCGTGGCGACGGCCGTCGCGCGCTCCTCGCCGAGCTGGACCACCTTGCCGCGCGCGGTGAGTTGGCCGGTCTCCGCGTCGAAGTCTCGGCCTGCCGCGACCCGTGCGCCGTCGAGTTCGACGAGCCGCGCGGGGAACGCCTCCGGCGGCGCGCCGTCCTCGTCGCTGCGGACGAGGGAGCGCACATCCCAGAACGAGGCGCTCACGAAGCGCATGCGCTCCCGCTCGCGCTCGACGATCAGCCGGATGGCAACGGACTGGACGCGCCCCGCGGAGAGCCGGGGGCGCACCTTCTTCCACAGCACCGGGGAGACCTCGTAGCCGTAGAGGTAGTCCAGGACGCGGCGCGCCTCCTGCGCGGAGACGAGGTCGTCGTCGATCTCGCGGGGGTTGGCGAGGGCCTCGCTGATCGCCTGCTCGGTGATCTCGTGGAAGACCATGCGGCGCACGGGGACGCGCGGCTTGAGCACCTCCTTGAGGTGCCACGCGATGGCCTCACCCTCGCGGTCCTCGTCCGTGGCGAGGTAGATCTCGCTGGCGTTGCGGGAGAGCTTGCGCAGCTTGCTGACCTGCTGCCGCTTGTCGGCGGGCACGATGTAGAGCGGCTCGAAGTCGCGCTCGACGCCCGCGGCGATGCGGAACCAGGGCTCGTTGCGCTCCTTGGCCAGCGCCTTCACGTCGGCCGGTGCCTGCGCGGCACGCTCCGGGAGGTCGCGGATGTGGCCGATCGAGGACTCCACGACGTATTCCGCGCCCGTATCGGCGCGGTTCAGGAAGCCCTCGATCGTGCGCGCCTTGGCCGGCGACTCGACGATGACGAGCCGTGGGCCCTCGCCCGTGCGGCCGCGCCCGGTGGCGGCGTCAGTGGTCAACGCGACTCGCTTTCCTCGCTCGGCTCGGCAGCCGATTCGGCCCCGTTTTCGGCGTCGTATCGCCCGGGTTGCTCGCGGACGCGGACGTAGTGCATGCCGCCGACATCGCGCACGAGACCCTTCAGTTCGAGCAAGGCGAGCGTAGCCGACACCTCGGCTGCCGCCAAACCCGCACCCCGCACGACCTCGTCGATGTGCTGCGGTTCGCGGCTCAGCACGTCCATCAGCGACGCCTCCGCGGGCGTGGTCGCTGGCGCCGCGCGGCCGAAGTCCATCTGCGCGCCGATCATCGTCAGGTTGAGCGCCTCCAGGACGTCCTCGACGCCCGTCACGGGCGTCGCGCCGTCGCGGAGCAGCGAGAGCGGGCCGCGCGACTGCGGCGAGAAGATCGATCCGGGCACGGCGAACACCTCGCGGTTCTGCTCGCCCGCGAGGCGCGCCGTGATCATCGCGCCGCTCTTCACGTCGCCCTCGACGATGAGCGTGCCGAGCGAGAGCCCCGACATAATCCGGTTGCGCCGAGGGAAGAACTCGGCACGCGGCTTGGTGCCGAGCGGGTAGTCGGTGATGAGCGCGCCCTGCTCCGCGATGTCGGCGGCGAGCCCGCGGTTCTCCGGCGGGTAGACCGTGTCGAGCCCGTTCGCGAGCACCGCAACCGTGCGCCCGCCCGCGTCGAGGGCCGCGCGGTGCGCGATGGTGTCCACACCGCGCGCCAGGCCGGACACCACCGTCACGCCATGGGCGGCGAGGTCACGCGCCAGCTCGTCGGCGGCCTGCCGCCCGTACGCTGTCGCGCGCCTCGTGCCGACGACCGAGACGGACCAGTCGTCCTGCGGCTCCCATGAGCCGCGGATGTAGATGACGGGCGGCGCGTCGTCGATCTCCCGGAGCCGGGCGGGGTAGGCGGGGTGCGGGCGGTGCAGCGCGCGCACCCCGGCTTCGGCGAGCCGCTCGCACTCGGCGCGCACGTCGATCTCCGGCCGGCGCCGCACGACCTCCTCGGCGGTGCGAGGGTCGAGCCCCGCGGCGACGAGGTCCTCGCTGCCCGCGCCCCACGCCTCCTCCATGGAGTCGAATGCAGCTTCGAGCAGCGCGAAGCGCGCAGCGCCGAGGCGGCTGATGCGGTGCAGGCCGACCCAGTAGGGAAGCTCATTTGTTCGTACGTCGCTCACGGGCACAGCGTATCAGGCGGATGCAAGAGGACAAGTGGGGGCGGAGGGCTGCCGTGGTCAATCGGAGTGCTGTTCTCTCCGTCGATTCCCAAAGATCGAGTCCAGGAACTCCTCGACCTCCGACTCTTCAGCGCCTTTGGCGTTTCGCTTGTACACGTACGGCTTGACGCCGGATGCACGGACGAGCTCGTCGGGGTCGGCAGGGTGCCAGAACGCGTGGTCGCCCCGCAGGCGGCGCTCTGCTCGCGTTTGGTGGGTCTCCCGCAGGATCTCGGCCCACGGTGTCCCGCGCTTCTCGGGCGGTACATCTACCGCGCCGGCGAGTTCGATGAAGTCCCGGTTGCGGGACATCGTCACGCGCCCGCCCTCGACACGGAACACAACTTCGTCGCCCTCCTCGATCGCGAGGGCGTCGCGCACTTCGCGGGGGATCGTGACCCGGCCGTCTGACCTGAGGCGAGCTGCGACGTCCATGCCGATGGCTCCTTGCCGTCCTGTCGATTCAGGATAGGCGCGGCGCGCCAGCGTCGCCAGAGCGCGCTCAGACCGCGGCGGCCTCGCTCGCCGCGTGCAGGCTGGAGATGCGGACGCGGCGGATGCGGCGGCCCTGCACGGACAGCACCTGCAACGCCAGGCCGTGCTCGTCGCTCTCGACTCGGTCCCCGGGCGTTGCCAGGCGGCCGAGCAGCGAGAACACGAGGCCGCCGACGGTGTCGAAGTCCTCGTTCTCGATGTCCGTGTCGAACATGTCGTTCAGGTCGTCGATGGCGAGCCGGGCGTCCACGATCGCCTCGTCGTCCGAGACCCGCTCGACCTCCACCTCGTCGGTGTCGTACTCGTCGACGATCTCGCCGACGATCTCCTCCAGCACGTCCTCGACTGTGACGAGGCCGGCGGTGCCGCCGTACTCGTCGACGACGATGGCGACGTGCGTCTGGTCGCGGCGGAGGTCGGCGAGAAGCTGGTCGGCGCGCTTCGTCTCCGGGACGAAGTAGGGCGGGCGCGCGATGTTCTCGAGGCTTGGCGTCGCGGCCCCGGTCTGCAGGTACGCGAGCAGGTCCTTGGCGTAGATCACGCCGACGATCTTGTCGATCGACTCCTCGTAGAGCGGGATGCGGCTGAAGCCGGAGCTGATGATCAGCTTCATCACGTCGCCGATCGAGGCATCGACGGAGACGGCGACGATGTCGATACGCGGCGACATCACCTCGCGCACGGTCTGGTCCGCCATGTCGAGGATGCCGCGCATCATCCGGCGCTCCTCGGACAGCGACTCCTGTGCCGCCGGGTCGGCGGGGGCTTCGAGGACGCCGAGCAGCTCACTCGCGGGATCCTCGTCGGCGACTTCCGAGCTGCGGCCGACGAGCCGCAGCAGGCCGCGCGAGGGCGCGCTCAGGACCCACGCGAGCGGTTCGAGGGCGAAGTGCAGGAGGGCGATGATGCTGGCCAGTCGCAGCCCCGTCGTCTCGGGGCTCACGAGGGCGATCGCGCGCGCGTTCTCGCGCAGCACGCCCGCCACGATGAGCACGACGAGCCCGACGATCACGGCCGCCGCAACGCCGATCTCACGACTGTTGAGGACCACCACGGTCAGACCGAGCGTGAGCGCGACGACGGCGAACGTCGCGGCGGCGCTCAGCGCCCGCAGCAGGCGCTGACGCTGACGGATATAGCTGTCGAGCAGGCCGGCGACACCGTTGGTGGCGCGCGCGCGGGTGCGGCGGCGGCTGATGGCCGTCACGCCCGCCTCGGCTGCCGATACCAGCAGCAGCATGGCGCCGGCGGCGACTGCAACGACCAGGCCGATGATTACGTCGGTACTCAAACCCTCGGGCCGGGCGGCCCTATGGCTCCTCTCGCTGCGATGACTCTTCGTTGTCGTCGTGTGCTTCGCGGATGCGGGCGGGCGCGCCGATGACCTGCGCGCCGTCGGGCACGTCGTGGGTCACGACGGCCCCGGCCGCCGTACGCGCGCGGGCGCCGACGCGGACCGGCGCGACGAGCATCGTGTCGCTGCCGATGAACGCGCCGTCGCCGATCTCGGTGCGGTGCTTCGAGGCGCCGTCGTAGTTCGCGGTGATCGCGCCCGCGCCGATGTTGACGTCCTCGCCCACGTCGGCGTCGCCGGTGTAGGAGAAGTGGCCGATCCGCGTGCGCGCCCCGATACGCGACGCCTTCACCTCGGCGTACGTCCCGAGGTTCACGTCGGCCTCGATCACAGAGCCCGGGCGCACCCGGCAGTAGGCGCCGATGTCCACGCCGTCCGCGACCGTCGAGCCCTCGAGGGTGGAGCCGCCGATGGTGCAACGGTCACCGACGCGCATGTCGCGCAGCACGGCGTTGGGGCCGATCTCGCACTCGCGGCCCACGACCGTGTCGCCCATCAGGTGCGTGCCCGGCAGCAGCGTGGTGTCCTCGCCGACCTCGACGCCGGCGTCGACGTAAATGGACTCCGGGCCGATGAGGGTCACGCCGTTCGCAAGGAGCGAGGCGCGGATGCGGTCGCGCAGGGCGGCGTCGGCGTCGGCGAGCTCGGCGCGGGTGTTGACCTGCCGGGCCTCGGTTGCGTCGGCGAGGCGCTGCGCATGGACGCGGGCCCCCGCGCCGACCGCGCTCCGGACGGCGTCGGTGAGGTAGATCTCGCCACCCGGCGAGGGGGGCAACGCCTGGAGCGCGCCCCACAGCCACGCAGCCTCGGCGGTGTAGACCCCGGCGTTGACCTCGCGGATGGCGCGCGTCCGCACGTCTGCGTCGGACTCCTCGACGATGCCGACGACGGCGCTCTCCGGCCCGGTTGCGCGCGCGATGCGGCCGTAGCCGGTGGGATCACCGAGTTCGGCGGTGAGGACTGAGAGCACCGCCCGCGCGTTGCAGTGTGCTTCGGCGAGCGCGGCGAGCGGTTCGGGGGTCAGGAGCGGCAGGTCGCCGTTCACGATCAGCAGGTGGGCGGCATCGGCCGCGGCCTCACGCGCCGCGAGGACGGCGTGGCCGGTGCCCAGCGGCGCCTCCTGCACGGCGACCGTCGCGTACGGCGCTGCGGCCTCGGCGACCTCGTCATCCGCCGCAGCGGAGACCACGACCTGGCGGTCGAAGCCCGCGGCCGCCAGCGCCCCGCAGACGAGGCGCAGCATCGGGCGACCTGCGACGGGGTGCAGCACCTTCGGTGTGCGCGAGCGCATGCGGGCGCCACGGCCTGCGGCAAGCACGATCGCCGTCCAGCCCTCGGCCGAGCGTGCGGGTGCGTCGAGCGAGGCGCGCACGTGCATCGTGCGCGCCGACGTATGCCGGCTGGGCGACGGAGGTTGGTCGCTTTCCGCGGACGGTTGGGACTCGGGTGTCTCGATCGTGGCGCTCCACGGCGTCGGCGCCCGGCGGACATTGGCCCGCGCGGCGCGCGTACAGGGGCTCGGAAAAATTGACCCCCTGCCGAGGGCCATTCTACACTCGCTCGCGACCCCGTCTCCACCGCAAGGCCCTCGATTCACAGCGGCCACGACTCCCGCAGCAAGGGCACCAGGTTGACCGTCGAAGAGCTCCGCGCGGCGTTCCTCCAGTACTTCGAGGAGCGTCTGCATCGCCGCATCCCGTCCTCGTCGCTGATCCCCTACGGCGACCCCTCACTGCTGTTCACCTCCGCGGGGATGGTGCAGTTCAAGCCCTACTTCCTGGGACTCGAGCAGCCTCCGGCGGACCGGCTGACCTCGGTGCAGAAGTGCTTCCGCGCCACGGACATCGAGGAGGTCGGGGACGAGTCGCACCTCACGTTCTTCGAGATGCTCGGCAACTTCTCGCTCGGCGACTACTTCAAGGCCGACGCGATCGAGTGGGCGTGGGAGTTCCTCACCGGCGTGCTCGGGATCGAGCCCGACCGGCTCTGGATCACCGTCTACACCGACGACGACGAGGCACACGACCTCTGGCTGGAGCGCGGTATCCCGGCCGAGCGCATCCTGCGCTACTCCTCAGACCAGGGGAACTTCTGGTACTCGGGCGAGACGGGCCCATGCGGGCCGTGCTCCGAGCTGCACTACTACTTCGGCGACGACGCCGACGCCGAGCCGAAGCTCCCCGACGGCCAGATCGACCTGGACGCAGGCAACTTCCTCGAGATCTGGAACCTCGTCTTCATGGCGTTCGACCTGAAGCCGGACGGCACGATGGAGCCGCTCCCCGCGCAGAACATCGACACCGGCGCGGGCCTCGAACGCGTCGCCTGGGTGCTGCAGGGCGGGCGCTCCGCGTACGAGACCGACCAGCTGCGCGGCATCCTCGCCGCCGCCGAGGAGGCGACCGGTCGTGCGTACGACCCCGACGGTGCGCCCGACGAGGCTCGCGCGCTGCGGGTGATCACCGAGCACACGCGCGCCGCCGCCTTCCTGATCGAGGACGGCGTGCTGCCCGGCAATGAGGGACGCGGCTACGTGCTGCGCCGCGTGCTGCGCCGCGCCGTCTACTTTGGCCACATGCTGGGCGCGCGTGAGGCGTTCCTCGGCGGCGTGGTCGACGCAGCGATCGCGGCATCGACGACGGCGCACCCCGCGCTCGCCGAGCACCACGACTTCATCGCGGGCGTCATCGCGGAGGAGGAGCGCCGCTTCCAGGGCACGCTCGCGCGTGGCCTCGAGCTGCTGGAGCAGGTCATCGAACGCGAGACGTCGAGCCGCCGCGTGCCGGGCCGCGACATGTTCGTGCTCTACGACACTCACGGCCTCCCGCCCGAGCTCACGATCGAGGTGGCGGCGGCGCGCGGCTACGAGGTCGACGAGGACGAGTTCGAGGCCGAGATGGCCGCCCAGCGTGAGCGCTCGAAGGGCGAGGGCACGTTCGCCGTCTACGGCGACGAGGAGGCTGGCCGCTACGCCGAGCTGGGCCTGTCGAGCGAGTTCGTGGGCTACGACGCGCTCACGACCGAGTCGGTGGTCGCCGCGATCGTCGCGGACGACGACGCGGTCGACAGGATCGAGGAGGGGCAGGGCGGCGAGGTGGTGCTGTCTCGCACTTCGTTCTACGCCGAGAGCGGCGGCCAGCTTGGCGACCGCGGCGAGATCGTGACGCCCTCGGGGCGCTTCGTGGTCCAGGACACGCAGGAACTCGGCGGCGCGATCGTGCATCGCGGCGAGGTCGCCGACGGCGCCATCGTCGTGGGCGAGGCTGCCGAGGCGCGCGTCGACCCTGCCTGGCGAGCCGGCTGCCGACGCAACCACACGGCGACGCACCTGTTGCACGCCGCGCTCCGTGAGGTGCTCGGCCAGCACGTGCGCCAGGCCGGCTCGCTCGTCGCGCCGGACCGGCTGCGCTTCGACTACTCGCACCCGCAGGCGCCCTCGGCGGACGAGCTGCGCGAGGCGCAGCGCATCGTGAACGCGAAGGTGCGCGAGGACATCGCCCAGGAGACCTTCATCCTCCCGTACGAGGAGGCGATCGGGCGCGGCGCCATCGCGTTCTTCGAGGACCGCTACTCGGCCGATGTGCGCATGGTCGAGTACTGCGAGGCGCGCGGCCACGGCCACGAGCACACGGCCGAGTGCTTCAGCCGCGAACTCTGCGGCGGCACGCACCTCCACTCGACGGGCGGCCTCGGCAACTTCGTGATCATCGCCGACTCCAGCATTGGCGCGGGGCTGCGCCGCATCGAGGCGCTGAGCGGCCCGGAGGCCGAGCAGTACATCGAGGAGCGCCTCGACCTCGTCACCGAGCTCTCGCAGCGCTTCAAGGCGCCACCCGAGGAGCTCGCGGGACGCATCGACGCGCTCGAGGAGCAGCTCGCCGAGGAGCGCCGCCGCGCGCGGCAGCAGTCTGCGGACCGCTCGCTCGACGCGGCGGACGACCTCGCCGGACGGGCAGAGGAGGTCGCCGGGGTGAGCGTCGTGGTGGCGCGCGTCGAGGCGGAGTCGCAGGACGCACTGCGCGGGATGGGCGACCGCCTGCGCGAGCGGCTCGACAGCGCCTTCGTGATGCTCGGCGCCGTGCTCAACGACCGCCCCGTGCTGCTCGCGCTCGCCACCGACGACGTGGTCGAGCGCGGCCTGCGCGCGGACGAGGTGGTGCGCGAGGCCGGCGCGGTGGTCGGCGGCGGCGGGGGCGGCCGGCCCGTGATGGCGCAGGCCGGTGGTCGCGACGCCGCACGGCTGGATGAAGCACTCGACGTCGCGCGCGAGGCGGCCCGGGATCGCCTCGGCGGGGCGTAGCCGCACGTGACGACCCGCGAACCCGACGACAGCACGCACGAGGCGGAACCACCGCCCGGGAACAGCGACGCGCCGGACGAGCGCTCGTTCATCGAGCGCTGGACGGCGTCGGTGCGCGGGCTGCCGGGCCGCGTGCGCGACGAGTGGCGACAATTCGTTGGCGACTGGCGATCGTCGCGCGCCGAGGGCCGAGAGACGCCTCGCCGGCGACGGCGGCGGCCTCGCAACGTCCCGCGCAGCGTGCCCTACATGGCGGGCGCCGCGACGGTGGTGGCCGGTCGCGAGGACGACGCGAACTCCGTGATCGGCCGCATCGAGACCGCGAGCGAGGTCGAGGTGCTGCTGGTGGTGCCGCGCCGCGCGCGTGGCCTGCGCGACGCGATGGCATGGCCGCGCATCGCCGCCTACGCGCGCCAGCGCGGGCTCACGGTGCGCGTGCTGGCGAGCCGTCGCGACGTGCGCGAGCACGCGCTGAACGCGGGGCTGAGTACCGCACGGACCACCGGCGGCCTGCGGCCCGCGCCCGCCCTCAGCATCCCCCTCGGGCCGCGCGAGCTGACCCTGCGCGTCCCCTCGATCACGCCGCTGCTGCGACTCGCGGCCTTCGCGGCGATACCGATCGTCGTCTTCGGCGCGGCCGCCTACTACGTGCCCTCGGCGGACATCTACATCGCCCCGCCCGGCGAGGAGCTCACGAGCGCCGCCCGCGTGCACCTCAACCCCGTCGGCGAGACCGACATCGGCGAAGGCGTGGTGGGTGCGACCTCGGTCAGCGAGACGATCGTGGCCGTCGCCTCGACCGTCACGACCGGCACGACGAGCGTCGGCGACGTCGCTGCGAAAGTGGAGCTTGAGTTCACCAACACGAGCGCGGCCGACGTCAGGCTGCCCATCGGCACGGCTGTCGAGGACGCGGACGAGTTCACGTTCACCACCGACGAGGCCGCCACGGTCCTCGCCGGCGAGGTCGCCTACGTCCCGGCCACCGCCATCCGCCCCGGCACCACCGGCAATGTCGGGGCGGGAACCCTGCGGTTCCTGATCGGCTTCCCGGCGACGCTGACCGTCACGAACCCGCTCGCCGCCGAGGGTGGCGAGGACATCGAGGTTCCCGCGGCGGCGGCCGAGGACGCCGTGCGGGTCGGCGAGATCGCGGAGGACGTGCTGCGTCGGGCCGGGACGCGGGCGCTGGAGCGCCTCGTCGAGGACGGGACGGTGTTCCCCGAGACGGTGTCGGTCGCGATCCTCAGCCAGGAGCCGCTCGTCGAGCCGGGCGACCCCGCCGAGGCCTTCCTCATGGAGTACACCGCGCTCGTCTCCGCCATCGTGCTGCCCGACGACGCAGCGAGGCGCGCGGGCGAGCAGATCCTTGTCAGCATCCTGCCGGACGGGATGGCGCTGATCCCGGGGACCGCGGACGCGGTCGCCGAGAACCCGGTCTTCGACGGCAGCCGCCTGGTGGCGACACTCAACGCCACCGGGCTCGCGACCCCGCTGTTCGATCCCGCCTCGCTGCGCGGCATCCTCACCGGTGTTGCTCCGTCCGCTGCGGCCACGCGGCTCCGCGAGGAGCTCTCGCTCGACGTCGAGCCGCTGATCCGCGTCCACCCCGGCTTCCTCCCCGCAGTGCGGATGCCGCAGCGCGAGGACCGCATCTCGGTCGTCTTCCTGAGCGAGGAGGACCTCGCTACCGAGATCGCCGGGCTACCCGAGGAGGAGGAGGACGGTGAGGGCGAGGACGGCGCTGACAATGGTGCGGGCGATGAGTGAGCACGGCGTGGAGCCGATGCGGTGGCTCGGCGTCGATCCGGGCAGCGTCCGCGTGGGCCTCGCCGCGTGCGACCCCGAGGAGCGCGTCGCCGTGCCGATCGAGATCGTGCCCGCCAGCGCGGCGTTCCCGGCGATCCGCGCCATCGCCCAGCGCGAGGAAATCGGCGGCATCGTGATCGGGCTGCCGCGCACGCTCGCGGGCGCCGAGGGCGAGGCGGCCGCGGCGGCGCGCAAGCTGGGCGAGCGCCTCGAACGCCTCGGTCTCCCGATCGAGTATGAGGACGAGCGGCTGACGTCCGTGGCCGCCGAACGCGAGATGCCGCGCGGCGAGTCCGCCGACGACGTGGCGGCGGCCCTGCTGTTGCAGCAGTTCATCGACCGGCGGCGCGGCGTCCGCGCGCTGCAGGCCGCCGGGGAGACGCACGATGCGGTTTCTTGACCCGATCATCGTCGTGTACCTGCTCCTGGCGGTGTGGGCGCTCTTCATTGGCTCGGTCGCGTCGGAACGGCTCGCGGGCACGCAGAGCGTGATCGCCTCGGACGCGCGCGAGGGGGGCGGCGCTGCCGTCGCCATCACCCCCGTGACCGACGCGGACACCGCGACGATCGCCGTCGAGGTGCTTCCGGGGTCGGGCGCCGAGGTGATCGCCACGCAACTGCTGACGCGCGGCGTGCTCGCGGAGACGGGCCGGTTCAACACCCTCCTCGGCTACACCGGGGTGAGCTCGCAGCTGCGCTCGGGCCGGTACGAGTTCGCCCCCGGCACGCCCGCTCCCGAGGTCATCCGCAAGATGCGACTCGGCCTGACGCGCGAGGTCGTGCTCGTCATCCCCGAGGGGCTGCGTCTTGAGGAGGTCGGTGAGCTCGTCGTCGACCTCGGCGTCGCGACCGCGGCGGAGTGGGAAGAGGCGCTCGCGCGGCCGCGCTTCGAGCCGCTGCTCCGGGGGCGCCCGGTGGGCGCCGACCTGACGGGCTACCTCTACCCCGCTACGTACCCGCTGACCGACGAGACGACCGCGGAGAGCCTGGTCCAGGAGATGGTGGACGCCTTCACCAGCGCCGTGAGCCCCGCCATCCGCTCGCAGATCGAGGCGCGCGGCATGACGCTGCACGAGGTGCTCACGCTGGCCTCGATCATCGAGCGTGAGGCGCTGCTGGCGGAGGAGCGCCCGGTCATCGCCTCGGTGTTCCTGAACCGGCTCGAGTCCGGCATCGCGCTCTACGCCGACCCGACGGTGCAGTTCGCCATCACCGAGGGGCTCGACGAGGAGCCCGAGGACGGGTGGTGGAAGGTCGAGTTGACCATCGAGGACCTCGCGGTCGACTCGCCCTACAACACCTACATCGTCCCGGGACTGCCGCCGGGCCCGATCGCGAATCCCGGACTCGGGGCCATCCTCGCCGTGCTCCGTCCCGCGGAGACGGACTACTTCTACTTCGTTGCGAAGGGCGACGGCTCGCACGCGTTCGCCGAGACGCTCGCCGAGCACAATCAGAACGTTGAGCGCTACACCGTGCCATGACCAGCCGGGACGCACCGTGACCGCGACCATCGCGCTGATCGGCCACCCCGTCGCGCACTCGATCTCCCCGCCGATGCAGCAGGCCGCCCTCGACGCGAGTGGCGTCGATGCCCACTACGAGGCGTGGGACGTGCCGCCGGGCGAGGTCGGGGCTGCGGTCGAGCGGCTGCGCGGCGAGGGCGTGATCGGCGCGAACGTCACCGTCCCCCACAAGGTCGAGGTGCTCGAACGCGCCGACGAGGTCGACGCGCTCGCCGGCCAGGTCGGCGCCGTGAACACGATCGTGCCGCGCGACGGCAGGCTGCACGGCTCGAACACCGACGTCGCGGGCGTGCGGCGCACGCTGGAGGACGCGGGAGTTGACGTAACAGGCTGCGAGGTCGTCCTCATCGGCGCGGGCGGCGCGGCGCGCGCGGTGGTCGTCGCGATGCGTGCCGCGGGCGCAGCGGGGCTGACGATCGCCAACCGCACGTCTGCCAACGCCGAGGCGCTGACGGGCCTCGGCGGCGAGGCGATGGAGGTGCGGATCGCGCCGCTCGACCCGGCGTCGGCGGCGCTGCGCGAGGCGATGGAGCGGGCGCGGCTGGTGATACACTCGACGACACTCGGGATGCGGCACGGACCGGACGAATCGGCGACGCCCATTCCGGCCGAACTGTTCGTCGCAGGGCAGGGCGCTCTGGACCTGGTCTACATCCCGGAGCGCACGCCCTTCCTGCAGGCGGCCGAGGCCGCGGGCGCGCAGCCCATCGGCGGGCTCGGGATGCTGGTCCACCAGGGCGCCGAGTCGTTCCGGATGTGGACGGGCATGGGGCCGCCGACCGAGGTGATGTTCGCGGCCGCGCGAGCGGCGCTGGAGCGCCGCAGCGCGGAGGAGACAGCGCAGTGATCGAGCTCGGCCTGCTGCTGATGCTGGTCGTCGGCGGATTCCTCGGCTTCATCATCACGCAGTCGTTCTTCTCGCAGCGTCACTGGCGGCGCATCATCGCCGAAGGGGACATCCACGCGCTCCGCGCATCGGTGATCGAGGCGTTCGAGACCTGGCGCCGCATGCGGCCGCCGGCCGATGTGCCGCCCGCCGACTGGCGCGCGCTGGTCTCGGCCGACCTCGTGGCCGCGGACACCGAGCGCTGCCGTGTGTCGCTGCTGGCCGAGCCGGACATCCGAGTCATCGACGGTGCGCGTGAGCAGGTGGGTCCTCCGCGCGAGGTGGCTCGCCGGGCGGCGGTGCGCATGGCCGAGCGCCTGCTCTACGACATCCCCCTCGCGCGATTCGAGGCCGTACAGGTGGACGTCTACGCCGAGTACCGCAGCGCCGAGGGCGAGGTCGAGTCCGAATGCCTGCTCACCACGCAGGTCAGCCGCAACCAGGCGGTGATCACGGACTGGGACGATGACGCCGCACCTGCGATCCTGAAGTCGTGGTCCACGCGCGAGGCGACGGCCGCGCGTGACCTCGACCCGGGCGACGGGGCGCTGATCACGGCAGCGGAGGCAGAGGCTGCGATGCGCACCAACGGCGCAACACCGAGCGGGGAGGCGGGACAGTGAGCAACTTCCGGTTTCTGACCGCGGGCGAGTCGCACGGCAAGGGCCTGACCACGGTGATCGAGGGCGTCCCGGCGGGCCTCGAACTCAGCGAGGACTGGATCGCCGCGGACCTCGTGCGCCGCCAGGGCGGCTACGGCCGCGGCAAGCGCCAGCAGATCGAGAAGGACCGCGCCGAGATCACCGCGGGCGTGCGCCACGGCCTCACCATCGGTTCGCCGATCGCGCTGTGGCTGGAGAACAAGGACCACAACAACGCCAACTGGCGCGTCCGCATGGCGGTCGAACCGGTCGACCAGGAGGTCGAGCGCGTCACGCTCCTGCGCCCCGGCCACGCCGACCTCGCCGGCACACAGAAGTACAACCTCGACGACGTGCGCCAGATCCTCGAGCGCTCAAGCGCGCGCGAGACGGCGGCGCGGGTCGCGGCGGGCGCGGTGGCGCGGGCGCTGCTCGCCGAGATCGGCATCGAGGTGCACTCGCACACCGTCGCCATCGGCGACGTCGTCGCGCCGGCGCTCGACGACCACGGCGACGTGGACTGGGCGGCAATCGACCGCTCGCCGGTGCGGGTCGCCGACGCGGAAGCGGAGCGCCACATGATCGCGGCGATCGACGCCGCGAAGGAGGCGCTCGACAGCCTCGGCGGCATCTTCGAGGTGCGCGCCAGGGGTGTGCCGATCGGGCTGGGGGCCCACGTCCAGTGGGACCGCCGCCTGGACACGCGCATCGCCGCTGCGTTCCTGGGCATCAACGCGGTGAAGGGCGTCGAGATCGGCCCGGCGTTCGAGAACGCGCTCAAGCCCGGCTCCGAGGTGCACGACCCGCTGCTGCCCGCCAGCGAGTGGCAGGAGCGCAAGTGGGAGCGCACGACCAACCGCGCCGGTGGGATCGAGGCCGGCATGAGCAACGGCGAGGACATTGTCGTGCGCGCCGCGCTCAAGCCTATCTCCACGCTGCCGCGCCGCCTGCCGACCGCCGACCTGCTCACCGGCGAGGCCGCCGACGCGTTCTACGAGCGCGCCGACCAGTGCGTGGTGCCGGCTGCGGGCGTGATCGGTGAGGCGGTGCTGTGCATCACCCTCGCCGACGCGGCGCTCGAGAAGTTCGGCGGCGACCACATCGACGAGTTCAGGCGCAACGCCGCCGCGTTCGTCGAGACCGTCGGTCCGCGGGAGCCCCGCGAGTGAGCCCAGCGAACGAGGCGGGACGCGGCGCCGTGCGCCAGATCGTGCTCGTCGGGCTGAGCGGCGTCGGCAAGTCCTCGACGGGCGCGATCCTCGCCGACCGCCTCGGCTGGCCGCTGATCGACACCGACGACCTCGTTACGCAGGCCGAGGGCCGCACGCCGGCAGAACTCATCACCGAGGACGGCGAGCCCGCGTTCCGCAAGATCGAGGAGAGCATCGTCGCCGAGGCGTCGAAGCGCGTCCCGGCCGTGATCGCGACGGGCGGGGGCGCCTTTCTGAGCGCCCGCTCGCGCCGCGTGCTGGGCGAGCGCGGGCTGCTGTGCTGGCTCGACGCCACGCCGACAGAAATCGCGCGCCGCGTCCGCGAAGCCGTCGACGGCAGCGAGCGGCCGCTGCTCGCAGGGGACCTCGAAGTCCGGCTGCAAGAGCTCGACGACGAGCGCCGCGTCGCCTACTCGCACGCCGACCTGTGGGTGCCGACGCAGGGCCTGACGCCCGAGGATGCCGCGGAGCGCATCCTGCGTTCGTGGGGCGGCGGCGCCTCGGCCCTCGCCGGCGGCGACCGGCGCCTCGAACGCCTCGGCACGGACCCGCCCGCCGTGGGCCCGGCCGCGATCGTCGACACCGGCGAAGACCGTTACCCGATCTGGGTCGGCGCCGGCGAGCTTGCGCGCGTGCCCGATCGGCTGCACCAGCTCGGCCTCGACGGGACCGTCTACCTCGTCGCCGACGAACACGTCATGGACGCGCACGGCGAGAGCCTCGTCGAGGCGCTGGACGCGGGCGGGCTCCGCGGGGCGTCGTACGTGGTCCCGGCCGGTGAGCCCTCGAAGCGGCTGCGCGTCGCCGAGGAGATATACGCGTGGCTCGCGGAGTCGCGGGCCGAGCGGCGGGACACGATCCTGGCGTTCGGTGGCGGCGTCGTGGGCGACCTCGCCGGCCACGTCGCGGCGACGTACCTGCGCGGCATGCCGCTCGTGCAGGTGCCGACCACCGTGCTCGCGATGAACGACGCGGCCATCGGCGGCAAGGTCGCGGTCGACCTGCCGCAGGGCAAGAACCTCGTCGGCGCGTTCCACCAGCCGCGCGCCGTGATCTCGGACGTCGAGCTGCTGCGTACGCTGCCCCGGCGCGCGCTCGCCGAAGGGCTGGCCGAGGTGGTCAAGCACGCGCTCATCCTCGACCCGGGCCTGATGGACGAGATCGAGCGCCACGCAGGGGCGCTGGTCGCGCCACCCCTCGACGCCGAGCTGCTCACGCGCGTGACGGCGCGGTCGGCGCGCCTGAAGGCGCTGATCGTCTCGGCCGACCCGCGCGAGCAGGGGCTGCGGGCGATTCTCAACTACGGCCACACCATCGGCCACGGCATCGAGGCTGCCACGGGCTACACGGACTTCCTCCACGGCGAGGCGGTCGCGGTAGGCATGATGGGCGCGGCCCGCATCGGCGAGCGCCTCGGGCTCCACGACCGCGAGATCATCGCCCGCCAGGGCGACGTGCTGCGCGCCATCGGCCTGCCGCTGTCCGCGCCCGGCGTCGACCCCGAGGCGGTGCTCGGCGCGATGCGCCTCGACAAGAAGGTCGAGCGCGGGCGGATGCGCTTCGTGCTGCTCGAGGAGATTGGCCGCCCGGTCGTCCGGGGCGACGTACCGGAGGACCTCGTGCGCGAGGTCGTGCGAGGGCTCACCACGTCGTGATCGGCTTCGGCGAGAACGGCGACACCGAGGAGCCCCGTCCCGTCGTCGACCCGCGGCGGCGTCGCCGCATCGTGGTGAAGGCAGTCGGCCGGGTGCAGGGTGTGAGCTACCGCGCGTTCTGCGTCTACGAGGCGCAGCGCCTCCAGGTCGACGGCTACGCGCGCAACCTCCCCGACGGCCGCAGCGTCGAGGTGCAGGCCGAGGCGGACGAGGCCACGCTGCGCCGCTTCGTCGGACGCCTGCGCGAGGGCCCGCCGCTCGCGATGGTGCACAACCTGGAGTACCGCTGGGAGGAGCCCACGGGCGACTTCGCCGGCTTCGAGGCGGTGATCTAAGCGGTAGCGTCCTCGCGGCGCCGGAAGGTGATCTCAAGGTCGTAACCGAGCGCTCGTGCAGCGCTGGTCAACGTACCCAGGCGAGGATCGTGTTGGGCGGACTCTAGCCGACTAATGACGCCGGGGCTCACCTGCATACGACGGGCGAGTTCGGACTGAGAGACATCGCCGCGAGCCCTGATGAGCGCGCTGATGGCCTGGAAGCGTGGCTCCAGGCGTTCGTACTCGGCGCGCAGCTCGGGATCACGCTCCATGTGCTCTTCAAAGCGCTCCATGAATCGGGCCATCAGTTGCGCTCCCTCCAGTCGTCGAGCCTGCTCTGTGCCTGCCGCAGCGCCCTCATGTCGAGTCGCTGTGAACGCTTCCGCCAGGCGTGCAGCAGCACGATCTGGTCACGGTGCTCGGCGTACGCCACTCGGTGATCGCCCGGTCGTAACTCCCACAGTCGAAGCCTGCGATCGATGAGTCGCGCGTGCGGCATGCCCAGGTTCGCTCCATGCTCCTCGAGCAACGCCACGTGCCGAGCGAGGGTCGCGACCGCGGTTCGTTCGCCCGCCCTGAGCAAGTCGGCGACGTATTCGTCGACTGGCTCACGCCCCCGTCGGTCCATGTAGTTGAGGACGTCGAGCATTGCTACTGTAGCATACGTGCTACAAGTCTGAGACTCGACATTCTAACCCCGCCTTCTGAACAAACCCCGCACCCTCTCCCCCAACCCACGCCCCGAGGACCCCTCGACACGTTCGCCGCCGCGCGGCGGCTCCTCGCTCCCCAGCACACGCGCGTCGAGGAGTGATGCCAGGTCCTCGACGACGGGGGAGGGGCCGCCCGTCTGCAGGCTCGGCTCCAGCTCGGCGGGGTCGACGGTGGCGAGCTCCTCGCCGCCCGCCGTGAGCACGATGGCCGTGGGCGGGGGCGTCGAGGGCTCCTCGTAGCCGAAGGCGAAGACGAGGTCCGCGCGCGGGTCGAGGCCGGCGACGAAGGGGCCGAGGTCGGCCTCGGCGACCTCGCGCTCGACGCCGACGCGGCCGCCGCTCGGCAGTGTCACGGCCAGCCGCCCACCGGGGCGGCGCTCCGCGCTCGCTGTGCGGTAGCCGCGCGCACGCAACGCCTCGACGAGCGTCGCGGTCAGCAGCGAGGCGGCGGAGTCCGGTGGCGCGTCGAGGCGCACGATGGGTGGCGTCGAGGGCTCCCCATCAGCGGGTGCCGGGTCAGCGGGCTGAGGGTCGGGCGTGGTCACGCCTCGACGTCGGGGACGCGGCCGATCAGCATCACGTCGCACTCGTCGCCGGGCTCGACCGGCCCGCCGTCCTCCGGCACCACGACGATGCCGTTCGCGAGCGCCATCGAGGTGAGCACGCCGGAGCCCTGCGGGCCCGTCAGCCGGGCGTGGTAGCGGCCTTCGCGACGCTCGACGATCGCGCGGGCGTAGAAGCGGCGGTCGTCGGGGCGGGCGATGCGCTCCGCGGAGACCGCGCGCACGCGCTCGCGCTCCCAGGCCTGCGGCTTGCCGAGCATCGTGAACACGGCCGGGCGGCCGAACAGCTCGAACGTCATCATCGCCGAGACCGGGTTGCCGGGCAGCCCGAGGTGCGGCACGACGCGTCGCGCCTCGCCGTCACCGGCCTCGAAGGTGCCGAAGGCGAGCGGCTTGCCGGGACGCATCCGCACCGTCCAGAAGCCGACCGAGCCCTCGCGCGCGAGGACCTCCTTGACCACGTCGAAGTCGCCGCGCGAGACGCCGGCCGACGTCACGAGCAGGTCGGCGTCGGCCAGGCCCTCGTGGACGCGCGCGGTGAGCGCCTCGACGGTGTCGCCGGCGATGTCGAGCACCCGCGGCTCGGCGCCCATCTCGCGAGCCATCGAGGCCAGCGAGAAGCCGTTCGAGTCGTAGATCGCGCCCGGCCGCAGCGGCTCGCCGGGCCGTAGCAGCTCGTCGCCCGTCGACAGGATCGCGACGCGTGGGCGTCGGATGGCCTGCACGCTGCCCAGCCCGAGCGAGGCGAGCACGCCGATCTGCGCAGGCCCGAGGATCGTCCCGGCGGGTAGCACGAGCTCACCGGCGCGGACGTCCTCGCCGGCCGGGCGGATGTTCGCGCCGAGCTTCGCCTCGACGTCGATGCGGACGTCATCGCGGGGGCCGTCCTCCCAGCGGGCGGTCTGCTCCTCCTCGTCGGTCTCCTCGAAGGGGACGATGGCGTCGGCGCCGTCGGGGATGGGCGCGCCCGTCATGATGCGCACCGCCTCGCCGGGGCCGACCGACCCGTCGTAGACGGAGCCGGCGGGCAGGTAGCCGGTCACGCGCAGGCGTAGCGGGCTGGCGGGCGTGGCGCCCGCCGTATCGGCGGCGCGGACCGCGTAGCCGTCCATCGAGGT
>DAOULE010000176.1:0-3480 GCA_034420575.1 Dehalococcoidia bacterium
TGCACGTCATCTGCGACCTCACCATCGCCGCCGACACCGCGCGCTTCGGCCAGGTGGGCCCCCGCGTCGGCTCGTTCGACGCGGGTCTCGGCGCCTCACAGCTCGCGCGCATCGTCGGCCACAAGAAGGCGCGGGAGATCTGGTATCTGTGTCGCCAGTACAGCGCGCAGGAAGCGGTCGACATGGGCCTCGCCAACGCAGTGGTCCCGGCCGACCAACTGGAGGCCGAGGGCGTGCAGTGGGCGCGCGAGATCCTCTCGCACAGCGCCACGGCGATCCGCTTCATGAAGATGGGCTTCCTCGCGGACACCGACGGCATCGTCGGTCTGCAGCAGATCGCCGGCGACGCGACCTCGCTCTTCTACCGCACCGACGAGGGCAAGGAGGGCCGCAACGCCTTCCTCGAGAAGCGCACGCCGAACTTCAAGCAGTTCGAGCGCCTGCCCTGAGCGAGCCCGTCGAGGACCCCGCGATGCAGGAGGCCTCGCAGCCGGCGGCCGGAGACGCCCCGTCCCGCCTCGGCGCGTGGGTGCTGGCAGCCCGCCCCCCGACGCTCACGGCCGCCGCAACGCCGGTCGTCGTCGGCACGGCCGTCGCACTCCACGCGGGCGAGGCGCAGGCAGGCCCGGCTGCCGCCGCGATGCTCGGCGCGCTCGCGCTCCAGGTGGGCGCGAACTTCGCCAACGACGTCTTCGACTTCCGCCGCGGCGCGGACACCGCCGACCGCATCGGCCCCCCGCGCGTCACGCAACTCGGGATTCTCAGCGAGCGGCAGGTCATCGGCGGCCTCGTGGCGGCCTTCGGCGTTGCGACGCTGGCGGGGGTCTATCTCATTGCCGTCGCAGGGTGGCCGGTCGCTGCCGCCGGCATCGCCGCGATGCTGGCCGCGCTCGCCTACACGGGCGGGCCGTGGCCGTTCGGCTACCACGGCCTCGGCGACGTCTTCGTCTTCATCTTCTTCGGCCTCGTCGCGGTCGCCGGCACGTACTACGTGCAGGCCGGGGAGGTGACGGCCGCCGCCGTCGCCGCCTCGATCCCCGTCGGCTGCACCGTGACCGCGATCCTCATGGTCAACAACATCCGCGACATCGTGACCGACGAGGCGGCAGGCAAGCGCACCCTCGCCGTGATGATGGGCCGCCAGCCCGCGCGCTGGCTCTTCGTAGCCACCGTGGCGATCGCGTACCTCACCGCGGCTGCCCTCGCGCCCATCGAGGGCTTCGGCGCGTGGACGCTGCTCTCGTGGTTGAGCCTCCCGTTTGCCGTCTCGCCGGTGCGCGCGGTGATGACCAGCACCGACGGCCCGACGCTCAACGCCGCGCTGCGCGCCACGGCACGCCTGCACCTCGTGCTCGGCGTGCTGCTCGCCGTCGGCCTCGCCGTCTAGCGGGGGACGACGCGATGGCGCTCGCAGCCGTCCGCTACCGCCCGTTCCGCCTCCCGATGCGCGCGCCGATGCAGACCGCGCGCGCCGCGATCGCGTACCGCGCGGGCGTCGTCATCGAGCTCACCGACGAAGCCGGACTCCGCGGCTACGGCGAGGCCTCGCCGCTCCCCGAGTTCGGCGAGGGCGACGCGGACGACGTACTGCGACTCATCGAGACGCACGCACAGGCGGTCGCCGGCGCCAGCCTCCCGGACGACCTCGACGCGCCCGGGGCCGCCGCCCTGCGCTGCGCGCTCGACGTGGCCGCGCTCGACCTCGAAGCACGGCACCGAGGGCTCTCCGTCGCGGCACTGCTGACGGAGCGGCCTCGCGCGAGCGTACCGGCGAACGCGGTGATCGGTGACGGGCCGCCCGAGCAGGCGCTCGCGCAGGTGCGCGACGCGTGGGATGCGGGCTTCCGAACGTTCAAGCTCAAGGTCGCCGCCAAGCCCCCCGACGACGACGTGCGTCGCGTGCAGGCCATCCGCGAGGCGCTCCCGTACGCTCGCCTGCGCCTGGACGCGAATGGCGGCTGGGACGAGCCGACTGCCCTCGCCACCCTCGAACGCCTCGCAGCGTGCGATGTCGAGCTCGTCGAGCAGCCCGTCCCCGTCGCCGCCGACGAGGCGCTGGCGCGGATCCACGGTGCGGCCGCGTCGCGCATCGCCGCCGACGAGGGCGTCTCCTCGGTCGAGGAGGGCCGCCGCCTGCTCACAGCGGGCGCCGTCGGCGCCCTCGTCCTCAAGCCGATGCGCCTCGGTGGCCTCCGGGCCGCGATCGCCCTCGCCCGCGAGGCAGCGGAGCGAGGCGTGCCGTGCATCGTCACGACGACGTTCGACTCGGGCATCGGCGTCGCGGCCGCGCTGCACCTCGCAGCGGCGGTGCCGTCCGTCGACGCGTTGCCGGACGCGGCGCACGGCCTCGCGACGGCCGACCATCTCGCCGCCGACATCGTCGCGGAGCCACCGCGCCCGCACGGCGGCACCCTCGACGTGCCCGCACGGCCCGGCCTCGGCGTGGACCTCGACCCGGGCGCCCTCGAGGCAGCGGCGACGGGCGCGTGGATCGAGGTCGCAGGCTAGCGGGACGGGGTCGCATTGACGCTCGCGCCGCCCGCTGCGGAGAATGGCGAGCCGCCCTCGACCGACGGAAGGACGATCTCATCGCCGGACGCCGTTTCTACGTCGACCTCCACTCCCACTCCACCGACGCCTCCGACGACGCGGGCGGCACCGTCGAGGGCTACCTCAAGTGGATCGCCTCGCGGCGCAAGCGCGGCTACCACATCGACGGCTTCGTGCTGACCGAACACCGCCAGTTCGACCCCGACGTTGACTACTCGGCCATCTCCGAGCAGTACGAGGCGGCGGTGCTGCGCGGGGCAGAACTCGAGACGACCGTCGGGCACGTGCTCGTCTACGGCATCACTGACGAGTTCGCGCGGCACTTCGACCTCTCCTCGACGACGCTGCCGCCGGCCGATGTCTTCCGCATCGCGCGCGAGACCGGCGGCTTCGCCGTCGCGGCGCACGCCGGGCGACCGAGCATCGGCATCGCGGAGCACGCGGCGAACGGGCACAGCCTGGAGTTCGTCGAGGCAGTCGAGGCGCTGAACGGCGGCAGCTCGGACCACGAGAACCAGGTCGGGGCCGATTTCGCTGAGCAGCACGGCCTGCACCAGGTCGGGGGCAGCGATGCGCACTACGTCAGCGCCATCGGCCGCTGCCTGACGGCCTTCGCCCAACCCATCGCCTCCATCGAGGACCTGGTGGAGCAACTGGCGTCGGGCGACTACTATCCGGTGACAATCGAGCAGACGCTCGAGGAAGAGGCGGTATGAGCGACGAAGCAGTATTCGAGTACGACGAGAGCGTGATCGGCATCGAGGAAGAGGTCGGCACGATCACCGTCGAGGCGGAGACGGTGGCGCGCTACTGCGACCTGATGGGTGAGACCAACCCGCTCTACACGGAGCAGGGCTTCGTCCCGCCCAGCTACCTGCAGCGCATGCGCTTCCGCGGCGGCCCGGACCCGAAGGTGAAGTTCGGCAACAC
>DAOULE010000177.1:0-9721 GCA_034420575.1 Dehalococcoidia bacterium
GTAGGCGTGCCTCGGCATCTCGCCGCGGCAGCCCATCAACGTCGCTGTCTCGACCTCCACGCCCAGGAGCTTGCGCGGCGCAGCGCCCGCCGGGTCATTGAGCACCTCGGTCACCCGGAACCGTACCCGGCACGCGTCGGCGCGCAGCCACTCGAAGCCATCGCCCACCTCGAGCGCGTCGAAGAGGTCGGCGTGGGAGACGCCGTCCACGTCGGCGGTGTGGATCAGCACACCGGTCGCGGAGCCGTCTCGCATGCCCTCGAACGTGGCGACGGCAGGCGCGCCGAGGCCCGTGCCGGTCGTGAAGACGTAGCTGCCTGGCTCATCGGCCGTGCCGGAGGCGTCGAGGTGGCCGTAACGCAGGACGCCGGGCTCGTCGGGCGGCGGCTCGAACAGGCTGTGCGCGATGGCGACGGCTTCGTCGATGCGGCCGCCGAGCAGACGGTGCTCGGTCTCCCGGATCACGTACAGCGCATCGGACTCCGGGTCGTAGACGCGCACCGTCGCCGGCGAGATGGTCGGGTTGAACGGGCTCGAGGGGCTGTAGGAGACGCGCGCCGGGCGACCCGCGACCACGCGCGTCTCGTGGCAGATGAGCGAGCAACCGATCGGTGCGCGCTCGCCGCTCAGGAACCAGACGGAGGCGCTGAGCGTGAAGGCGGGTAGCCCCGTGGTGGTCCCGTAGGTGGCGTAGTACCCGTACTGGTACGGCGAGGCGGACTCGCGCTCCGCGAGCTGGAGCGTCCAGTTCACGGGCAGAGCCGGGTCGCGCCAGTAGGTCAGTCGGCGGGCGTGGAACAGCGTGACGGAGGGCAGCGGGGCGCGGTCGTAGCGCCACGGCGGCCGGCGCTCCTCGCGCTCCTCGACGGCCCCCGTCCAGTCCGGCGGCACGAGCTGCCACGGCCCGTGGCGGATGGGATAGGCGAGGCTCGGGTTGCCGAGGTCCGGCAGCGGGCCGAGGTCCACCGTCGCCGGGACGTCTGCCGCGATCGCGCCGCTGCACCCGGTGAAGGCGTACGTGATCCACTCCAGCCCGAACTCCCTCACGAGGGCTCCGGGCGCCGGGTCGGGCGTCGAGGTGACCTGGAACCGGGTCCAGCACTCCTCGGCCTGCCGCCACTCGATCAGGTCGCCGACGGTGACCGCGTCGAAGCGCTCGGCCCGCGAGGCGCCGACGGCGTCTACCGCGTCCTCGACGTTGAAGCGCGCGAGCGTCGCCCCGGTCCGCAGCTCCTCGTACGTCGTGACCACGCGGGTCCCGCCATCCGCGGTCAGCAACAGCGCATAGCTACCGGGCGCGGATGCCTCCCCGGTGGCGTCGAGGGCGCCGTACCGGATCGCGGGCTTGCGATCGGGCAATGGCTCGGCCGGGGGACCGGCGCCTGCCGGGGTGAGCGTGAGGACGCCGGGGTCTGGAGGCGTAGGTGTGGCCGGCGGTGGCGTCGGATCCGGGCGCGCCCCCGGCAGCGGGGTGGCCTGCGGCGGCGGCCAGGGTCTGGCGGTCGTGCTCGAGGAGGTGGCCGCGGGTGTGGGAGCCGGTGACGGCGTCCGCACCACGGTCGTGACCGTCGGCTCGCTCTCATGGAGCAGCGCGAGCACCGCCGCGACGATCGCCACGGCCAGCGAGACTGCCGCGAAGACGGCGTTACGCACGTGGCCCTCCGCGGCGGCGAGCAGGGACCGAGTCGCGCCGGCCCCCCGTGGACGTCGACGGCTGGGGGTCGCATGGGCGTCCTCGGCGGCTGTTCAGCATCCAGCGCATCGTACGGAGGGAGCCGCGAGACCATCCACGCTCACGGCGCGGGGGAGCCCTCGAAGAGGCTGCGCGCGATCGCGATGACCGGCTCGACGTTGCTCCCCGTGAGGTCCTCGTCGTAACCGAAGACGGTGTAGGCGATGCCCGTAGCGGCGTCGTAGACGGAGACCTCGACGCGGAAGTCCTCGAGGTGGTTCGGGCCCGGCGGGCTATACGCGACGAGCGCCGGGCGGTCGTGGATGGTGCGGAACTCGCGCACTCCCGCGCCGCCGTCCCATGACGCCTCGAGGATGGCGGGCCCCGGCAAGCCCTCAGTACCGCACACCTCGACCACCAGCCGCCGGCCCGCCTCGCCGAAGGTGGCGCAGTACCCGGAGACCGTGCTGGTCAGATCACCACCGACGACGCCGGTGAACGTCCATCCCGCCGGCAAGGCGGGTTCGCGCCAGTGCGGGATCAGCCGCGCCTCCTCCAGGTCCGAGGTACCGATCCTGTCAGCCGCCTGGAACTGGCCCGCCGCGGCCGCGGTCACCGTCGTGGCGGCATACGATGCGCCGCTCCATCCCGCCGGGACCAGGTGCCAGGGCCCGTAGCCGATCGGCACGTCAAGGCTCGGCCCGCCGGGTGTCGAAAGCGGGCCGAAGCCCAGGGAGCCGAGCGCGTTGGCGGGCACGGCCCCCATACAGCCGGTGTAGGCGAAGGCTCTGGATTGCACGGCGAACAGCTTGCGCGGCTCGACGCCCGACGGGTCGGGCAAGACTGCTGCCACGCGGAAGCGCACCCAGCAGTCCTCTGCCTGCCACCACTCGAACGCGTCGCCTGCGGACAGGGAATCGAAGAACCGGGCGTGGGACACGCCGTCGATATCGGACGTGTGGATGAGCAGCACGGTTGCCTCGCCGCCGCGCAGTCCGTTGTAGGTGGTGACGGGGTCCGCACCGATGCCGGTTCCGTCCAGGAATGTGAGGGTGCCCGGCGCCGCGGAGTCGTCGGTGCGGGACTGCGAGTAGCTCAGGGAGTCGGGCTTCACCGGTTCGTCCTCGAAGAGGCTGCGCGCGATGTCGATGACGCCATCGACGCGACCACCGAAGAGTCGAGCTTCGTCCTCGCGCACGACGTACTCGACCTGTGTCGCCGGGTCGTAGACCCACACCGCCGCGCGGTGGAACACGTCGTGGAACGGTCCAATCGGGCTGTATGACACGCGCGCGGGGCGGCCGGCGATCACGCGCGTCGCGTCACACGAGATGAGGCACTGCGCCTCGACAGCGCTCACGGAGCGCGGGACGCCATACCACTCGATCGTCACCGCCGGCGCGCCGGTCGATGCTCTGTACAGGGCGCGGTAGCTATCGTGCGGCCCCTCGTGAGCCGCGACCGTGACACTGGCGAGGGCCCATGAAATGGGCATCGCGGGATCTCGCCAGAACGGCAGGCGTCGGGCCGCGTACACCGTCGAGACCCCCGGAGTGCCCCAGTTGTGGCGCGCGGCAGGCGGACGCTCCTCGGTCGGCTCGACTGCGCCGGTCCAGCCCTTCGGGACGAATTGCCATGGCCCGTGCCGGATCGGGTAGGGGAGTTCCGGGTCGCCGAGGTCGGGGAGCGGCCCGAGGTCGAGGGTGGTTGGGGCGTTCACCGCCAGCGCGCCGCTGCAGCCCGTGAACGCGTACGTCATCCAGGACACCCCGAACTCCCAGACAGCGCCCCCTCGGAGCGTCGTGCTGGTCACCTGGTAGCGGGTCCAGCAGTCCTCGGCCCGGCGCCACTCAACGAGGTCGCCGACGGCCACCGACTCGTATCGGTCGGCGCGTGAGACGCCGTCTGTGTCGAAGACATTGAACCGCGCGATGGTGGCGTCCGTGCGCGCTTCCTCGTACGTCGCGGCCACGCGGGTCGCTCCGCCCCGGCGCACGAGGAACGAGTAGCTGCCCGGTCCCGGCGCTCCGCCCGAGGCGTCGAAGTGCTCGTACGCGAGCGGGGGCTCCGGGGGAGGCGTTGGGGTGGCCGTGGGTGACGGCGGCGCGGTGGGCGTTGGCGGCGCGGGGGTTGGCGACGGTGGTGGCGGCGTCGGGCTCGGTGTTGGGGTTGGCGTTGGGCGAGCCGGAGGCGGCGTGGGAGTTGGCGTCGGCGTAGGCGTCGTGGTGGGCGTCGCCGTGGCGGCCAGGGCCGTCGGCGTCGTGTCGGGCGCGCGTGTCGGCGAGACCGGTGGTGGCTCGGGTGGTTCCTCCAGGGGGCGCAGCGCGAGCGCGGCCGCAGTGATCGCGACGATCAGCGAGATCGCTGCGAGGACGCCGTTACGCACGGGGCTGGCCGGGCCGCGGGGACGGCAAGGGGCGGCGCCAACGCCGCCCCTCGCTCATGGAGTCCTCGTCGCGGTCGGGGCTAGCCGCGAGGCAGCCCCAGCCCGCGCGTCGCGATGATGTTGCGCTGGATCTCCGAGGATCCGCCGGCGATCGTCGAGACCACGCTGCTCACGTACGTGCGCGTGTGCGAGGAGCGCAGCGGTGAGCGCTCGTCGTCCGCGTCCCACAGCCCCGCGTAGAGGCCGAAGATCTTCATCCCGGTGCGCGAGAGCCGCTGGCTGAGCTCGGTCGTGTATGCCTTGCCCATCGACGCCTCGTAGTTGGGGATGAGGCCGCTCGCCTGCATCGAAGCGATGCGCATGGCGAGGTTGTTGTTGACCTCGACCTCGATGGCGCGCTCGGCGAGCTCGCTCCGCAGCTGGTGGCCGCGGTTCGGGATCTTGCTCTCCTGGATCGCCTCGACGGTCGCCGCGATGTCCTCGCGCTGCGCGGCAGCGCCGGCGATGCCGGAGCGCTCGAAGTCGAGCAGCGTCATGCCGACGTACCAGCCGCGGTTAACCTCGCCGAGGACCTGGTCGACGGGGACGCGCATGTCCTCGAAGAAGGTCTCGTTGGTGGCGTGCCGCCAGTCCATCGCGACGATCGGCCGGACGCTGATCTCGGGCTCGTGCATCTCCATCACCATGAAGGTGATGCCACGGTGCTTCGGGGCGTCCGGGTCCGTCCGGAACATGCCGAACAGCCAGTTGGACTTGTGGGCCGTGGAGGTCCACATCTTCTGGCCGTTGATCACGTACTCGTCACCGTCGCGGACCGCGCGCGTCTGCAGCGAGGCGAGGTCCGAGCCGGCGCCCGGCTCGGAGTAGCCCTGCGCCCACAGCATCTCGCCGCGCAGGGTCGGTCCCAGGAACTTCTGCTTCTGGTCGTCCGTGCCGTGCACCAGGAGCGTGGGGCCGATCTGCGGGATGCCGTTGCCGCCGCCGACCTCGGGGGCGTGGGCCTCGCCGAGCTCCTGCTTGAGGATGAACTGCTCCATGGTGGAGAGGCCGGAGCCGCCGTACTCGGTGGGCCAGTTGGGGGCGTTCCAGCCGTGCTCGGCGAGCGCGTCAGACCACTCCTGCGCGGCGGCCTTCGCCTCGTCGCTGCCGTGCATCATCTCCCACTGCCAGTCCTGCTCGGCGTCCTCGACGCGGCGACGTTCGTACTCGTCGCCACGGTAGTAGTCCGGCAGCCGCTCCTGGATGAAGCTCCGCACGCTCATCCGGAACTCTTCCTGCTCTGGGCTGTCGCTCCAGTCCATGACCGGTCCTTTCTGCTCCGGGGCACGGCGACACGTCGCTCAGCCCACGTCCGCTGCGATGTCCGTGCAGGCGTCGACGCCTCGCCGACGCGGCTGCATGGCGCAGCATACGCACCTCGAGGCCGCACGGGGAGTGGCGAGGCCCGTTGGTGCGCAGTGGGTTAACGACCCGCCCCCTCCGGTGGCGCCGGAGGGGGCGGGGTGTGTGCTTCCGTTGGCCGGGAGCTAGTCGGGCGAGACGCCCCAGATGGTGAAGTCGCCGACCTGCGGCATGGGGCCGCCGGAGACGCCCACCTCGGGCTGGCCGTTCTTGAGGTGCACCTGGCGGTCACCGGCGCGGCCCTGGAGCTGCATGATGGTGTCCGTGTGCATCCAGATGCGCGTGCGGCCCGCGCCCACGTTCCCGCCACTCGGCGAGACCGGGTGCGGCCCCTCGATGCTGATGTCCTCCTGGTAGAGGTCCAGCGCCTCACCGCGCTTGATGCCCGCGAAGCCCAGACCCTCGATGAAGTAGTTGTGGAAGGTCGTGAACCCGTCGTACATGTTCTCGAAGTCGAGGTCCTCGGCGCTGAGGCCGGAGCCGTGGTACAGCTTCCGGGCCGTGGCGTCGGTCGAAGCCTCGGCGTTCTCCAGCGTCTGGGTCACACCGAACTTCGGGTACGTCGACGCGTGGTTGAGCACGTAGACCGGCTTCTGCTTCATGTCGGCCGTGCGGTCAGTGTTCGCGAACACGTAGGCGACCGCGACGTGGATCGGCATGTCGTGGTCGAAGAGGTTCATCGGCTCGACGATCCAGCGCGCGTTGAGGTAGTCCTCGACGGTGACCTCGTCCGGGCGGTGCTGCGCGAAGAAGCCCTCGGGGAACATCAGCCCGTTGCGCTTCGAGTTGACGATGAACTGCGCCATCTTGTCGTGGCTCTGGTTGTACTTCGCCATGTACTCGCGGAAGGTCCAGCCGTCCGGCGTGGCGGCGCTGACGCCCCACGGGTTCGTCCACACCGAGGAGCCCTCGACCGTGTTCTTGGCGTTCGCCCCGCCCTGGTAGTAGCGGCCGGGGAAGTTGTGCCAGGCCTTGACGACCAGGCAGACATCCGTGAGGCCGCGGCCGATCGCCTCGGAGGCGACGCAGATCGAGTTCGACATGCACACCGGGCCGTTCATGCGGAACGTGACGTTGGTCAGCTCCGGCATGTTGTTGACGATCCAGTCCGCGCTGAGCGAGGCGACCCCGTCCATGGGGTTCTCACCGGGCTCGAACTGCGAGAGCACATCCTCCGGCAACGGGTCGCCCTCGGGCCACCACGCGCCGGTCGTCGTCGAGGGGTCGAGGACCAGGCCGTCGACCTGGTCGGCGGTGATGCCGGCGTCCTCGATGGCGTTGCGGATCGCGATGCGCATCCAGTTGCCGATGCTGGTCTCGGCCTGGCCGTCCCAGCGGCGGGCGGTGGGCGAGTGGCCGATGCCGAACGCGGCGACCTTGCCGCGGTGCTCCCAGAGCCCCGGGTTTTCCTGCGTGCGATAGAAATCGGCGGGTGCGTTCTCGGTGGGCATGGGCGTCCTTTCGATTGCCGTTGCCTGCGTGGTGATTGTTCACGCGTGTGCGGGCCGGCCGGGCCGACCCCGCGCGCAGTGTGGGGCATGACGCGCACGTGCGCTACTCCGCGCCCTGAGGCGTCGCGGGGCCGGACACGACGCGGGGACCTCGGCCCGAGGTCCCCGCGATTGGCTCCGTGAGCCGGGTCTAGCCGCGCGGCAGGCCGAGCCCGCGCGTGGCGATGATGTTGCGCTGGATCTCCGAGGACCCACCCGCGATGGTCCGCACCACCGAGTGCACGTTCGTCTGTGTGAACACGGAGTTCTGAGGCGAGTGGTCCGACTCCGGGTCCCACACGTTCGAGTACAGCCCGTAGAGCTTGATACCCGTGCGCGAGAGCCGCTGCAGCAGCTCCGTCGCGAACATCTTCGACGTAGACGCCTCGTAGTTCGGGATGATGCCCCGCGCCTGCATCGAGATGATGCGGAACGAGTAGTTGAACATCACCTCGGACGCGACGTAGTGCTCGGCGATGTCGGCGCGCTGGCGCTGCAGGCCGCCGTGCTCCGTCATGCGCATGCCCTCGTCGGACCGGACGTTCTCGATCAGCCAGTCGATGCTCTTGCGGATCTCGATGGCGCCCGCGATGTTCGAGCGCTCAAAGTCGAGCAGCGTGACGCCGACGTACCAGCCGCGGTTCTCCTCGCCGATGAGCTGGTCGGCGGGGACGCGGACGTTCTCGTAGAAGGTCTCGTTCGTGCCGTGCTCCCAGCCCATCGTGATGATCGGGCGGACGCTGATGCCGGGCGTCGTCATGTCCATGACCATGAAGCTGATGCCGCGGTGCTTCGGGGCGTCGGGGTCGGTGCGGAACATGCCGAACAGCCAGTTCGACTTGTGCGCCGCCGAGGTCCACAGCTTCTGGCCGTTGATGACGTACTCATCGCCGTCGCGCATGGCGCGCGTCTGCAGCGACGCGAGGTCGGAGCCCGCGCCCGGCTCGGAGAAGCCCTGCGCCCAGCGGAACTCGCCGCGCAGCGTGGGGGCGAGGAACTTCTGCTTCTGCTCCTCGTTGCCGTGCACGAGCAGCGTCGACCCGAGCAGGGTCACGCCGGAGCCGCCGACGGCCGGCGCCTCGGCCTCCGCCATCTCCTGGCGGTAGATGAACTGCTCCATGGGCGTCATGCCGCCGCCGCCGTACTCGGTCGGCCAGTGCGGGGCGACCCAGCCCTTGGTCGAGAGCGCCTCGGCCCACTCGCCCGCGGCGGCGCGCGCCTCGGGCGTGCCGATCGACATGTCGGCCTGCCAGTCGCCCTCGAGGCCGCCGGGCTGACGCCGCTCGATGATGTCCCTGTAGTACTGCGGCAGGCTCTCCTGGATGAACGAGCGCACCTCGGTGCGGAATGCCGCCTGCTCTTCGTTGTCTGCCCAGTCCATGGAGCCCTCCGTGGTCACGATGTGTTGCGGGCCTTATAGCACAGGGAACATGGGCACGGCGCGCCCGGGCACATGGCGACTCCCGGCACCGTGATGCCGGAGAGCCCGACGGCCCGGGAGCGCGAGCCGTCGAGTAGCGGTTGATCCGCCTAGCCGCGCGGCAGCCCGAGCCCGCGCGTCGCGATGATGTTGCGCTGGATCTCCGAGGACCCACCGCCGATGGTGCCGATCACGGAGTGCACGTTCGACTGCGTGAAGACCGACTTCTGCGGCGAGTGCGCTGAGTCGGGGTCCCACACGTTCGAGTAGAGCCCGTAGACCTTGATGCCCGTGCGCGAGACCCGCTGCACCAGCTCCGAGGCGAACATCTTCGAGGTCGACGCCTCGTAGTTCGGGATGATCCCCCGCGCCTGCATCGAGATGATGCGGAACGAGTAGTTGAACATCACCTCGGACTCGACGTAATGCTCGGCCACGGCTGCGCGCTGGCGCTGCAGCCCGCCCGCCTCGACCATGCGCCGGCCCTCGTCGGTCCCGACGTTCTCGATCAGCCGGTCGATGCTCTTGCGGATCTGGATCGCGCCGGCGATGTTCGACCGCTCGAAGTCCAGCAGCGTGACGCCGACGTACCAGCCGCGGTCCTCCTCGCCGACAAGCTGGTCGGCGGGGACGCGGACGTTCTCGTAGAACGTCTCGTTGGTGCCGTGCTCCCAGCCCATCGTGATGATGGGACGGACGCTGATGCCGGGGCTCGTGATGTCCATGACGAGGAACGAGATGCCTCGGTGCTTGGGCGCGTCCGGGTTCGTGCGGAACATCCCGAACAGCCAGTTCGACTTGTGCGCCGCCGAGGTCCACAGCTTCTGGCCGTTGATCACGTACTCGTCGCCGTCGCGGGTGGCGCGTGTCTGCAGCGAGGCGAGGTCGGAGCCGGCGCCGGGCTCGGAGAAGCCCTGCGCCCAGCGGAACTCGCCGCGCAGCGTCGGCGGCAGGAACTTCTGCTTCTGCTCCTCGTTGCCGTGGACGAGCAGTGTCGATCCCAGCAGCGAGACGCCGGAGCCGCCGACCAGCGGGGCCTCGGCCTCGGCCATCTCCTGGTTGTAGATGAACTGCTCCATGGGCGTCATGCCGCCGCCGCCGTACTCGGTCGGCCAGTGCGGGGCGACCCAGCCCTGGGTCGAGAGGGCGTCGGCCCACTCGCTCGCGGCGGCCTGCGCCTCGGGCGTGCCCACCACCATGTCGCCCTGCCAGTCGCCCTCGAGGCCGCGAGGGCGGCGGTCGGCGATGAGGTCGCGGTAGTACTGCGGCAGGTTGCCCTCGATGAACGAGTGGACCTGCGTGCGGAATGCCGCCTGTTCTTCGTTGTCGGCCCAGTCCATCGTGTCCTCCTT
>DAOULE010000178.1:0-1828 GCA_034420575.1 Dehalococcoidia bacterium
ACGGGGCCGCAGGCGGCGCCGTGCGTGGTGGCGATCGGCTCGCCCTCGGCGCGCAGGCTCGAGAAGTCGAAGCCGGTGCCGCCGCCCCACTTCTGCACCATCGCCGCCGCCTGCGCGTTCGACATAATCGAGTCCAGCGAGTCGTCGATGGGCAGCACGAAGCAGGCCGCGAGGGTGCCGCGGTCGGTGCCGGCGTTCATGAGCGTGGGCGAGTTCGGGAGGAAGCGCAGCGCCGCCATCTCGTCGTAGAAGCGCTGCGCCCACTGCGCCCGCGACTCGGGCGTCGCCTCGACCGAGGCGATCAACTCGGCGACGCGCGCGAGCATCTGCTCGGGCGTCTCGGCGACCTCGCCGTCGCCGTCGCGCAGCAGGTAGCGGCGCTCGAGGACCGTGCGGGCGTTGTCGGTGAGGGCGACGGGGTGGGTGATGACAGGGGTGGTGACCATCGCAGCGCGTTCCGTTCGAGGCGAGGGGAGGACGGCTATCAGAACATACGTCCGATAACCGTGCAAGCACCTCAGCGCCTCGCTCGATCTTAGCGCGCGAAGGGAAGCCCCGTACGGTCGGCCAGCGCGGAAGCGCCGGCCGCGAGCCGCACCGGCGGCAGGCGATGCATCGGTGCGGCTCAGCGGCTGGCGGCGGAGGGGGCGCTCTCAATCGGCGTCGGCGCGAACGGCAGCTCCTCGAACAGCCGGGGCTGCTCGGCTGGCGGCACCGGGCTGTACTCGAGGCGTTCGAGCTCGTCGAGCATGTCGTCGATCGAGACGAACTGGCGGTACGCCGACGCGAAGCGGATGTAGGCGATGGGGTCGAGCATGCGCAGGTGGCCGATCACGATCTCGCTGATCACGCGGCTCGGGACCTCGTCGCGGCCGGATACCGTGATGCGACGTTCCACGTCCTCGACGATGGCCTCGATGGCGCCGGCGGCGAGGTCGCGTTTGCGGGCCGAGAGCCGGAGGCTCTGCAGCAGCTTCTCGCGCTGGAACTCCTCGCGGCGCCCGTCGCGCTTGCGGACCTGGGCCCGGGCGGTCAGCGCCCCTTCAAAGGTTGCGAAGCGCAACCCGCACCCGGAGCAGGCGCGGTTTCGGCGCACGCCGCTCCCGTTGAGCTCCTGGTCGACGACCGTCGTCGGGACATGACCGCACGTGGGGCACTGCATCGATGGCGCATTCCTGGGGGAGGCAAGGGGTCTGAAGTGGGTGCAGTACACACCGCCGGACGGCACGCGGCAACGGCTGCCGTCCACAGTCTGTTGCGAACCTGTCCAAGACCGCGCGGCCGCGCGTTCGCAACTCCCGACGCGAACGAGGGGCGGCCGCCGGGCCGCCCCTCGCGCGTGCCTCGATGCGTCCCGCTACCGCGAGGGGAAGGTACGGCGCAGGAACGTCGGCAGGTCCGCCTCGGTCAGCGAGTCGGGCTCGCTGGGGGGCAGGTCGGCCAGCCGCGGCGACGGCTCGTCGACCGAGTCCATGAGCGAGCCGACCGACTGGCGGACCGCGCTGAACCCGGTGGCGACGACGGTGATGCGGATCTCGTCGTTCATGTCCTCGTCGATGGCCGTACCGAAGATGATCTCCGCCTCCGGGTCGACCACCTCGGCGATGGTGCGGGCGGCGTTGTTCAGCTCCGACAGCTTGAGGTTGGACGGGCCGGTCACGTTGAACAGCACGCCTGTGGCGCCCGTGATGTCGACCTCGAGGAGCGGGCTCGCGATGGCCTCGCGCGCCGCCTCGACGGCGCGCTGCTCGCCGCGGCCGATGCCGATTGCCATGAGTGCCGGCCCGGCGTCCTCCATGACCCGCCGCACGTCGGCGAAGTCGAGGTT
>DAOULE010000179.1:0-3757 GCA_034420575.1 Dehalococcoidia bacterium
GAGGAGTCCTACGAGGCGATCGAGGCGATCGACCGCGGAGACCTCGACGGACTGCGGGAGGAGCTTGGCGACATCCTGTTGCAGGTCTTCTTCCACGCCGTCGTCGCGCAGACGAGCGGCGCGTTCACCCTCGACGACGTGGCCGAGACGGTCGTCCATAAGATGGTGCGACGCCACCCGCACGTCTTCGGCGACGCCGAGCGCGGCTCGAGCGCCGAGGAGCAGTGGGCGCGCTGGGACGCGATCAAGGCGGCCGAACGCGCCGAGGCGGGCAAGAGCGGCGAGGACGACTCCCCGTTCGCCTCGCTCCCCCTCGCGCTCCCCGCGCTGCAGCGCGCGCAGTCCGTGCTCGGCCGCGCCGCGCGCGCGGGCCTCGGTGAGGCCCCCACGGCTGAACACGCCCTGCCCGAGCTTGCCGCTGCCGTGCAGGCGCTGGAGGACGCGGCCGGCGCCGAGCGCGGCGAGCGCCTCGGCGCGCTGCTGTGGGCGGCCGCCGCCTACGCCCGCGCCGAGGATGTCGACGCCGAGACCGCGCTCCGTGAGCGCACCGCACGGTTCATCGCCGGGGCAACCTCGGATGCCGCGGGGGGCGGCGGGTAGCGCCGAACGGGATACCGGGGGGTGGTACACTGCGCGCGAGCAATACACGCACGCGCCGCGCATTGCGCGGACCTCGACAGAGAGGATCTGATTGATGGCTAGCGAGACATCCGTAGTCACGCCCGAGCGCTTCGCCGAGGGCATCCCCACCTTCACCGAGTGGATGGACCAGATCGAGGTCCGCCAGGGCGAGTTCCAGCGCCACTACGACGAGTTCGACCCGAACGCGGACGACCTCGCCGCCATCAAGTCGATGGTCGAGGAGCACGGCGTCAAGGCGCTCTGTCTCGGTGAGGACTGGTGCCCGGACGTGTGGCGCGGCATTCCCGTGATCGCCAAGGTCGCCGAGGCGACGGGTATGGAGTTGCGGATCTTCTTCCGCGACAAGAACAAGGACATCATGTCCGAGTTCCTCAACCAGGGTGAGTTCGAGTCGATCCCGACGATCGTCTTCTACGACGGCAACCACCGCTACCTCGGCCACTGGATCGAGCGACCCGTCCTCGCCAACGAGGAGATGGAGGGGCTGCGCGACATCCTGAGCGGCGTCGAGCGCGGCACCCCGGCCTTCGACGAGGCGCGCGCACGCTACAACGAGGAGACCTGGAAGCTGGCGCCGAACTGGCGTCACGCCTCGGTCACCGAGATGCGCACGCTGATCGAGGAGGGCCTCGGGTAGGTCGCCGAGACGACCCTCGAGAGGAGGGAGCGCCATGACGCTCGGTCCCCTCGGCCCCATGTCGCAGCAGCACGCGGACGAGGAAGTCCGGCGTGTGGGTGAGCGCGAGCGGATGCGCGGGCAGGGTCGCACCTTCGGGCACGACCTGCTGAACGCCGCCTACCTGCTGCGCCGGCTCGCCCGCCGGTTGCGGAGGCTGTTCAGCCGCTGATCGCCGCCCCGCAGGAGCAAAAGGAGGTCACCGTGGCCTTCGGACCCGGCGGATCGATGTCGGAGTTGCACGCCAACGCGGGCGCGAGGCGCGCCCGCGAGCGTGCGGAACTGCGCGGGCAGCGGCGCACGTTCCTCTACGACATCCTCAACGCGGCGTACCTCGCGCGCCGGCTCACCCGGCGGCTGCGGCGGCTGCTCCGGCGCTGACCGGCCTGGCGCTCGATCAAACCAGCAAGGCGGCCCGCTCGGGCCGCCTTCTGCTACGTGGGGCGTACTCGTGGTCGGGGCTATCGGCCGGAGCGACCCCCGGACGAGCCGCGACCGGGGCGGGCCGAGATGGGGACGGTCTCCGTCGCACGCGGCCGGCGCGGCGGGTCCGGTGCGTCCTGTGTGGGCGCCGCGCCTGCATCATCGGAGGCCTGTTCAGCCGCCGCTAACGCGGCTGGGTCGGACGCCTCGCTTCGGCGCTGGCGCTGCATGGAGCAGTACGGGCAGTGCCGCCACGCATTGTGCAGGAGCCGGCTGCAAGACGGACAGGGCTCCTTGAGCTCGTAGCTGCAGAAGGCGCAGATCGCCCAGTCCTGCTCGACGGGTCTCCGGCACTCGGGGCACGTCGGCACCGCCTGAAGGTCGGAGAGGATCGCCTCCTGCTCGAGCTGGCGGTCGTACGCCTCGCGCAGCGTCTCGCGCGGGCGCGCGATGAGGTACGCGGGAACCCCGACCAGCGGCAGCAGGATGATGATCGACATGCCGATCACCTGCGTGGCGATGTCGCGCGTGCGGGCGCGGATATCGCGGTACGCCCACAGCACGGAGGCGAGCCAGATCAGGAACAGGTACGACCCGATGATCAGCCCGACGATCCTCGCGGTCGTCTGCCAGTCGCCGCCGGGCCAGCCGAACGGTAGCTCCACGTACGCCTCGCAGTCCGCTTGGGGGAGCGCGCAAGTGAGCGTACCATGAGCCATCGGGACGGTCGCCGAAGCCGCACCACGCCCCTCCCCGCATCCGCCGGACGCCGATGACCGCGACGCATGACGTGCTCCAGGGCCTGAACGACGCGCAACGGCGCGCCGTCGAGGTGCCCGACGGCGCGCTCCTGATCCTCGCCGGGCCGGGCTCCGGCAAGACCCGAGTGATCGCGCACCGCATCGCCTACCTCGTGCGCGAGCGCGACGTCGCCCCGTGGCGGGTGCTGGCGGTGACGTTCACCAACAAGGCCGCCAACGAGATGCGCGAACGCGTCGAGGGTCTCCTCGGGACCGAGGGGCTCGATGTCTCGATGGGCACATTCCACTCGTTCTGCGCGCGCGTGCTCCGCCGTGACGGCGACGCCATCGGCGTCCCGCAGGATTACGCGATCTACGCGACCGACGACCAGCTAGCCGTGGTCCGCCAGGCCACCGAGGCGCTCAACATCGACCCAAAGCGCTACGCGCCACGCGCCGTGCTGTCTGCCATCTCACGCGCGAAGAACGAGCGCCGTGACGCCTCGGCGACGCTGCGCGACGCCGGGTCGTACTTCGAGGAGATCGTCGGGCGCGTCTTCGAGCGCTACCAGGCGATGCTGCGCGAGTACGAGGCGCTCGACTTCGACGACCTGCTCGGGGAGGCGCTGCGGCTGTTCGAGGAGCACCCCGACGTGCGCGAGCGCTACGGCGACCGATACCGCTACATCCTCATCGACGAGTTCCAGGACACGAACCTCACGCAGTACCAGCTCGCGGGCCTGCTGGCCGAGGTGCACGGCAACATCACCGCCGTCGGCGACCCCGACCAGTCGATCTACTCGTGGCGCGCCGCCGACCTGCGCAACCTGCTGCACTTCGAGCACGACTTCCCGAACGCGCAGGTGATCCTGCTGGAGCAGAACTACCGCTCGACCGGACGCATCTTGCGCTCCGCCCACGCCGTCATCTCCGAGGCGACGGACCGCCGCGAGCGCTCGCTGTGGACCAGCAACCCCGACGGCGACCCCGTGGTCGTCGAAGAGCTCTTCGACGCCGACGAAGAGGGCCACTTCGTCGCGCTCGAGATCGTGCGGCTGATGCGCGAGCAGCGGCGCGAGTTCGCCGACTTCTCGGTGATGTACCGCACGAACGCGCAGTCGCGCGCCATCGAGGAGGCGTGCATCCAGCAGGGCATCCGCTACCGCATCGTCGGTGGCACGCGCTTCTACGACCGTCGAGAGGTGCGCGACCTGCTGGCGTACCTGCGGCTGATCCGCAACCACGCCGACGCCGTCGCGTTCCGCCGCATCGTCAA
>DAOULE010000180.1:0-3202 GCA_034420575.1 Dehalococcoidia bacterium
GACCCGGAACGCTACCGTGCCGGGGGCGCAGTCACGGTACGGCTCGGCGAAGGCGCGGCCCTCCTCCTCGCCGTAGTAGCGCGTCGCCATCCGCAGCGCCACCTGGTAGATGGGGTCGTCGTCTTCGGTGACCTCCTCGACTGGGCCGTCGATCACCACGCCGGCGTACGGCGACTCGCGCTCGTCGACGCAGACCGAGGCGTGGGGGACGCGCTGGAGGTTGCGCCACTTGAGGCTGGAGCGGCCGGTGAAGATCAGCACCGCGCCGTCTCGCCACTCGTACCAGACCGGCGCGGAGCGCGCGTGCCCGCGCCGGTCGACCGTCGAGACGACGGCGATCTTCGCGCCCTCTGTCAGGAACTCCTCGAGCCACGCTTCGCTCATCGGCATGCTGCACCTCCATCCGTGCGTTAGGGCATCATGGGCACGTGGCCGTTCGACGCAACACCCCTGTTACCAGTAGTAGGTCTGCTCAGAGACCTCGACCTGCTCGACCTCCCTGAGCTCTCGCACGACCTGCTCCGGCGTGTGCCTGCGTCTCTTCACCGTCACCGTCATGTCCCGTCCCCACCTGCAGCTTCGCAGGCAGGGGTCAGGTCCGTGGTGACTGGTAAGCTCGATGTACGGGACGCGGCGGCGCGGTGCCGGACGAGTAAGACGCCGACGATTGACTCGCGGACGGCCTGTCACGGATCTCCTCGGTGACGATGACGGCATTCCCGGGGAGTCAACGGAGGAGTTGGCAGTTCGGGAGGAGGTGACGGCATGACGGATTGGGAGAGCTGCCCGGCGGTCGAGACGGTGTCCGGCAGGGTCAGCGGCACCCCTCTCTTCAGCGGGACGAGGGTGCCGGTTTCGGCGCTTTTCGAGAACCTGGCGAGCGGGGCCACGGTCGAAGAGTTTCTGGACTGGTTCCCCGGCGTCGAGGAGTGGCAGGTGCGGGCTGTCCTCGATCACACGGCGCAGGCCCTTCGGGTACCTGCCTGATCGTGAGGATCTTGTTCGATCAAGGCACGCCCGCCCCACTCCGGCGACACCTCGGCGACCACGACGTCGAAACCGTAGCCGAGCGAGGTTGGTCCGAGCTGGGCAACGGGGACCTGATCGCGCGCGCCGAGGACGAGCGCTACGACATCCTCGTCACGACCGACCAGAACATGCGCCACCAGCAGAACCTCGCCGGCCGACGGCTGGCGGTGGTGGTCCTCCTGTCTACAGCGTGGCCGTACGTGCGGTTGAGAACAGAAGACATCCGCTCAGCTGTCAGTCAGGTACGCCCGGGAGAGTTCAGGGAAGTCCCGATTCCGCGTGTGGGCTCAGCCTCTGATCTGCCGGGCTAACAGGGCAGGACGGGTTCGGAGAGATCTGTGTGCCGCATCCTGACGTCCAACCTGGTCGGGAGCGACGGTCTGATCTGATCCGGCGGGTTGAGTAGCGCGGCGTGGAGGCGTAGGCTGCGGGGGCACGCATCGCACGCATGTTCGTCGAGGTGACAGGGTGACGCTGGCGCAGCCGCCGATCGCACCGGGCATCGAGTTCCACCCCGTCGTCGACGCGTGGTTCCGGCGTCACTTCGACGCGCCCACCGACGCCCAGCGCGCCGGCTGGCGGCACATCCGCAGCCGACGTGACACGCTCATCAGCGCCCCCACCGGCTCCGGCAAGACCCTCGCCGCCTTCCTCGCCGGCATCGACGAGCTCGTGCGCAAGGCGGAGGCGGGGACGCTCGAGGACGTGACGGAGATCGTCTACGTCTCGCCGCTCAAGGCGCTCGGCAACGACATCCATCGCAACCTGGAGCAGCCGCTCGAGGAGATCCGGCAGATCGCCATCGAGATGGGCTACGACCTGCCCGTCATCCGCACGGCGGTCCGCAGCGGGGACACGACGCAGTCCGAGCGCCAGGCGATCGTGCGCCGGCCGCCGCACATCCTCATCACGACGCCCGAGTCGCTCTACCTGATGGTGACCGCCGAGCGCAGCCGCGCCACGCTGCGTCATGTCCGCACGCTCATCGTCGACGAGATCCATGCGCTCGCGCGCGACCGTCGCGGCAGCCACTTCGCGCTCACCGCCGCGCGGCTCGACCACGTCATCACCTCAAACGGCGGGGAGCGCCCGGCCCGCATCGGGCTCTCGGCCACGCAGCGGCCGATCGAGGAGATCGCCGCGTTCCTCGTCGGCAGCGAACGCGTGGACGCCGACGGCGAGCCGGACTGCACGATCGTCGACCTCGGCCACCAGCGCGACATTGACCTGGCGATCGAGGTGCCGGGGAGCGAACTCGGTGCCGTCGCGCCGGCCGAGCAGTGGGGCGAGATCTACGACCGCATCACCGAGCTCATCACCGGGCATCGCACCACCCTCGTGTTCGTGAACACGCGGCGCATGTCCGAGCGCGTCGCGCACCAGCTCGCGGAGCGGCTCGGCGAGGAGCACGTCTCGAGCCACCACGGGAGCCTCTCCAAGGAGCGCCGCCTGCGGCTGGAGCAGCGGCTGAAGGACGGCGAGCTGCGCGCGCTCGTCGCTACAGCCTCGCTTGAGCTGGGCATCGACATCGGCTCGATCGACCTCGTGTGCCAGGTGGGCTCGCCGCGCAGCATCGCGACGTTCCTGCAGCGCGTCGGCCGCTCGGGTCACGCCCTCGGCGTTCGCCCCAAGGGGCGCATCTTCCCCGCCTCGCGCGACGAGCTGATCGAGAGCGCGGCGCTCGTGCGCGCCGTGGACGCCGGGCGCCTCGACCGCATCGTGCAGCTGGTCGCGCCGCTGGACGTGCTTGCGCAGCAGATCGTGGCCGAGTCGGCGTGCGAGGAGTGGCGCGAGGACGACCTGTACGCGCTCTGCACGCGCGCCACCCCCTACCGCGACCTGCGCCGCGAGGACTTCGATGAGGTCGTCGAGATGCTCGCGCTTGGCGTGGGCGAGGGGGCCGGGCGTGCTCGCCCGCTGGTGCATCGCGACCGCGTGCACGGGGTGCTGCGCGCCCGGCGGAACGCGCGACCGGTGGCGATCCAGAACGGCGGCACGATCCCCGAGCTGGGCGACTACCGCGTCATCGCGGAGCCCGACGAGACCGTCGTCGGCGCGGTCAACGAGGACTGGGCCATCGAGAGCATGGCCGGCAACATCTTCCTCCTCGGCACCACCTCGTGGCGCATCCGGCGCATCGAGGACGGCGTCGTGCGCGTCGAGGACGCCCGCG
>DAOULE010000181.1:0-21921 GCA_034420575.1 Dehalococcoidia bacterium
CGGGCTTCGAGGGCGGCGCGGTCCTTCCCGGCGGCCAGCCCGGCGAGGCCGATGCGGCCCAGGGCTCGGCGGGCGCGAGGGTCGTGCTCGAAGTTCCCCGCCAGCTCGCGGGCGCGGGCGATGTCTGCGGCGTCTCTGCTCGCCGAGAGGATGTCGGCCAGCTCGAGCGTGGCGTCGACGTGGTTCGGGTCGTCGGCAAGCACTGCCTCGAGTTGCTCGCGCGCTGCCAGGTCGTCGCCGAGGGCGCGGAAGCGCTGCGCGGCAGTCATGGCGTGGTCGGTCTGCGAGGGCACGAGGATGTCGAAGAACGCCCGCACCTGCTCCTCAGGCTGCGCGCCGGCGAACTCGCTGGTCATCGCGCCGCCCTCGAACGCCTTCACGGCCGGGATGCTCTGGATGCCCAGCTGCTGGGTCACGGCCGGGTTCTGGTCGATGTTGACCTTCACGAGCTGCACCCGGCCGGCGTACTCGTTCGCCAGCTTCTCGAGCGTGGGGCTGAGGATGTGGCACGGCTCGCACCACGGCGCCCAGAAGTCGACGATGACCGGCATCTGGTGCGAGCGCTGCACCACGACGTCGTTGAACGTGGCGTCTGTCGCTTCGAGCACGGCTCCGGTGGTCATCGGTCCTCTCCCTCGCGCGTGCTCAGGGTAGCGCGCGCCGGTGCGGTTTGGATCCCATGGGCCTCACTCGCCGCGCACGTCCGCCAGGTGGTCCTCGGCGAAGCGCTGCGCCAGCTCCGGCGCATCCTCGATCTGCCGCGGGTGCAGCCCGATGATCGCGTGGTTCACGCCCGACTCGCGCGCCGTGTGCAGCCGCTCGGCGGTCTGCTCCAGCCGGTCGGCGGCGAGGACCCCGACGTTGTTCATCGCGATCTGGAGCGCGGACGGGTCGCGACCCGCGCGCTCGGCCGCCTCGCGTGCGGGGGTCATCGCCTCCTCGGCGCGGCTGATGTAGCCCGCGTGGGCGAGCCAGCCGTCGCCGAGCTCGCCGATGCGCCGCATCTGCTGCTCGCTGTCGCCGCCGATCCAGATCGGCACGTGGCGAGGCGGCAGCGGGCGCGCCGTCCAGCCGTCCACCGTGTGGAACTCGGTCTCGACGCCGTCGACCCACTCCTCGTCCAGCAGCGCGCGGATCACGCGCACGCTCGCCTCGAAGCGGTCGCCGCGGCGGTTCGTGGGCATGCCGAGCACTTCCATCTCCTCGCGCGCCCAGCCCATGCCCGCGCCGAGCAGGAAGCGGCCGCCCGCGAGGTGGTCGATGCTCGCGACGAGCTTCGCGGTGTACGCGGCGGAGCGGTAGTTGAGCACGAGCACCGACGTGCCCAGCTGGATCGTGCTGGTCACCCCGGCGACGAACGTCAGCTCCGCCAGCGGCTCGATGATCGAGTAGTCGACGTAGGTGCGAGGCGGGACCTCGCCGTCGGGGGCGTACGGGTACGGGGAGCGCCACTCGCGCGGGAACATGACGTGGTCGTTGACCCACAGCGCGTCGAACCCGGCGTCCTCGGCGGCCCGCGCGTGCCGTATCACGAGGTCGCGCGAGGCCCGCTCGCCGAGCTGGGGTAGCTGCACTCCTACCTGCATCACGCCTCCGTTCGCGTCGCGACGAACGTATGGAGCGCGCGCGCCCGGCGTCAAGGCGTCCGGCGCGGGAGCGCCGTCGTGCGATGCAAGGCCCCGCCCACGCCGCTACGATGCGGCTGAACGGAACGGCGGCAGACGCGCGCCGCCACCCCGGAAGGACGGACCGCGATGCACGAGGCGCTCACGGTGGAGAAGGACGGCGGGGTCGCGACCTTCACGATCACCCGCCCGCGCGTCAACGCGCTCAGCCTGGACCTCCTCGAGTCCTTCGCCGAGGAGCTGCACAACGCCTGCGACGACCCGGACATCGTCGTCGCGGTGTGGCGCAGCGGGCTGCCGAACATCTTCAGCGGCGGCTTCGACCTCGCCGACTCAGGGCCGACGGCCGTCCACCACATGCCGGGCGAGCGCACGGTCCGCGTGCGCAACGCGCAGACGGCGTTGCTCGACATCCCGATCCCGATCGTCGTGGCGGTGAACGGCCCGGCCGTTGGCCTTGGCCTGCTCATGCCCGCGCTGTGCGACATCGTCGTGGCCGGACGCAGCGCGCGCTTCGGGCTGCCCGAGGTGCAGATCGGCGCGATCGGCGGCGCGGGACACGCGCGCCGCATCCTGCCCGAGCCCGTCCTGCGCTACATGATGCTCACCGGCCGCCGCGTGCCGCCCGAGTACCTGCAGCAATGCGGCGCGATCGCGCTCGTCGTCGACGACGACCAGCTCGAGGCGGAGACGATGGCGATCGCGCGCGAGATCGCGACCTACGACCCGGTGGTCGTGCGCAACAACAAGATCGCGCTCCAGATGCTGCAGGGCGTCGACGACGTCGCGACCGTGTACGCGATCGAGCACAAGTGGGGCGCGGCGATCCGCGCATCCCGCGAGGAGTAAGGAGCCCCGATGCCGAAGGCCCTCGCGGGCTACCGCATCTGCGACTTCACCGGCCAGCTGGCGGGGGCCGGGGCCACGCGCCACCTCGCCGCGTTCGGGGCCGAGGTGATCCGCATCGAGGACCCCGTGAACCAGGGGCGCTGGGACATCCTGCGCGGCCAGCCGCCGTACAAGGACGAGCGGCGTGGCATCAACCTCGGGGGCTCGTTCAACAACCACAACGTCGGCAAGCTGGGCATCACGCTCAACCTCCGCACCGAGCGTGGCAAGGAGCTGCTGACGGAGCTGGTGCGGGTGTCCGACGTGGTCTCGGAGAACTTCTCGGCGGGGGTGATGGACCGCCTCGGCTTCGGGTACGACCAGCTCGCGGCCATCAAGCAGGACATTATCTACGTCTCGAACAGCGGGTTCGGGAAGCAGGGGCCGTACGGGACGTACAAGACCTGGGGCCCCATCGTGCAGGCGGTGTCGGGGCTCACGTGGACCTCGAAGCTGCGCGACCTCGAGCCCGCCGGGTGGGGCTACTCCTACATGGACCACACCGGCGGCTACTACATGTGCATCGCCATCCTCGCCGCGCTGCACCACCGCAACGTGACCGGCGAGGGCCAGTGGGTCGACATGTCGTGCACCGACGCCGGCGCCACGCTGACCGGCCCCGCGATCCTCGACTACACCGCCAACGGCCGCCCGACGCGCCGCGACGGCCTCCCCGACTCGAACCACAACCGCTGGCCGCCGATGGCGCCGCACGCCGTGTACCCCGCCGAGGGCGAGGACAACTGGATCGCGGTCGCCTGCCGCGACGAGGCCGACTGGCACGCGCTGGCTGCCGAGGTCGGCGAGCCGTGGACCGACGACCCCCGCTTCGCCACCCTCGGCGGCCGCATCGAGCACGAAGCAGCGCTCGACGAGGCGCTCGGCGCGTGGACCGCCACGCGCGACAAGTTCGCGGCGGCCGAGCGGCTGCGCGCAGCGGGCGTGCCCGCCTCGGCGGTGCAGCGCCCGGGCGAGCGCATCGACCACGACGAGAACACGAGCGCGTGGGGGCTGTGGCCCACCGTCCAACAGACCGACATGGGCGACGTGCGCGTCGACGGCGTGCCCGCCCACCTGGGCGAGACCGAGTGGGAGCTCACGCACGGCGCGCCGAACCTCGGCGAGCACAACGAGGAGGTCTACAGCGGACTGCTCGGCCTCGACGCCGGCGAGATCGCGAGCCTGCGCGAGGAGGGCGTGATTTGACCACTCCATCCGCCCCCACGGGCCCCATGCACGGCCTCACGGTCGTCGAGCTGTGCGAGGAGATCGGCGAGTTTGCCGGCAAGCTCCTCGCGGACATGGGCGCCGACGTGGTCAAGGTCGAGCCGCCCGGTGGCTCGCGCACGCGCTCCTACGCGCCGTTCCTCGACGACGAGCCGCACCCGGACCGCAGCCTCTTCTTCTGGCACTACAACACCAGCAAGCGCTCGGTCGCGCTCGACCTCGATGGCGAGGAGGGGCGCGAGGCGTTCCGGAAGCTGGTCGCCGGCGCCGACGTGCTGGTCGAGGACCGCGCGCCCAGGTGGCTCGCAGAGCGCGGGCTCGACTACGAGGATCTGCGCGGCGACAACCCCGGGCTCATCCACTGCGCCATCACGCCGTTCGGGCGATCCGGCCCGCGCGCCGGCGACCCGGCGACGGACCTCACGATCCTCGCAGGCGCCGGCCCGGTCTGGTCCTGCGGCTACGACGACCACTCGATCCCGCCGGTGCGCGGCGGCGGCAACCAGGGCTACCAGACGGGGTGCCACTGGGCGCTGATCACCATCCTCACCGCGCTGCTCTACCGCGACAACGGCGGGGGCGGCCAGTTCATCGACGTCAGCCTGCATGCCGCCTCGAACGTCACGACCGAGGCGGGGAGCTACCAGTGGCTGGTTGCCGGTGAGACGGTGCAGCGTCAGACCGGCCGCCACGCGGGCGTCAACCCCTCGGGGCCGACGCAGGTGCAGGCGAAGGACGGGGTGTGGATGAACACCGGCCTCTTCCCGCGCCGCCCGCATGAGTTCCGCATCCTCATCGAGTGGATGCAGGAGCTCGGCCTCTTCGAGCCGTACGAGCAGTCGGCGCTCCTCGAGGTCGCGGCGGGGATGGACCGCATGCTCGACATGGGGCGCGCGGCCGAGGACGAGGAGGAGGCGGCGCTGCTCAGCGCGGGACGCGAGGCGATGATCTTCCTCGTGCGGCACATGGACGCGTACGACTACTTCTACGGCGCGCAGGAGCGCGGCTTCCAGGTCGGCATCATCTACGCGCCCGAGGACGTCATCGAAGACCCGCACTTCATCGCACGAGGCTTCCGCACGGAGGTCGAACACCCGGAACTGGGCCGCTCGTTCGTCTACCCCGGCGCGCCGTACGCCTTCCAGGGCTCGCCGTGGGCGATCACGCGACGCCCGCCACTACCGGGCGAGCACACCGCGGAGGTGCTCGCCGAACTCGACAGCGCCTGAGGACGGAACCATGACCACATCACCATCCACACCATCCATCGACGGAGAGGCGAAGCCCCTCGAGGGCATCCGCGTGCTGGACCTGGCGACCGGCTACTGCGAGATCGCCGGGCGGCTGCTCGCCGACATGGGCGCCGAGGTGATCAAGATCGAGCCGCCCGGCGGCCACCCCTCCCGCCGCCACCCACCGTTCGTCGAGGGCCGCGAGGGCGAGCTCGACGGCTCACTGCACTGGGCCGCCTACGCCATCGGCAAGCGCAGCGTCGTGCTCGACCTCGACGACGAGGCAGACCGCGAGCGCCTGCGTGAGTTGGCGCGCGGCGCCGACGCGCTCGTCGAGTCGCTGGGCCCGGGCGCCCTCGACGCATTGGGACTGGGCTACGCGGATCTGGGCGCGCTCAACCCCGCGCTCGTCTACGCCTCGATCAGCCCGTTCGGGCAGACCGGCCCGCACGCGCACCGTCCCGCGACGGACCTCACGCTACAGGCCGCGGGCGGCCTGGTCTCGATGCAGGGCGACGGCGACCGCCCGCCGATCCCCGTGGGCTTCCCGCAGGCGGGCCTGCACGCGGGCGTGCAGGCGGCTGCCGACATCGCCGTGGCGCTGAACGAGCGCGACGGCTCCGGCCTCGGCCAGCACCTCGACACCTCGATGCAGGCGTGCATCGTGTGGACGCTCATGGACGCCACCGGCTACCCGCCGAACGAGGGCGGCGACAAGCCGGGCCATGGGGACGACCGTGGCGATCCCATTCCCGCGCGCATGCCCGGGCTCGACCTCCCGGTCTTGCTGGAGGTCGCTGATGGCCACACGACCAACACGATGGGCACCTTCCCACCGCCGGCGTTGAACACGGCGAACAGCGCCGTTGCCTGGATGTTGCGAGAGGGCTTCGAGTGGCCCGAACACCTCAAGGACATCGACTGGGAGCACTGGCACGAGGACTGGGCGATGCCGGGCGTTGAGCCCGCCAGCGCGCCACTCGTGAACGAAGCGCTCCAGCATGTGGTCGCGTTCCTTCAGACCAAGACCAAGGCCGAGCTGCACCCCTGGTCCCTCGAGACGAAGTCGCTCGTCGCGAAGATCTCGAACGCGAAGGACCTGCTCGAAGACCCGCAGCTTGAGGCGCGCGAGTACTGGCAGCAGGTTGGCGGGCACACGGTGCCGGGACCGTTCGCGCGCTTCTCGCGCACGCCGATCGGTTCGCTCGAGGCTCCTCCGGTACTCAATGAAGGCGCGGCACTGCTCGACGCCCTGCGCTCGCCCGCGTCCACCGGCGCTGCCTCCTCGAACGGCTCGAACGGGCACCGGTCCCGGACCTTCGAGGGGCTGAAGGTGGTGGACTTCGCCTGGTACGGCGTGGGACCGCTGATCGCGAAGGGGCTCGCCGACCACGGGGCGACCGTGGTGCACGTCGAGTCCGAACAGCGCGTCGACGGGCTGCGGATGGCTCCACCGTTCAAGGATGGTGAGAACGACATCAACAAGGCGCAGTTCTTCGCCAACTACAACTCCTCCAAGCTCGGCGCCGCCATCAACCTCTCGACCGAGGAGGGCCGCGAGATTGCTCGTGAGCTCACTGAGTGGGCCGACGTGATGGTGGAGAGCTTCGTGCCGGGGACCATGGAGCGTCATGGCCTCGACTGGGCCACGCTCAGCCCCGACCATCCAGACCTCGTGATGGTGCGCACGTGCCTGCGAGGGCAGACGGGGCCCGAGCGTCGCTTCACTGGATTCGGCACGCAGGGCTCCGCGCTCGCCGGGCTCCACGCCGTCACCGGCTGGCCCGACCGGGCGCCGATCGGCCCGTACGGCGCGTACACCGACTTCCTCAACCCGCGGTTCGGACTCCTCGCGGTCGCCTCGGCCCTGTACGAGCGGCGGCGCAGCGGCAGGGGGCAGCTCATCGACCTCTCGCAGGCCGAGGCAGCAATCCACTTCGTGGCGCCGCTGGCCCTCGACTACGCCGCGAACGGGCGGGTCGCAGGCCCCGCCGGCCACGACTCGATGACCGATGCGCCGAACGGTGTCTACGGCTGCCGCGGCACCGAGCGCTACGTCGCCATCTCGTGCGCGACGACGGAGCAGTGGCACGCGCTGCGCGAGGTCGCGGGCATCGAGGGTTTCGACGGCGCGCGGTACGAGACGTACGAGGGGCGCCAGTCGGACCGTACCCGGATCGACGCTGCTCTCGCGGCGTGGTGCGCAGATCGGGACGGCCAGGAGATCGCCTCGCAGCTGACGAGTGCCGGCGTCCCTGCCTCGGCGGTGCAGCGGGTGACCGACCTCTACACGGACCCGCAGCTCGAACATCGCGGGTTCTTCGTCACGCTGGACCACCCGGCGATGGGGCCGACGCCGTACGACGGCCTCGCGACGCAGTTCTCGGAGACACCCGGACGGCTCAGCAAGGCGGCGCCTCTGCTGGGGGAGAACACACACCACGTGCTGACCGAGTTCCTGGGCGTCTCCCCTGAAGATGTGGCGCGCTACGCCGAAAGCGGAGCACTTACCTAGAATCACCGGGCGAGTCGCTGACCGGCACCGGGCAGCGGCAGGCGAAGGAGGACCCATGGCGGGGACGATGCGAGGCACGACGGCGATCGTCGGCCTCGCCGAGACGACCTACTACAAGCGAGGCGGCGCGGAGGACGCCGAGTTCAAGCTCGGCCTCCAGGCGGTGCTCGCGGCGGCGGAAGACGCGGGCATCGACGTCCGCGACATCGACGGCTTCTGCTCCTACAGCAACGACCGCAACGACCCGACGCGCTTCCACACCGCGCTCGGTCTGCGAGACCTCAAGTGGTCCTCGATGGTCTGGGGCGGGGGCGGCGGCGGCTGCGCCGGGGCCGTGGCGATGGCCGCCGCGGCCGTGAACGCCGGGATTGCCAACAACGTCGTCGTGTTCCGCGCGCTCGCGCAGGGCCAGTTCGGCCGCTTCGGCGCGGCGAGCGCGACTGGCGCCCTCGAAGGCGCACCCGCGTACACGCAGCCGTACGGGCAGATGTCACCCGCGCAGTCGTACGCGATGAAGGTCACGCGCTTCATGCACGACCATGGTGTGGAGCAGAGCGCGCTGCGGGCGGTCTCCCTCGCGAGCTACTACCACGCCCAGCGCAACCCTCGCGCGGTCATGTACGGACGCCCGCTGGACGAGGAGCGCTACGACAACTCGCGCTGGATCGTCGAGCCGTTCCACCTCTTCGACTGCTGCCAGGAGAACGACGGAGCCGCCGCCGTCATCGTGACGACGGCCGAGCGCGCCCGCGACATGAAGAACAAGCCCGTCTACATCCTCGCGGGCGGGCAGGGCTCGCAGTTCCGGCAGTCGGCGTGGGCGCACAACGCACCCGACTACGGCACCTCGAACTTCAAGAACAACGCCCAGTCGCTCTACGACATGGCGCAGGTCAGGCCCGAGGAAGTCGACGTCGCGCAGGTCTACGAGAACTTCACCGGCGGCGTCGTGATGAGCATCATCGAGCACGGCCTCATCCCGGTGGAGCAGGCCAACGAGGAGTTCACGCTGGACAACTTCCGCTTCGACGGCGGCAAGCTGCCGCTCAACACCTCAGGCGGGAACCTCGCCGAGTGCTACATGCACGGCTTCGAGCTGGTGATCGAGGCGGCCCGGCAGGTCCGCGGCGAGTCGACCGCGCAGGTCGACGACGTCGAGATCTCGCTCGTGGCCGGCGGACCGATGGTGGAGCCGACGAGCAACCTGATGCTCGCGGCGCAGACGTAGGGCGGGGGCCGAAGATGGCGAACGCAACGAAGGCCGACGTCGAGGCAGGCGGGAGCTACCTCCCGAAGCCGGTCGCCCTCCCCGTGGCCATGGTCGACGGCCTCGACGCGCCCTACTACGAGGGCAAGGAGCGCGACGAGCTGTGGGTGCAGTACTGCGCCGACTGCAACGAGCACCAGTGGGGTCCTGAGTGGATCTGCCACCGCTGCCTCAGCTACTCCGTCGAGTGGCGGCAGGTGGCTGCCGAGGGCCGCATCTTCTCGTGGGAGCGGATCTGGCACCCCGTCCACCCCGACCTCGCCGAGGCGGTGCCCTACGTGGTCGTGCTCATCGAGCTCCCCCACGCGGACAACATCCGGATGGTCGGCAACCTCCTCGGTGACCCCGAGGAGGAGATCGTCATCGGGACGGAGGTCGAGGCGGTGTTCGAGCACCACCCCGATCATGATCCGCCCTACACTCTCGTGCAGTGGTCCCGGAAGTAGGGGTTCCGAAAGAAGGGGACACGCGACCGGGACACGAGGACGCGCCGGCACGGGCCTGAGCGCGGCGACCGCTCCCCGGACACCGCGGGGCGGGGAAGGAAGGCGACATGGACTACGAGATGCCCCAGGAGGTGCTCGACTTCCGCAGGGAGGTGCAGGACTTCATCGCCTCGCACCGCACACCCGAGCTCGACGCCGAGATCGCCGAGCATCACATCCACGGCTACGGCCCGGCAGCGCGCTCCTTCATGCAGGCGATGGCGCAGGAGGGCCTCGCGGCCGTCTCGTGGCCGGAGGAGTACGGCGGCCAGGGCAAGGGCGCGCTCTTCCTGTGGACCCTGGCCGAGGAGTGCGCGCGCGAAGGCGTGCCGTTCGACAACCTCACCTTCATCTCCGTCGGCCCGATGATCATGCGCAACGGCACCGAGGAGCAGAAGCAGGAGATCCTGCCCAAAGTCCTGAACGGTGAGATGAACTTCGCGCTCGGCTACACCGAGCCGAACGCCGGCACCGACCTCGCCTCGATGCAGACCCGCGCGACGCGAGACGGCGACGAGTGGGTGATCAACGGGCAGAAGATCTACACCTCCTCCGCCCACCTCGCGACGCACGTCTGGCTGGCGGCCCGGACCGAGCCCGACGCGCCGAAGCACCGCGGCATCTCGACCTTCGTGCTGCCGCTCAACACGCCGGGCATCACCGTGCGCCCGCTGTGGGTCATGGGCGAGGGCCGCACCAACGAGACCTTCTGGGAGGACGTACGCATCCCCGCCGACTCCCTGATCGGCGAGGAGAACCGCGGCTGGTACATCGTCAGCGGCGCGCTCGACCTCGAGCGCGTGGCCATCGGCACCTACCGCCCGCTCGAGAAGACCGTCGAGGACATGGTCGGGCATATCAAGGACGAGCGGCCCGAGCTCCAGGACGACGCTTTCGCCCGCCAGGCCGTGGCGGACGCGCTCATGCGGGTCGAGGTGGCCCGCGCGCTCGCCACGAACAATGCGGCGATGGTGCACAGCGGCCTCATCCCGACGATGGAAGCCTCGATGGGCAAGATCTGGACCACCGACTCGCGCGAGCGTGTCAACGACGTCTTCATGGACCTCCTCGGCCGCACCGGCGGCATGCAGGCCGGCGCCGACGGCGCACCGCTCGACGGCGCGCTCGACGGCACGTGGCGCAGCGCGCCCGTCGGACGCTTCGGCGGCGGCACCAACGACATCCAGCGGCGCATCATCGCCAACCGCGGCCTCGGGCTGCCTCGCTAGGAGGGCGACATGGATCTCCGGCTCAGCGAACTGCAGGAGCTGCTCCGCGCGAACGCGCAGGAGTTCTTCGAACGCGAGGTCACCTTCGAGCGCATCCGCGAGATCGAGGCGGCCGACACGCCCGACGCGCAGCTGTGGGACCAGATGGTCCAGCTCGGCTGGACCTCGCTCCCCATCGCCGAGGAGTACGGCGGGCAGGGCGGCACCCTGCTCGACACCTCGATCCTCGTCAACGAGGCGTGCCGTGCGGCGCTCCCCAGCCCGTTCACGTCGACGCTCATCGGCGCCCTGGCGGTGCAGGCCCACGGCTCAGACGACGTCAGGAACGCCGTGCTGCCGCGCCTCGCCGACGGCATCGCGATCTCATCGGCCGTGCTCGAAGCCGACGACGCCATCTACGGCGACCCGCAGACCACCTCGGACGGCTCGACCGTGAGCGGCGAGAAGCGCTTCGTCGAGTTCGGCGCCACCAGCGACGTCCACCTCGTGACGGCCTCGCGCAACGGCTCGCAGGGCATCGCCGTGGTGTCGCGCGACCAGGCCGGCGTGCAGGTCACGCCGGTGCGCACTATCGGCGCGCTGCCGCAGGCGCACGTCAGCTACGACGGCGCGGCGGTCGACGGCTGGATCGACGGCGCGGAGGCCGTCGACGCCCTGCGCGACATCGGCACGGCGCTCACGGCCTTCGAGGCCTACGCGTACGCGCAGAAGGCGCTCGACCTCACGGTCGACTACGTGCAGCTGCGCGTGCAGTTCGGCCAGCCGCTCGGCTCGTTCCAGGCGGTGCAGATGCGCTGCGCCGACATGGCGACGATCGTCGAAGGCTCGCGCTTCCTCGCCAACGAGCTGCTGTGGAAGCTCGACCAGGGCGAGGCGACGCGGCGCGACGTGGCGATGGTGAAGGCGATCACCTCGAAGATGGCGCCGCAGGTGTTGCAGGACTGTCACCTGCTGCACGGCGGCATCGGCTACATGCAGGAGTACGACCTGCACTTCTTCACGCGGCGCGGCAAGGAGGCCTCGCTGCGGTGGGGCTCCGCCCGCGAGACGATGAACGTCGTCGTGGACACCGCCTTCGCGTAGCCGCAGTGGCGGGGCGACCTCAATCGAGGAGGGGCGACGTCACGCGACGGCGCCCCTCGCCTTGAGCGCAGCGATCGACTCGGCGGACTCGCCGAGTTCCGCGAGCACCTCGTCAGTGTGCTGGCCGAGGTAGGCGGGCATGCCGCGCACCTCGCCGGGCGTGCCGAGCAGCTTCGGCGCAACGCCGACGTGCCGCACGGCCCCGAGGTCCTCTCTCGCGCCGCCCACGTCGATCGCCATCTCGCGTTCCTGCTGGTGGGGGTCGTCGAGCATCTCGTCGAGCTCGAGCACCGGGGTGAGGCACGCGTCGAGGTGGCCAAGGTCCGCGAACCACTCGTCGCGCGGCCGCTCGCGGAAGCGCGCGGCGAAGGCGACCTGCATCTCGGGCTGGCGGTCCGGGTCGTTCTGGTGCGGGATGAACTCCTCGAAGCCGAGCGCGTTGCAGAGCTCCTCGAAGAAGTAGGGCTCGATCGCGCCGACGCTGATCCAGCGGCCGTCGGCGCACTCGTAGACCTGGTAGTAGCAACGGGCGCCGGAGAGCACGTGGTCGCCGCGCCGCGGCGGGCCGGCTCCGGCGAGCATGCCCGCGACGTGCGAGATCATCAGCGAGGCCACCCCGTCCGACATCGCCGCGTCGACGTCCTGACCGTGGCCAGTGCGCTCGCGGGCCTGCAGAGCGACGAGGATGCCGAACGCGGCCATCAGCCCGCCGCCGGCGAAGTCGGCGATGATGTTGAGCGGGAGCACCGGCTCCCCCGTCGCGTTCCCGATCGACCCCAACGCCCCGCCGACCGAGATGTAGTTGATGTCGTGCCCTGCACGCGGCTCATACGGCCCGGTGCGCCCGAAGCCGGACACCGAGCAGGTGATGATGCGCGGGTTGATCGCCTCGAGGCTCGCGTAGTCGATGCCGAGGCGCGCCGTCACGCCCGGCCGGAAGCCGTCGATGACCACGTCGGAGCGCTCGACGAGCGCGCGGAAGATGCGCCGGCCGTCCTCGTCGCGGAGGTTGATCGCCGTACCGCGTTTGTTGCGCCGCAGCGCGTTGTGCGCGAGCGCGCGCGCCGCCTCTTCGTCCTCGGGCGCTGCGTTGCGGACCTCGAAGCGTTCGACGGCGCCCGTCGGCACCTCGACCATGAGCACGTCGGCGCCGAAGTCGGCGAGGAGCATCGATGCGTACTGGCCGGGGGGTGTGCGGGACAGGTCGAGGACGCGAACGCCCTCCAGCGCCATGGTCATGGAGGTGTCCTCCCTCGGTGCGGCCGTCCGGGGCTCACGTGTCGTGGCGAGGGTAGCGCGCGGGCAGAGGCGTGGCACGAGGCGCCTTATTTTCGTTAGAAGCGGTCTGCGCAAATAGCGCGGATCGTTGTTTTCGTTTCGCTAACAAGGACGGCGGGCAGCGTCTGGTATTAGCGGATTGCACATGAAACGACAATAAGAACTCTTTGTCGGTCCCGGCCCGCGGCGAACGCAGTATACTTGTTTGCATGAACCACGGTAATCGCTAATAGCGGGGACGAGAGCGCAGGGAGACTGCGGTGACCTCATCGACTGACCGGGCGCGGCGGCCACACGGCCGGGTGGTGGCCGGCATCGGCGGCTATCGCGCCTACGTGCCCGCGCCCGCCCCGCCGCCGTTGACGTGGGACATCGACCTCGCCGTGAGCCTCTCGGCCGCCGACCTCGCGATCGGGCGACTCGCCGGCGAGGGCCGTCGCCTGGCGAACCCGCACATCCTGATCCGCCCGTTCGTCCGCAAGGAGGCCGTCCTCTCCAGCCGCATCGAGGGCAAGCAGGCCACCCTCGGCGAGCTCCTCGCCGCCGAGGCGGGCGCGTCTGTCGAGCGCAGCCGCGACGACCTCCGCGAGGTGGGGAACTACGTCGTCGCGCTCGAGTACGGGCTCGCCCGCCTCGAGACGTTGCCCGTCTCGCTGCGGCTGGTGCGCGAGCTGCACGAGCGCCTGATGCGCGGGGTCCGCGGCGAGGTGGCGACGCCCGGGGCGTTCCGGCGCAGCCAGAACTGGATCGGGCCTCCGGGCGCCGCGCTCAACGACGCCACCTACGTCCCGCCGCCCCCGGCCGAGCTGATGCCGTGCCTGGACGCGTGGGAGCGCTTCATGCACGACGAGACGTTGCCGCCGCTGGTCCAGGCGGCCATCGCGCACGTCCAGTTCGAGGCGATCCACCCGTTCCTCGACGGCAACGGGCGCGTCGGGCGCCTGCTCATCACACTGTCGCTGGTCGCGCGCGCGGTGCTCCCGTCGCCGCTGCTCTACCTCAGCGCGTGGTTCGAGGCCACGCGCGACGAGTACTACGCGCGCCTCCTGGGCGTGACGGAGCGAGGCGAGTGGGAGGAGTGGCTGACCTACTTCCTGCGAGGCGTCGTTCGCCTGTCCGAGGACGCGATCGCGCGGCTCCAGCGGCTCGACGAGCTCCTCGGCGCGTGGAAGCACGACCTGGCCTCCGGCCGGTCGCCGCACCCCGCGCGGGCGCTGGACCTCTTCGCCGAGAACCCGTTCTGGTCGGTGCGAGGCGTGGCGGACCGCCTCGGCGTCGCCTTCACCACGGCGCAGCGCGCGGTCGACCGCCTCGAGGACGCGGGGATCGTCGCCCGGATCGACGACGCCCAGCGCAACCGCGTGTACTGCGCGGGCGCTGTCCTCGAGCTGCTGGAGGAAGAGCCGCAGATCGCCGCCGATCAGAGCGTTATTAGCGTTTAGATCCAAAGACGATAATAACGGCGCGCCTTATTTTCGTAACGCTAATAGCCGCCGGGCCGGGACGCTCGAGGCCGCGCGATGCACCACGCAGCCGACGGCGCGCGGAGGGCACAGCAAGACGCCCGCCGGAAGGCGGGCGTCTGCATAGTGCGACTGAAGCGTGGCTGCTAACGCGAGCCTCGCAGACGCGGGTCGAGCACGTCGCGGACGACGTCGCCGAGCAGGTTGAAGCTCAGCACCGTCACCGCGATCGCCAGGCCGGGGAACAGCGCCAGCCACGGCGACGTCTCGATCGACTCACGGCCACGGCTCAGCATCAGGCCCCACGAAGCGTCGGGCGGCTGCGTTGCCAGGCCGAGGAAGCTGAGCGCCCCCTCGATGAGGATGGCCGAGCCGAACCCCGCCGAGACGAGGATGAGGATCGGCGCCACCACGTTCGGGAGGATGTGCTGCATCATCACGCGCAGCGGACTCGCGCCGATCGCGCGCGCCGCTTCGATGTAGGTGTTCTCCTTCACCGACAGCACCGCGCCTCGAATCACTCGCGAGTTGTTCACCGCGACGATGAGGGCGATGGCAAGCACGCCGTTCGTCGTCGAGGGCCCGATGACGCTGACGATAGCCATCGCCAGCAGGATCGCCGGGAACGACTGGATGGCGTCCACGACACGCTGGATGACCAGGTCGATCCAGCCGCCGGCGAAGCCGGAGAACAGTCCGATGACCGCGCCGGCCAGCGTGCCGAACCCGACCGTCAGGAACCCGACGTACAGCGAGATCCGCGCGCCGTACATGATGCGCGTCAGGATGTCGCGGCCGATGCCGTCAGACCCCAGCCAGTGACCCTCGACGCCCGGCGCCACGAACTTGTCGCGGGAAATCGCCTGCGGGTCGAAGGGCGAGACGTAGGGCGCCAGCAGCGCCACGGCGATCAGGATCAGGATCACCACCCCGGAGCCTGCGCCCACGGGGCTCTGGACGATCTTGATCGTCGCGTCTACCGCCGGGTGACGTTGCCGTGCGGCAAGGTCTGAGAAGGTGGTGTCTTCAACGGTTGCGGCTGAAGCCATCGCTCACTCCGTATCTCTCTGCGCTTGTTCCGCGCCGGGCCTAGGAGTACCGGATCCGCGGGTCGATGATCGCGTACGACAGGTCGACCAGCAGGTTCGACACGATGAACAGGATGGCGGTGAAGAACACCACGCCCTGCACCACCGGGTAGTCCCGCACCTGGATTGCCTCGAACCCCAGCGTGCCGACGCCCGGGAGCGAGAACACCACCTCGATGATGACGAGACCACCGAGCAGGAACGTCAGCTGGCTGCCGATGATGGTGATCACCGGGATCAGCGCGTTCCGCAGTGCGTGCTTGAAGATGACGATGCGCTCCACCAGGCCCTTGGCTCGGGCGGTGCGCACGTAGTCCTGGCGCAGCACCTCGAGCATCGCCGACCGCGTCATGCGCGCGGTGATCGCGCTCAGGCGGTAGCCCACGATGAGGGCGGGGAAGACGAAGGCCTGCATGTTCGCCCAGGGGTCCTCCCAGGGCGGTGTGTAGCCGAAGTCTGGTAACCACCCGACCCACACGGACAGGACGTACAGGAGCATGGTCGCCAGGAAGAAGTCCGGGACGGACAGGCCGGTGATGGAGAACAGCCTGGCTATGTAATCCATCCAGCTATCCTGTTTAACGGCGGAGATGATGCCTAAGGGAATGGCCGTACAGATAGCCACCACCATGGACATCAGGGCCAGCTGGATCGAGACGCGCGAGCGCGTCGCCAGCGTCTCCAGCACGTCGCGGCCGGTCCACAGCGAGACCCCGAGGTCACCCTGCAGGACGCCGGTCACCCAGTCGACGTACTGGACGGGGAAGCTCTTGTCGAGCCCCAGCTCGGCGCGCATCTCGTCGACGTCTTCCTGCGTGAGATAACCCGACTCAGAGAGCCGGGCCATGACGACGTCGCCGGGCTGCAGCCGCAGCAGACCCGCGATGAGGACGGTCACGATAGCCAGTGACGGCATCGCGACGATGATCCTGCGGACGATGTATCGACCCATAGGTCAGGCCCTTCCCCCAGTGCCCGCCACGAGGCGGCCGGGCACCATCATAGGCGAGGCTGCATCATAGTGTGTAACGCGGCCTCGCGTCTCCCTCATTGGTATCGAATCCTCGGATCCATGGCCGCACGGGCCACGTCCACCACCAGATTCGAGCCGATCACGCACAGCGCGATGACGAACAGCACACCCCGGACCACGGGGTAGTCCTCCACCTGCATTGCCTCGAAGCCCAGCGTCCCGAGGCCGCGTATCCCGAACACGATCTCGATCACCACCAGCCCGGCGAGGAGGGCCGGCAGCTGATTGCCCATGATCGTCATCACCGGCAGCAGCGCGTTCCTCAGCGCGTGCCGGATCACCACCGCGCTCTCGGTCAGCCCTTTCGCCCGGGCCGTCCGCCCGTAGTCCTGCTGCAGCACGTCGAGGACGGCCGAGCGTGTCATGCGCGCGCTGATCGCGCCGATACGCCAGCCGACGATGAGCGCCGGAACCCCGAAGGCGAGCAGGCTCGTCACCGGTTGCTCCCACAGGGTGGGGTACGAGAGATCCGGCAGCCAGCCAAACCAGTACGGGAGCAGGAAGAAGACGATGGCCGCGAGGAGGAACTCCGGTACCGCATGCCCCGCCAGGGACGTCAGTCGCGCGACGTGGTCTGGCCACCGATCGTGCCGCACTGCCGCCAGCACCCCGAGCGGGACGGCCGTGACCACGGCGATGGCCATAGCCATGAGCGCGAGCTGCGCCGAAGCTGGCAGACGCCGGGTGATGAGCTCGCTGACTGGCTCGGAGGAATGGAATGACCTGCCCAGGTCGCCGCGGAGGGTCCGGACGACCAACTCGACCCGTTGCTGGGCGGCGCTCTTCTCACGCACCAACCCATATGAGCATCCCGGGTCAAGGCGTGTGGTCCCACCACCCGCCGCGACGGCGAGCATCGGCGAGGAGGTGAACGAAGCGCCGAGCCAGTCACAGTTGGTGGGGGTGTTGTAGAACGAGCGCGTGGGGTACTCGTACTCGGTTCCCGGCAAGGTCGTGACGACGGTCGCAGCGACGGCGACGGCGAGCACCGTCGGCAGCGCGACGAGGAGCCTTCGGACGATGTAGCGGCCCATGGCCGGCTCCATCCCGGTCGGGAGCCCTCGTTGGAGATACGCTCGCGACCGCGTTCGGGGATCCCCCCGGTCTGTCTCCCCGAGGGGAGGAGGCACGCGCCGCGGGGGTCGGCGCGCGCCCCGTCTCTCCCCTACGAGTACCGGATCCGCGGGTCGATCACCGCGTACGAGAGGTCGACCAGCAGGTTGGTGGTGATGAACAGCAGCGCCGTGAACAGCACCACGCCCTGCACCACCGGGTAGTCACGCACCTGGATCGCCTCGAACCCCAGCGTCCCCACGCCCGGCAGCGAGAACACCACCTCGACGATGACGAGCCCGCCGAGCAGGAACGTGAGCTGGCTACCCATGATCGTGACCACGGGGATCAGCGCGTTCCGCAGCGCGTGCTTGAAGATGACCATCCGCTCGACCAGCCCCTTGGACCGCGCCGTCCGCACGTAGTCCTGGCGCAGCACCTCGAGCATCGCCGAGCGCGTCATGCGCGCGCTGATGGCGCTGAAGCGGTAGCCGACGATGAGCGCGGGGAAGATGAACGCCTGGAGGTTGGCCCACGGGTCCTCCCACGGCGGGGTGTACCCGAACGCCGGCAGCCAGCCCACCCACACCGACAGCACGTAGAGCAGGATGGTGGCGAGGAAGAAGTCCGGCACGGACAGGCCCGTGATGGAGAACATCCTCGCGGTGTAGTCCATCCAGGTGTTCTGCCTGACCGCCGAGATGATGCCGAGCGGGATCGCCACCGCGATCGCCACGCTCATCGCCATCAGCGCGAGCTGCACCGACACCCGCGATCGCGTCGCGAGCGTCTGGAGCACGTCGCGGCCGGACCACAGTGATTCGCCGAGGTCGCCGCGCAGCACGCCGCTCATCCACGACGCGTACTGCTGCGGGAAGCCCCGGTCGAGGCCGAGATCCTCGCGGATCTTCCTGATGTCCTCCTCGGAGATCGGACCGGAGTCCGCGAGTTGCGCCATGACCACGTCGCCGGGCTGCAGGCGCAGCAGGCCCGCGATGAGGACGGTCACGATGACCAGCGAGGGAATCGCGATCAGCAGCCTGCGGATGATGTACGAACCCATGGTGAGGCTCCCGTCCCGGTCGCCCGCGGCAACGGCGCCGCGCCCACGGCCGGCGCCTTGCGGCCGTGCGTCCGTGCTCCCCGGCGGGGCTCCCTGGCCCCGCCGGTCCCCCCGGTTGGTCGCGAGGGGAAAACGGGGACTCTAGCGATCTGGCAGGATTTGTCAAGGCCCCTATGCGCATGATCAGAATCGGCACAGGCTAGCGCCGGCCCGGCGCGTGGGGCGAGTTTCCCGCGGCGCGGTTCCGCCGGGGAAAACGCGGATTCTGACGATCCGACAGGATTTGTCAAGCGCCGCGCCGGCGCGTCGAGGCCGCCGAACACGCTGGGGAACAACGGATTCCGCGCCTTCGAGGGGCCGGGGCTGCGTGCTACCGGGGCCAGTCGTGCTCCGTGAACGCCCACTCGATGAGGCGTGCGGCGTCCGCCGCGCGGTCCGGGGCGTTGAGCAGCACCGTGATGACGCGGCGGCCGTCGCGCGTCGCCGAGGCGACCAGCGTGCGCCCCGCCTCCTCGGTGAAGCCCGTCTTCACGCCGTCTCCGTCGTCGTAGCTCGAGAGGAAGGTATTGATATTGCGCATGAGGAAGACCTGGGAGCCTGAGGTCGTCCATGAGTGCTCGCCGGCGATCTCCTCGAACGCGGGGAGCGTCATCGCGTAGCGCGTCAGCGTCGCGAGGTCGCGGGCGCTGCTGTACGTCAGGTCGTCGTGCAGGCCGTGCGGGTTCCCGAACTGCGTGTCGGCCAGCCCGAGGCGGGAGACGAGCGCGTTCATGGACGCGACGAACGCTTCGTCGGAGCCCGCGACGTGCCGGGCGATGGCGAGCGCGGCGTCGTTGCCCGAGCGCAGCATGAGCCCGTACAGCAGGTCGCGCACCGTGAAGCAGTCGCCCTCGACGAGTCCCATCAGGCTGCTGTCCGCGTCCAGCATGCTGAAGTTGCCGTCCACGCTGACCAGGGAATCGAGGTCTGAGCCCTCGATGGCGAGGACGGCGGTGACGATCTTGGTGAGGCTCGCCGGTGGGAGCCGGGTGGCCGCGTTGTGCTCGTGCAGCACCGCCCCCGACGCAGCGTCGACGACGATCGCGGCGGCCGCGTCGACGTCGGGCGCCGGCCCGCCGACGTGCCGGGGTGCGTTGGCGCTGGTGACCGGGGGAGCGATGCTGCCGCCGCCCATCGTGGGGGCGCCGCTGCCCCGGGGCTCCGCGATGGCGAACACCGCCGTGGGGGACGGTATGCGGCCGTTCGGGAAGTGGTCGTACCACCGCTGGTTGACGAAGTCCGGCGCGCGCACCACGTAGGCGATCCAGTTGCCGGCGTCGTTGAGCACCCAGAGCGAGCGGAGGGTGACGCCCTGCAGCGCGGCCTGGTGCACGATGCCGGCGCTGGTGCCACCGCCCCAGACGAGCAGCGCCGACCCGCCCTGCGGGGGAATGGAGCCGAACAGCCCCGGCGAGGTGCCCCTCGTGTCACAGACCGGCGCGGGCTCAGGTGTGGGCGCGGGCGCGGGAGGCGCCACCGGGGTGGGCGTCGGCTGTGGAACGGGCGCCGCTTCGGCGGCGACGAGGTACATGTCGGCTGCCCAGCCGGTATGTACCTTGCCGTCCTTCGCTTGGTAGCTGACCTCCTGCCACGTGTAGCCGTTGGCGTTCTGCCTGCGCTCCCGCACGGTGACCTCGGAGCCGTCCGGGGCACACACGAGCTCAGTCTCGTCTGCGATTCGTGTATCGGATCGGATACGCAGGCAGCTGCCGTCGTCGGTTGCGACGGTGGCCGTCGTCCCTGGCACGAGCTGGGCGGGGGTGCGGGCCTCGATGCCGGCGAGCGGCCCCTGTGTGGCGCGCGCGTCGGCGCGCGCGCCCGTGGCGAGCGTTCCTACGACAAGCGCGGCGAGTGCGAGCAGGGCGACGAGGCGGCTCACGCCGGAGCGACTCCAACGAACTAACCCCGCCGTGATCGAGCATACAGGATCGTCGCCGCGCGGTCGGCGGGTCCGCCGCTACGTTGCGGAACTCGCGCCGATCGGGTTACGTGATGGGCATGCTGGAGTGGATCGGCGAGGCCACCCGCGACGGCGCGGTCGTCGAGCGGCGCTTCGACGTCGTACACGACGCAGGCGCGGGGAGCCGCGTGCCGGGCGTGCTGTGGACGCCGGCCGACGCGGGCGGCCCGGCGCCGCTCGTGCTGCTCGGCCACGGGGGCGCGGGCCACAAGCGTGACGACAGCCGACTCGACTACGCGCACAGCTACGTCGCGAGCGGCCTCGCCGCGGCGGCCATCGACGGGCCGTTCCACGGCGACCGCGCGCCCGAGGAACCCGGCGAGCGCGCCTACGACGAGCCGCTCGTCGACTCGATGGTCGCCGACTGGCGCGCCACCCTGGACGCGCTGACCGCGCTCGACGGGATCGACGGGGACCGCGTCGCCTACGGCGGCGTCTCGATGGGGACGATGTTCGGGCTGCCGTTCCTCGTCGCCGACGGTCGCGTGCGCGCCGCCGTGCTCGGGCTCTGCGGGCTGCGTGGCGACGGCGAGGTGGACGGCGGGCTGTATGGACGCCTCGCCGTGGACGCGCCGAACCTCGGGTGCCCCGTGTTGTTCGTCATGCAGTGGGACGACGAGCTGTTCGAGCGCGACTCGGTGCTCGCGCTGTACGACGCGCTCGGCTCGGCCGACAAGCGGCTGGTGGCCAACCCCGGCGGCCACGCCGAGACGCCACCGCACGTCCGCGTGACCACCCACGCGTTCCTCGTCGAGGCGCTCACGGCGCCGAGCGCGTAGCGCGCGCCCCGCGCGGCGGGCGGCTGCGGCGAGGCTCCCCTAGAATGGTGTCATGGAAGTAGCGAACGAACTCATGGTGCGCGGCATCGTCGTCGGCGTGTTCATGGAGAACTGCTGGGTCATCGGCAACCGCCGCACGGGCGAGGCGATCTGCATCGACCCCGGCGGCGACCACGACGAGGTGCTCGCGCTGGCGCGCGACATGGGCGTCACCATCAAGACCATCGCCAACTCGCACGCCCACGTGGACCACATCATGGGCGTCCACGGCGTGCAGAGCGCCACCGACGCGAAGTTCCTCATCCACCAGGAGGAACTCTACCTGCTCCGCGACGGCTGGCCGGGCGGCGCCCGCCAGCTCGGCATGGACGTGGAGCAAGGCGCTCCGGAGCCGCAGGGCTACGTGACCGAGGACGACGTCGTCGAGGTGGACGGGCTGCGCCTGCGCGTGATCGTGACGCCCGGCCACACCACGGGCTCGGTGAGCTACTACGAGGAGAGCGCCGGGCTGCTCTTCAGCGGCGACACGCTGTTCCGCGGCTCCATTGGCCGCACCGACTTCCCCGGCGGCTCCTACGACGAGGAGATGCGCAGCATCACCGAGAAGCTGCTCA
>DAOULE010000182.1:0-24189 GCA_034420575.1 Dehalococcoidia bacterium
CGCATCGACCCGGCGCTGTCACGCGTCTTCCAGTTCGACGAGGTGGGCGAGAGCCACCAGCTCATGTACGAGAACGCGCACCCGCCGGGGAACATGGCGATCCTCGTGGGCGCCAAGGAGGAAGGCCACTCGGACTTCCCGTTCTAACCCCGAGCGCCCGTCGGGCGCGAGGCGCAAACACCGGAGGCCGGGCGCTCACGCGCCCGGCCCCCGTCGTTGTGGCGTCGAGCGAGGCGAGGCGCGCTAGCGGAGCAGCGAGGCGAAGGCGCTGTCGATGTCGGGCTGGGCGAACTCGAAGCCGGAGGCCGCGAGCGCCTGCGGGACCACGCGCTGGCTCGCGAACAGCTCGGCCGGATCCTGCCCGAACGCAAGCCGGTACGCAAACATCGGCACCGGGAAGAGCGTCGGGCGGCGCAGCGCGCGGCCGAGGGCCTTCGTGAAGCCGGCGTTGGTGACTGCCTCGGGGGCGGCGACGTTGACCGGTCCGCTGATGTCGTTCGTCAGCGCGTGCTCGATGGAGCGCACCTCGTCCTCGAGCGTGACCCACGGCATCCACCAGCGGCCGTTGCCGAGGTTGCCGCCGACGCCGAGGCGGAACGGCAGCAGCAGCCGCGAGAGCGGCGGGCCCTCGCGAGAGAGCACGATCGCCGAGCGGTGCCGGACCGTGCGGATGCCGTGCTCCTCGGCGCGCGTCGCCTCGCGCTCCCAGGCAATCACGAGGTCGGCGAGGAAGCCCGTGCCGGGCGTCGCCGCCTCGGTCAGCTCCTCGTCGCCGCGCTCGCCGTAGTAGCCGACGGCGGACTGGCTGACGAGCACGCCCGGCCGGTCCTCGGCGGGCAGCGAGCCGAGGTGCTCGACGAGCGTGCGGGTGGAGTCGATGCGGCTGCTGCGCAGCAGCTCACGGCGGGCCGCCGACCAGCGGCCTTCCCCGATGCTGGCGCCGCTGAGGTGGACGACGGCGTCGTAGCCGGCGAAGGCGCCGTCGCGCACCCAGCCCGCCGCCGGGTCCCACTGCGACGCGGGATCACCCTCGGGGCCGCGGCGTATCGCAACGGCCTCGTGGCCGTCCGTGCCGAGTCGCTCGCGCAGCGCCGATCCGATGAGCCCGGTGCCTCCCGTGACCGCGATGCGCATGGCCGGCGTCCTCTCGTGGGCGTGGGAGCGACACTTCCACCTCCCATCATATGTCCGGCTCACGGGGACGAACGAGGCCGATGACAGCCGGGCGTCAGCGGCCCGCCAGCGCCCATAACAAGCGGATATAGCTCGGCGTGCGATACCGATTCGGCGGCGGGTCGCCCGCAGCGCCTCCGGATTTTGGCTAGAATGGGAGGCGCGGCGGGGCCTCCGGCCCCGGACTCACGACGGCATCCAGGCGGACCCGGCCTGCCGGGATTCGTCGTGCGAGCGGTGACTGGAGGTCTGGCATGACGCTTGCAGCGGAGGTAACCACCGACGTAGCCACCCTGACGGTCGACGGCGCCACGTACGAGCTGCCCATCATCGAGGGCACCGAGGGTGAGCGCGCCATCGACATCTCGCAGCTGCGGCCCAGCTCCGGGCTGATCACCTTCGACTCGGGTTACGCCAATACCGGCAGCACCATGAGCGACATCACCTTCATCAACGGCGAGGAGGGCATCCTCCGCTACCGCGGCTACCCGATCGAGCAACTCGCCGAGCAGAGCACGTTCCTCGAGACCTCGTACCTCGTCCTCCACGGCGAGCTGCCGTCGCAGGAGCAGCTCGACGCCTTCACCGACCGCATCACGAACCACTCGCTCATCCACGAGAAGATCCTGCGGATGTACGACGCGTTCCCGCTGGACGCGCACCCCATGGCAGTCACCGGGGCCGTGGTGGGATCGCTCTCGACCTTCTACCAGGACTCGCTCGACCCGCTGGACCCGGAGCAGGTGGACATCTCCGTCTACCGGCTGCTGGCGAAGCTGCCGACCATCTGCGCCTTCGCGTTCAAGTACGCGATGGGCCAGCCGTTCAACTACCCCCGCAACGACCTCAGCTACCCCGAGAACCTGCTGTGGATGATGTTCGGCGTCCCCACCGAGGACTACCGGCTCAGCGAGGCGAACGTCCGCGCGCTGGACACGCTGCTGATCCTCCACGCCGACCACGAGCAGAACTGCTCGACCAGCACCATGCGGATGGTCGGTAGCTCGCGCGCCAACATCTACGCCTCGGCAGCCGCCGCCATCATGGCGCTGTGGGGCCCGCTCCACGGCGGCGCGAACCAGGCCGTGCTCGACATGCTCGAGGACATTGCCAAGGTCGAGGGGAGCGCGAAGGCGTTCCTCGAGAAGACCAAGGACACGAACGACACCACGCGGCTGATGGGCTTCGGCCACCGCGTCTACAAGAGCTTCGACCCGCGCGCCTCGATCCTCAAGAAGCACGCGCACGAGGTCATCGAGGACCTCGGCTACTCGCCGCGCCTGCTCGAGATCGCCCTCGAGCTCGAGGAGCTGGCCCTCAACGACGACTACTACGTCTCGCGCCAGCTCTACCCGAACGTGGACTTCTACAGCGGGATCATCTACGAGGCGCTGGGCGTCCCGGAGAACGGCTCCACGCCGCTCTTCGCCCTCGGCCGCATGCCCGGGTGGATCGCGCACTGGCGCGAGCACCACGAGGAAGGTGGCCGCCTCAACCGGCCGCGCCAGATCTACACCGGCCCCACCACGCGCAACTACGTGCCGATGGCGGAGCGCTAGCTCCAGGCCGCGGCTCACGCACGGACCCGCCGTCGCGCGCCGCGCACGGCGGGTTTCTGTTTGCCCGGCTGCGGCGACGCCGCCTCACGGGCGCGGTATCGTGCGAGGGCAGAGTGGAGGACCAGCCATGACCCTGCCGGACCTGCCCCCGGGGACACCCGACCGCAAGGAACTCGACCCCATCGAGATGGCGATGCACGAGCTGGCGTACGGCGTGTACGTCGTCGGGTCGGTCGAGGACGGGCAGGCGAACGGGATGATCGCGGACTGGGTGATGCAGGTCTCGTTCGAGCCGCGCCTGCTCCTCGTGGCCTTCGAGGACGACTCGCGCAGCCTGGCGCGCATCCGCAAGAACGGCGCCTTCACCGTCAACGTCCTCGAGGAGGGCCTCGACGGGATGGCGCTCGCGCGCGAGTTCCTGCAGCCGTTCGACGCCTCCAAGATCCAGGGCCGCAGCGAGGCGGCGTCGGCGCAGCGCTACCACAAGCTGGACGAGGTCGAGCACACGCTCCGCCCCTCGGGCTGCCCGGTGCTGGACGACGCGCTGGCGTGGATCGAGTGCGAGGCGGAGCAGTTCATCGAGGTCGGCGACCACGTGCTTGTCATCGGCCGCGTGGTCGACGGCGAGGTCGTCGGCTCGGGCGACCCGCTGACCTCGGTGTACACGGGGTGGACGTACAGCGGCTAGGCCTGCGACCAGCCGCCGTCTGACTTGCAATCAGCCGAGCATCTGGCTTGCGATCAGCCGAGCGCTCAGCCTGCAATCAGCCGCCCAGTCGGACAAGTCCGACTGCTCCAGTGCTTGCAACGAGCCGTGGCACAGACTTGCAATTGGCCGAACCTTAACGTTGCAATCAGCCGAGTCTCAACCTTACACTTAGCCGATGCCACCCACACTCCACCGGAGGCTCATCGAGGCGCGGTTCGCCGAGGCGCTCGAGGACTCGCCCGTCGTCCTCATCGAGGGCCCGCGGCAGTGCGGGAAGACCACGTTCGCTCAGATGGTGTGCGCGCCTGCGTTCCTGCCCGAGGATGCCCCGCGCACAGACACCCGGAACGGCGCCTATACCTACCTCAACTTCGACGACAACGTGATCCGGGCCGCCGCCGAAGCCGACCCAATGGGCTTCATCGCTGACCTGCCCGAGCATGTCGTCCTCGATGAGGTGCAGCGCGTTCCCGGGCTCTTCACGGGTCTCAAGCTCGCGGTCGACCGCCGGCGCACTCCAGGGCGCTTCGTCCTGACCGGCTCGACGCAGGTGCTCGCGGTCCCGGCGATCGCGGACTCGCTGGCCGGCCGCCTGGAGACGGTGCGGCTGCATCCGCTGGCGCAGCGCGAGCTGGCGGCGGGTGACGCTCCCGGCACCGAGTTCATCGATGCACTCTACGGCGACGGGTTTCCGCCGGCGCAGACGGAACGCATGGGGTCCGAACTCACTGATCGCATCGTCGCCGGGGGCTACCCGCCCGCGCTCGCTCGGCCGCCCGGCCGCCGGCGCGCGAACTGGTACCGCAACTTCATCGAAGCTCAGGTCCAGCGCGACGTTGGCGAGCTGGCGCGCATCGCGAGCCTCGATGTGTTGCCACGGCTGCTCGGGCTCGCCGCGACGCAGACTGCCCGGCTCTTCAATCTGAGCAGTCTCGCGTCGCAGTTCCAGCTCAGCAGGCCGACGATCGGGAGCTACATGACGTTGCTGCAGCGGGTGTACCTGCTGGAGCAGCTCCCGCCCTGGTACAGCAACAGGGGCAAGCGCCTCATCAAGACGCCGAAGCTCCACCTCGGAGATACGGGCCTTGCGTGCGCGCTGCTCGGCGTGACGGCGTCCGCGCTGCGCGAGGATCGCCCACTGCTGGGGCACCTCTTTGAGACGTTCGTGTTCCAGGAGTTGCGTCGGCAGGCGACGTGGTACGGAGATCCCGTGGATTTCTTCCACTACCGCGACCGGGATCAGGTCGAGGTCGACATCGTGCTGGAGTCGGGGGGGCGGGTCGCCGGTGTCGAGGTGAAGGCGGGCGGCACCGTCACGGGTTCGGATTTCAGCGGGCTGCGCAAGCTCCGTGAAGCATGCGGCGAGCGGTTCGCGGCCGGGGTCGTGCTCTACGACGGCGAGACGAGCGTCGGTTTCGGCGAAGGCCTGTACGCCGTCCCGGTCCGCCGGCTCTGGGAGACCCTGTAGCGGCGACCCTCAGAGCGTCGCGATCGGGTTGACCGGCGAGCCCGTGCCGCGTTCGAGGCGGAGCGGGTTGAGCGTGAAGCAGAACTCCCAGCGGCCACGCTCCGCGCACGCCTCGGCGAGGCGTTCGAGGTGGGCGTTGTCGATCAGCCGCAGGCCCATCGCGACGAGCGCGATCTCGTGCACCGGGAGGCGCACCTTCGGGTAGGGGCGGTGGCTCATGTCGTTGACCACGTCGGCGCCGAGGAGCGCGACGCCGCGCTCGCGGATCCACGGCATGCACGCCACGTGGTACCCGGAGTGCTCCATGGGCGGCTCCTCGCCCGCGGCGTGTGCGGCCTCGAGTTGCGCTCCGTAGCCGGTGCGCAGCAGCAGCACGTCGCCCTCCTCCACGCGCACGCCCTGCGCCTCCTCGGCGGCCTCGAGGTCCTCGGGGTAGACGCCGTCCATCGGGTCGAGCGTCTCGACGCCTCGCAGGCGGGCGATGTCGAGCAGCACGCCGCGGCTCATGATGCCGTCGCGCATGACGTCGGAGGTCTGCACCTGCGCGCCGTCCGAGGCGGTGATGAGGCCGGCGGAGCGGCCGTTGTACATCTGCCCGCGGAAGAAGACATGCCCGAGGCCGTCGATGTGCGTGAAGATGAAGCCGTGGAAGAGCAGGGATATCTGCTCCCCGGCCCACTGGAGCGCGTTCTCGCCCGGGAAGTCCGGGTCGGGAACCTCGTCGCCGAGGACGTAGCGCTCGCCGCTCTGCGCCATGGTGATGGTGGGATTGGCCCCGGCCATCGCGCCCGCCCCGTGCCAGCGGATCACCCGCGAGCACGAGACGCTGAGGCCCTCGCGCACGAGCGAGGCGGCCTGGCGGCGCTTCTCAGGCGTGATCAGGTTGAGCGTGCCGAGCGTGTCGTCCTCGCCCCAGCGCCCCCAGTTGCTGAGCGTGTCGAACCAGGACAGCACCTCGTCCTGCGTCGGAGTGTCGGGCACGGTGTCACCTCCCCGTCACGCGCGAGACTGTACTACGAAACGCAGCGCCCGCTGGACACCACCGACGGGAGCGTCGGCGTCGGTCCGGCCGCGCGCCCCGCCAACTCCGCCCGCTGTACATTCGTGGCCGACGGGACGAAGGGCTATTCTGGCGACCGGACGGAACGAGGCTCTCTTGGCGGCACAGAGCAGCACCGAGGCGGTCCGGTACGGGCCCGACGAGGCGTGCTCGGTCTACGAGGCCGCCGTCGTCGGACTGCAGGGCGTCGCGCTCTCGATGGCGCCCACGATCCTGGTCGTGGCCGTGACCGTGCGCGCGTCGGGCCAGGACGACGCGTACCTGAGCTGGGCCGTCTTCGCGGCGCTCATCATCAACGCCGTGGTCATCGGCCTGCACTCCACGCGGGCTGCGTACCTGGGCTCCGGGCACATCGTCATCGCGGGGCCGACCGTCCAGTTCGTGGCCATCAGCGTCGCGGCGATCTCCGAGGGCGGGCCGGCGACCCTCGCGAGTCTCCTGATCGTCAGCTCGTTCGTGCAGTTCGCGATGGCGTTCTGGCTCCCGGCGCTCCGGCGCCTGATCACACCGGTGGTCTCGGGCACGATCCTCATCCTGGTGGCCGCCTCCCTGCTGCCCGTGGCGATCGACCGGCTGAACGAGTTGCCCGCGGATGCGCCGCGGGCGGCGGGACCGATCATCGCGCTCGCCACCGTCGTCGTGGCAGTCGCGCTCACGCTGCGCGCGCCGAACGCGTGGCGGCTCTGGGGTACGGCGATCAGCATCGGGACCGGGTGCGCCGTCACCGCGGCGCTGGGCCAGTACGAGCTGCAGCGAGTCGTCGACGCCCCCTGGCTGGGCTTCCCCGACGCGCGGTTCCCGGGCGTGGACCTGACGCCCGGGGTCGAGTTCTGGGCCATGCTGCCGACCTTCCTGGTGCTCACGCTGGTGCTTGGCACGAAGGTGGTCAGCGACGGCACCATCGTGGTGCGGGTGTCGCAGCGTCAGCCCCGGGCGCTCGATTTCCGGAACATCCAGGGGATGGTGAGCACCAACGGCCTGGGCATGCTGCTGGCCGGGATCGCCGGCACCCCGCCCGTCCAGACGATGGCTTCGTTCAGCACGTCGCTCATCAACCTCACGGGAGTGGCTTCGCGCCGCGTGGGCTACGCGGCCGCCCTGATCTTCCTGGCAGTCGCCCTGTTCCCCAAGTTCGGCGCGATCCTGCTCACGATTCCCAGCCCCGTCATGGGTGCGTACCTGCTCACCGCCCTCGGGGTCATCATCGTGGGCGGCATCCAGACGGTCGTCCAGGGTGGCCTGGACCCGCAGAAATCCCTGATCGTGGGACTCTCGCTGGCAATCGGCCTCGGGCTCGACCGGCACGACATCGTTACGTTCGTGCTGGGGGAGACGGTCGGCCCCATCTTCTCCAGCGGTGTCATGTACGGCGCCCTGACCGCCATCGTGCTCACGCTGTTGCTCGGCTACACGGGCCCCCGCCCCCGCCGCATGGAGGCGGAGCTGGACATGGCCGCACTGCCGGACGTGGACGCGTTCCTGGAAGAGATCGCATCCGACCTCGAATGGGATGCGCCGTCCACCGCACGGCTCCGTGCAGCCGGCGAGGAGACCCTGCTCAGCCTCCTGCAGCGCGACGAGGACGAGGCGGACGAGCGCACGCCCCGGCTCGCGATCACGGCGCGATCCGCAGCCGGGTCCGTCGAGCTGGAGTTTGTCGCCGCAACCGACTACGAGAACATCGAGGACCAGCTGGCCTACCTCAGCGACGAGATCCGGTTGCCGGAAGCCAACGAGCTATCGCTCCGCCTGCTTCGCCACCAGGCCTCCTCGGTGCGCCACCAGAAGTACTACGGGATCGACATCGTCACGGTGCTGGTCGAGCCATCGACGTAGCGACCGCCGGGCGATACCGGCTGCTTCCCCATCGCCGGCCCGCGGACTGCCTACCGCGGGATCGCGTCGACCTCGGCCATCTCCTCGGGCGTGAGCCGCCAGTCGCCGGCGGCGACGTTCGCCTCGACCTGCTCGACCTTCGTCGCACCCGCGATGACGCTGCCGACGAAGGGCTTCGAGGCGAGCCAGGCGAACGCGAGGTCGAGCAGCGTGTGGTCGTGCTCGCGCGCCCACTCGTCGAGGCGTTCGACGATGTCCCAGACGCGGTCGCTCGCGACGCGGCCGTCGCGCGCGCGGCCGGCGAGGCGCGTACCCTCCGGGGGCGCCTCGTCGCGGCGGTACTTGCCGGTGAGCAGGCCGCTGGCGAGCGGGAAGAACGGCAGCATGCCGAGCCCGAACGCCTCGCACGCCGGGCCGATCTCGGTCTCGATGCTGCGTTCGAGCAGGCTGTAGTTGTTCTGCGCGGAGATGAACGGCGTGAGGTGGTCACGCTGCGCGATGTAGTGGCCGCTCGCGATCTCCCACCCGTCGTAGTTCGAGTTGCCGAGGTAGCGCACCTTGCCGTCGCGCACGAGGTCGTCGAGGGCGCGCAGGGTCTCCTCGAGCGGGGTGCTGCGGTCTGGCTGGTGGACCTGGTAGAGGTCGATGTAGTCGGTGCCGAGGCGGCGCAGGCTGTCCTCGACGGCGCTCATGATGTAGCGCCGCGACGCGCCCGACGTGAACGGCCCCTCGCCCATCGACATGCCGAACTTGGTGGCGATGATCACGTCGTGGCGGTCGGCGCCGAGGGCCTTGCCGAGGTACTGCTCGGAGAGGGAGCCGCCGTAGATGTCGGCGGTGTCGAAGAGCGTGATGCCGAGGTCGATGGACCTGCGGACGACCTCGGTGGTCGCCTCCTGGTCCATGCGCCCGCCGAAGTTGTTGGTGCCGAGTCCGACGACCGAGACCTCAAGCCCCGAGTTGCCCAGGTAACGCGTTTCCACCCTGACCTCCATCCGCGCGCCGCGCGGCGTCGCGTGCCGATCGTGTGACGAGTTGTGTGCCGCGCGGAGTATAGAGCAGCCGCCTCGTACGCCTCGACGCGCCCGTGCGCACCGCCCCGTTACCCGGGCACCGTCACCGCCGCGCCGGTCTCCGAGGAGCGCTCGATGGCCGCGAGCAGGCGGTGGCGCGTGACGGCGAGGTCGAAGTCGGTCGTGAACGCCTCGCCCGCCTCGATGGCGTCGGCCATGCGCGCGTAGGCGTGGGCGACGTTGCGCGGCGGGCCGGACGGCGTCCCTTCGGGGGCGAGGACGTACGTGTCCGGCGGCTCCAGCTCGGCCAGCTCCTCGCCGCGGCGCGCGCCCAGCAACCGGTTCGGGCCGATGTTCGCCGAGGGCGCGGTGAGGAAGAGCGCGCCCTCGCGCCCGAAGATCTCGAGGCGCGTGCCGGTCGCGTGCGCGGGCACGCTCGCGACCTGGATCGCGGCCTCCGCGTCGCTCGCGAAGCGGCCCGCGACGGCGATGCTGTCGGGGGCATCGACGGGCACATCCTCGCCGGTCTCTTCGTCGCGCCACTCGGTGATGCGCGTGGTCACGCGCGCGGAGACCTGGGTGATCTCGCCGAGGATGCAGCACAGCGCGTCGATGGCGTGACCGCCGGCGATGGTGAGCGGGTTCGCGCCGTTGGCGCGCACGGCCTGCCAGATCCGGCCCGCGCCGCGCTCGAGCACTGCCTGGGTCATCACGCTCAGGTTCGCGGTCAGCACCTCGCCGACGTAGCCCTGCGCCACGAGGTCGCGGGCGTAGCGGACGGCGGGGTCGCTACGCCCCTGCAGCCCGACGGACGTGCGCAGGCCCCGCTCGCGCGCGAGGTCGGCCATCTCCTCGGCCTCGGCGACCGTCGCGCCCAGCGGCCACTCGCAGAACACATCCTTGCCCGCGCGCAGCGCCGGCATCACGAGCTCGTGGTGCAGCGGCACGCGCACCGAGACCACGACGAGGTCGATGTCCGGGCGGGCCACCATCGCGTCGATGTCGTGGAAGGCGAGGGCTGCACCGAAGCGCTCGGCGGAGGCCGTCGCCGTCTCCTCGTGCGCGGTGCAGACCGCGACGAGCTCGTAGTCGGGGAGGGCGTGCAGGGCGGGCACGTGGGCGTTGGCGCCCCAGCCGCTGCCGCCCGTCGTCACGGTCGCCCCGACGATGCCGACGCGGATCGGGTCTGCCATCACTCACTCCGTCCCTCGTGCCTCCACGTCTCGCAGCTCGCGGCCGATCATCGCACAGCCGCGAGGAGCGTCGGCGCCCGCCGTTGCGGCGGCGAGGGTTGGCCACGCTCCTATACTCGACTGTAGTGACTCCCGGAGGCGCACCATGACGACCACCACTCCCCGCAGCGAGACCAGCAGCGGCGCCACGGTCCACGTCGGGCCGCTCGCCGACCTCGAAGGCGGCGCGCCGCGCGTGGTGTCGGCCGGGGGCCGCACCATCGTCGTCTTCGTCGTGGACGGCGAGGTCTACGCGCTCGATAACCGCTGCCCGCACATGGGCTTCCCGCTCAGCCAGGGCACGATCCGCGACGGCATCCTCACCTGCCACTGGCACCACGCCCGCTTCGACCTCGCCGGCGGCTCGACGTTCGACCCGTTCGCCGACGACGTGACCTCGTTCGACGTCGAGGTGCGCGACGGCGACGTGTGGGTCGACCCGGTGCCGCGCGAGTCGGACCGCGAGGCGCACTGGCTGCGCAAGCTCGACGAGGGGCTGGAGCAGAACATCCGGCTCGTGCTCGCCAAGTCCGTGATCGGGCTCCACGAGCTGGGGGCGACCGGGCCGCTGCTGGAGCGCACCGCCCTCTTCGGCACGCGCAACCGCGCGAGCGGGTGGAGCACCGGCCTCTCGATCCTGACCGCGATGGCGAACACGCTGCACGTGCTCGCCGACGAGGACCGCCCGCGCGCCCTCTACCAGGGCCTGATGCACGTCGCGCGCTCGACGGCGGGCGAGCCGCCGGACTTCGACCTCGACCCGCTGGAGACCTCGGAGCATCGCCCGGAGATGTACCGCGCCTGGTTCCGGCGCTTCATGGAGACGCGCTCGCAGGACCCGGCCGAGCGCGCGCTGCGCACGGCGGTGTCGATCGACCTCGCCCCGGAGCAGGTCGCCGACATGGTGTTCGCGGCGAGCACGGACCACGTCTTCATGGACGTGGGCCACACGCTCGACTTCGCGAACAAGGCCTTCGAGCTCGTCGACCACGTCGGGTGGGAGCACGCCGAGGCGGTCCTGCCGAGCATGATCCCGCTCATCGCCGGCGCCGAGCGCATGGAGGAGGCCGCGAGCTGGCAGCACCCGGTCGACCTGCCGGGGCTCATCGCCGAGGCCGACACGGCCCTCGACGCCGCGCTCGCCGAGGGCGGCGAGAGCAACGAGGCGTGGGACGGCCACCTGCCCCTCGCCGAGTCGATCCTCGACGACGAGCCGCGCGTCTCGCTGCACGGCGTCGTCGAGGCGGCGCGCGAGGGCGCGCCGCTCGTCGAGCTCTCGGCGGCCGTCGCCTACGCGGCGGCGCGGCGCGCCGTGCACTTCCACGTCGCGAACGAGTTCGGCGACTGGGACACGGTGCACCACACGTTCACGTACGCCCACGCGCTGTTCCAGGCGATGCGGCGCGCGCCCTCGCGCGAGCTGGCCCGAGGCGTCCTGCACGGCGCGGCTGCCGTGTACCTGGACCGCTTCCTCAACGTGCCAAAGCAGCCGATCCCGCACCTCGCGAGGAACGGCAACGGCTCGGGCGACCTCGGGGCGCTGCTCGCGGAGTTCGACCGGCAGCAGCGCGTCGACGAGACCGCGAGCCACGCGGCCGACCTGCTGGCGGCGGGACGCCGCGACGAGCTGGTCGCGGGGCTGGGGACGGCGCTGCTGCGGGAGGACTCGGGGTTCCACGAGTTCCAGATCTTCGAGGCGGCCGTGCGGCTGGCGGAGCACTTCGGGGACCGGCCGGAGGGCGGGCACGTGCTGATCGGCGCTGCGCGGTTCCTGACGGCGCACTCGCCGACCGTGCGCTCCGCCGAGCAGACGTACGACACGGCGTACCGCCTGCACCGCGGCGACGTGATCTACGAGTAGCCCGGCGCTCCGGCATCGGCTCGATCCGTCGGTGGTCGCCTGCGACTGCCCATGACGGGTATCGCGCCCGTACGATGGATATGTCGCGTTGGCCGGGAGCTGGTGCAGGCATGCGAATTGGCAAACGAGGTCAGGTCACTCTCCCGAAGATGCTGCGGGAGCGGTTCGGGCTGACCCCCGGCACCGAGGTCGAGATCACACCGACCGCAGACGGCCTGCTCGTGCGGCCCGTCCCCGGTCATCCAGTGGATCGGGTCAGCGGGATCCTCGATGGCGCTCTCGACGCCACCTTCGATGTCGACGAGTACATCGAGGAGCTCCGGGGTCGCTGAACTCGCGTCCAGCAGCCCTGAGCCTGCTCGCCCCTCCTTCGCGTGCCGCCGGGGTCCTCACGGCTACTCGCAGCCGCCTCACGGCGGCTCGGGGCGCTACTCGCGGAGTTCGACCGCCAGCAGCGCGTCGACGAGACCGCAGCTCGCGCCGCCGACCTGCTGGCGAGCGGCTGCCGCGATGAGCTGGTGGCGGGGCTGGGGACGGCGCTGCTGCGGGAGGACTCGGGGTTCCACGAGTCCCAGATCTTCGAGGCGGCCGTGCGGCTGGCGGAGCACTTTGGAGACCGGCCGGAGGGCGGGCACGTGCTGAGCGGCGCGGCGCGCTTCCTGACGGCCCACTCGCCGACCGTGCGCTCGGCCGAGCAGACGTACGACACTGCGTACCGCCTGCACCGCGGCGACGTGATCTACGAGAAGCGGCTGGCCTGAACCGCAGCGTGGGACGTGCCGGTTACTCCTCGTCGAGCAGCGCCTGGACCTGTGCCACGAGCGCGGGGAGGTTCGTCTGGACGACATCCCACACAAGCCGATGATCGATCTCGGCGTACCCGTGGATCAGCACATTCCTGAACGCGATGACCCGCCGATAACCGTCGATTCGGGCGGCGGTTGGCTCGTCGACGCGAGCGAGTTGCCCATCGCCTCACCGATATCTCGAACTCGCGCTCGACGCCAGCCCGCAGGAGAGCGTCGCCCTCATAGTCCGCAAGGGACTTGCCCGCGGTGAACCCCGACAGCAGTGCGGCTGCTCGCTTGCATGTCTTCCAGGTACTTCCGGCTCTCAAGCCTCATAGATGGGCGTCCGGGTGCGTTCGACTGACTGCAGGAAGTACGGGTTGGTGATCGCCGACTGGACGACGAGGTCGACGGGTACGCCGAACAACGCCTCGAGGGCCTCGAGGAGTCCGAAGTACGCGTCCGCGTAGGCATCGAATGCCGGCGGCTGGAACTCAACGAGGAAGTCGAGGTCGCTCACGCCGTCGCTGAACCCACCGCTGGCGGCTGAGCCGAACAGCCCGAGCTGTCCGACGTGGTAGCGGCGGCAGAGCACTTCGATTTCCGAAGCGCGGTCGGCAACTGCAGGAATCACTCTAACCTCCCCTGGTCGGCATCCATTATCGCCTGTCGGCATCCATGCGCGGGCTACACCGCACCGGGGCGTTAGGCCCGCGACGCGGAACACGAAGCGCTCAAGGGGTGAGCCGCCCGCGCCGAGGTCCTCACGGCTACTCGCAGCCGCTGTGCGGCGGTACGCTCCCGGGGCAGGCGAGGAGGGGAGCGATGCCGCGCTACGTCGTGCTCTACCGGTTCACCGACGAGGGCCGCAAGCGACTGAAGGAGACCGTCCACCGCGCCGACGAGATCCGCGAGCTCAACGAGGCCGCGGGCTTCGAGGTGCTCGGCCACTACTGGACGCAGGGCCACTACGACCTCGTCACCGTCGTCAACGCGCCCAGCGAGGAGGCGATGATGAACGGCGCGTTCAACATCGCACAGACCGGCAACGTCACCAGCGAGACGCTGCGCGCGTTCACCGACGAGGAGATGCAGCGCATCATCGGCCCCTCGTAGCGACCGCTCAGCGCCGCGCGGCGACCATCTCCCGGCCCGGCCGACGCCCCGCCGCCGCGCCGATCGAGGCCGCGAGGGCCGCGAAGTGCGGGGCGACGGCGTCGACGTCCCCGCGCGCGATCAGCTCGCGGCCGACGTGGCGCGCGACGTCGCCGGGGTGGGCGGTGGGCCGTGCCTCGCGGAAGCCGGCCGCCTCCAGCGCGCCGAGGAGCCACTCCGTCGTCCACCGGCGCATCTCCACCACCGTCGCGCGACGTGCGAGCGGCGCCAGGCGCTCCAGCAGCGGCACGCCGAGTTCCGCGGCGAGCGAGGGCGTGAGCAGCGTCTCGCCGTAGGCGCGGCGGCCCGCAGCCGAGGCCTCCAGCGCCCCCTGGTGGAGCGCGGCGGCGGCGCCCTCGGCGGGGAGCTCGAGGGTCCACCGTCGCTCGGCGGCGGGCGCCTGGAGGCGGTGGACGTACGTGTAGAGCCGCAGCGGCGTCGCCCCGGGCGTGCCCCGGCGGTCGACGCCGTCCCACAGCAGCACGGTCTCGATCGAGGGCGCCGCGAGTCGCCAGTCCTGGTACGAGGCGCGGAGCACGCCGCCGTCGCGCAGCACCCGCCGCAGCTCGGCGAAGACCGACGACGGGTCGGCCGCCTCCTCCAGCGCCGAGGCCGCCGTGACGAGGTCGACCGAGGCGCCGGCGAGCGGCAGCGCGGCCGCGTCGCCCGTGACGAACGAGGCGTTGGCGAGGCCGAGCCGCGCGGCGTTGGCGGCGCAGACCCGTGTCCGCGGCTCCGCGGGGTCCACGCCGATGACCTCGAGGTCGGGGCGCGACGCCGCGATGGGGAGCGCGGGCCAGCCGTCGCCGGGACCGACGTCGAGGACGCGCCGCGCGCCCTCGGGCGCATGCGCGACGTAGTCGGCGACGCGGGCGGCGTCGGCCCAGTGCTCCTCGCGGCGCGCGTCGTAGGGCACGTCGACGAACGGGAGCTGCCCGCCGCGCTGGCGCAGCATGAGCTCGTAGAGCGCACGGGCGGAGTCGAGCGGCTCGGGCGCGGCGTGGTCCAGCAGCCAGCGCTCGACGGCGGAGAGGTGCGAGAGGTCCACGGAGAGGCCGCGCCCCGGGGCGTGCGAGGGCTAGAAGAGCCCGCCGGTACGGACGGAGCGCTCGATGGCGTAGACGACGAGCAGCCCGACGGCGATGACGATCCACTTCCAGTGGAAGCGGCCGGGGTCTTCGAGGAGGTTCATGCCGCCAGCCTACGGAGTCCGGGACGCAGCGTCATGCGCGACCGGTGGTCAGAGCCGCTCCCACGGGTTCACGACCTCGACGTCCAGCCCCTCGAAGTCCCGCACGTTGCGAGTGGCGAGGGTGAGGTCGTTGGCCCTCGCAGTGCCGGCGATCAGGGCGTCGGCAATATGCAGTGTTCGGCCTGAGCGCGCGGCTTCGACGCGTAGGCTCGCGGCATGGACGGCCTCAAGCCGACCCACCCCGGGGATTCGCTCAGCGTGCTGGGTAACAACGTCCGAGAGGGCTCGTCGGTATCGCTCCTGACGAGGCCCAGGGTCGAGTCGTTGAATCCCGAACTCCACCTCGTGCAACGCGATGGCCGATAGCCAGAGCGCAGCGTCGGCTTCGAGGAACGCAAGCACGCGGGAGTCAGGGCGCGGCCTGCCGATTTCCGAGATGACGTTGGCGTCGAGGAGAAGCCCGCTCACTCATCGTCCCATTCGTCATCCTCCCAGTCTGCGAAGGGAATCTCGCGTGGTGGGTCTCGGCGATCGGGAAGTTCCAGTTCGACGCCCCGCGGCCAGTTCTGCACGAGCCACTTGCCGAGTGGCAGCCTCGGTTCCGGTTCCGGTTCCGGCTCGTGCTCCCGCCACACGCGCTCGGGGACGACGACGAAGGAGTTGCGCACGCCGATGCGCTGCGGGCCCTCCTCCTCCGCCAGCCGCAGGATCTCGGAGAGGCGCGCCTTGGCCTCCGCGATCGTCCACGTGCGAGGGGTTCCGGTACGTTCCGACGTCATGGCGCCTCCAGAACATGGACTAGTCTAGTCCAGACTAGTCCATATCGCCCCGCCGGGAGGGTTTCCCGCATCGAGGGAGCCCTGCCTCGGGAACCCCGAGCACCCGCCGCGTCTATCCGAATGTGCTGGGAGCGTGGCGGGTGAGCCGAGCCGGGCATGTCGCCCGCACTCGCGGTGCGGCCCGCGGCACGGACCCCGGGCGTCCGCTCCGGCCCGGTGCGCCCGGCGATGGCCGGCCCGGACACCGCGCGAGCCGCCCGAAGCAGCAGGCGCGCCGACCTCCGTCGCCGCCGCCGCAGGCGCAGTCGACCGTCCGACCGCAGTCGAAGCGCAGCGCCATCTCGAGCTGCCGGAACTCGTGGTCGGGGAGCACGTGCTGGAGGTCGACTCGCGTGTTTGTGAGCGGCGCGTGGACGCCGGCCAGGGAGAAGTGCTGCCGCAGCAGCATGAGGTCATCGCCCTCCGGGTGGAGCCCCGCAACATGGTAGCCGGCGAGGCGCTTCGCCAGAGGCGCCGCGATCTCCTCGAACGCCGGGCTGTGTGCAACGTCCTTGCGGGTGAGGCCATGGGCGGCGGGGCCGTCGGGCCGGATCGGCGCGGCGGGGTCGACCGTCTCCAGGAACAGCAGCACCTGGCCGGGCGCGGGCAGCAGGACGCACAGCAGCGCGGCGATGCGGTCGCTGCGCCGCCAACCGCCCGTCGTGGCGATGTTGACGACGGCAAGCGGCTGCGGCAGTTCGGGGTGGGACGATATCTTCCGGGCCGTCGGCTGCAGCGCCTCGCTCCTCGAGGCGAGGTCGATGTGCCCGAGCGGCAGTGCGGGGCTCCTTCGGGCCGACTCGAGGCCGGCTGCACCGGGACACGTCTCCATGACCACTCCGTTCCGGGCGGGGCGTCGATCCCCGCGCCTTCTCGCCGCCGTGCGAGGTATTCGGCAGGCATACCGATTGTTTCGCGTTACGCGGCGCCATGCCGGCGAATCTGGCGCGCAGCGCGATCGCGCCGGCCCGGCGTCGAGCAGGGTTGGTTCGCGGCTCATGCGCCGACGAGGGCGTGCCGGGCCTCGAGGGTCCCTGGCGGCGGGATCGCCTGTGGCGAGGCGGCAGATGCGAGACGGCAGCTTACGTGGAACCCTGCTCCGGCAGCCGCCGGGAGCACGTGGACCAGTACCTCACGCGGCTGGTCGCCCCACAGCACAGCCGCCTCGTGAGCCGCAGTGTCGGTGCCCGCGCCACCGCATCCCTGCGGGCTGTGGATGAACCGCTGGGGCGCGCTGATGGCCTCGGCCTCGGTGGGGCTACTCCGAGGCGGATCGGGCCTGCCCAGCGTCGCAGGTGACGGCCGCCGACCAGCCCGATACGGATCGGGCGTCGGACTATCGCGTTGACGAGCGACGCGTCCGTGAGTCACTATATCGGCCGTGATGTGGCCGTAGTGTGGCGAAAACAGGATCTTACATGGCGGGGTCGTGTCTATAGGCCGCCGAAGCGGTCGGAGCGCCGCTGCGCGCTTCCGCCGGCGACATGGTACATAGGCAGGAAGCTTGCCCACTCGGGTGTGCGCATCCGGAGGACGACAGTTGAGCAACTTCGACGAACCGGACCGGGAGATCGCGGGGCTGCGGGAGCGCATGGCGCGGCTGAGTTCGGCGAGCCTGCGCATCAGCGACAGCCTGAACCTCGAGTCGGTCCTGCGCGAGGTGGTCGAGAGCGCCCGCGTGCTCACCGGCGCAGCCAACGCGGCGATCACGACGGTGGACCAGCTCGCACCGGGCGGGGACTTCATCTCGTCCGGCCTGACGCCCGAGGAACGCCGGCAACTCCACGGCCTGCCCGAAGCGGAGCGGCTCTGGGGGTACCTGCTCCAGAGTCCGCGGCCGCTGCGCGTCGACGACCTGGCGTCCCATGTGGATGCGCTCGGCTTTCCCACCGCGCCGATTCTTCGCCGGAGCTTCCTCGGGGCGCCGATTCGTCACCGGGGCGTGAACGTCGGCCACTTCTATCTCACCAACAAGGAAGGCGGACGGGGCTTCACGGCCGAGGACGAGGAAACCCTCGTGCTGTTTGCGTCCCAGGCGGCGACGGCCATCGCCAACGCTCAGGCCTATCGCGACGAGCGGCGCGCCCGCGCCGATCTGGAGGCGCTGGTCGACACCTCGGCAGTAGGCGTTGCGGTGTTCGAGGCGAAGACCGGCGAGCTGGTGCGGTTCAATCGCGAGGGGCGGCGGATCGTCGCGGAACTTGACCCCTCGGGGCGCTCTCCCCAGGAGTTGCTGCGCGTGCTGACGGTTCGGCGGGCCGAGGGCGAAGAGATCGCGTTCGCGGAGCTGCCGCTGACGCGCGCGCTGGGCGACGCGGAGACTGTGCACGCCGAGGAGTTCGTGCTCTCGGCGCCGGGCGGGGGGAGCGTGCGCACACTGGTCAGCGCCACGCCGATCCGCGGCGAGGACGGCACGGTCGAGTCCATGGTGGTCACGATCCAGGATCTTTCACCGCTGGAGGAGCTGGAACGGCAGCGGACCGAGTTCTTGAGCATGGTGAGCCACGAGCTGCGCGCGCCGCTGACCTCGATCAAGGGTTCGACGGCAACCCTGCTGAGCGAGACCCGGGATCTGGATCCGGCCGAGCTGCGCGAATTCTACCGCATCATCGATCAAGAGGCCGAGCACATGCAGGACCTCATCAGCGACCTCCTCGATGCCGGCCGCATCGACTCGGGCACGCTCTCGGTCACGCCCCAGCCCGCGGAGGTCGTCGCGATGGTGGACCGGGCGAGGAGCACCTTCCTGAGCGGCGGTAGCCGGCACTCCGTGCTGATCGATCTGCCGCCCGATCTCCCGCCGGTGATGGCGGACCCCCGGCGCATTGTGCAGGTGCTCAACAATCTGCTCGCCAACGCCGCCCGGTACGCCCCGGAGTCGTCCCCGATCCTCATTGAGGCGGTTCGCGACGACGTGCACGTCGCGGTCTCGGTCACCGACCATGGCCGCGGCATCGCGGCGGAGCGTCTGCCGCACGTGTTCCGCAGGCACGCCGGGGACGACGGTGGAGCAGGAGGGGCCCGGTACGGCCTCGGGCTCTCCATCTGCAAGGGGCTGGTGGAGGCCCACGGCGGCCGCATCCGGGCGGAGAGCGGCGGGCCGGGTCAGGGCACGCGCATCACGTTCACCGTCCCGACGGCCACGACGCCCCCCGCGTCCGGGCCGGCGCCGGCAAGCGTGGACGGAAGCGATCCGCTGCGCATTCTCGTCGTTGACGACGACCCGAACACCCTCCGGTTCGTTCGCGACGCCCTCGCCACAGCCGGCTTTGGGGCCCTCGTGACCGGCGACCCTGACGAAGTGGCGTCCCTCATTCGCACCGAGAAGCCCGACCTGGTGCTGCTCGACCTGATGCTCCCGGACACCAACGGGCTGGAGCTGATGCAGCAGGTTCCTGAGCTGGCAGACTTACCTGTGGTCTTTATCTCTGCCTACCGCCGGGACGAGACCATCGCCGAGGCGCTCGAGTTGGGCGCGGCCGACTACCTCGTCAAGCCGTTCTCGCCGACGGAACTCGTGGCCAGGGTCCGGGCAGCACTGAGACGGCGAGCTGAGAGTGTCCCCTTCGTGTCGGGCGAGCTCTCCATTAACTACGACCGGCGGCAGGTCAGCCTCTCCGGCCGCTCGCTCGCGCTCACACCCACCGAATACGAACTCCTGCGCGTCCTGTCGCTCAACGCGGGACGGGTCGTCACTCAGGAGTCCCTGCTGCACCGGATCTGGGGCATGAGTCCCGGGGTGAAATCGGAGGCGGTGCGCACCTGCGTCAGGAAGCTCCGCCAGAAGCTCGGCGACGATGCGGCCAATCCCACCTACATCTTCAACGAGCGCGGCGTCGGCTACCGGATGGCCACGGCGGAGGAAGCATGACGGGGACCTGACCCGCAGGTGGAACGCGAGGCCGAGGAGACGGCCCCCGGCACCCGCGCCGTCATCGCGGCGTCCATCACCGCCAGGGGTACTCGGCGAACACCAGAGCGACGCTGCTGTAGCTCGTACTCTCCAGGACCTTTGCGGCAGTGTGATCCTGGCGCCCTCCGTGAAGGTCGCGCGGAACAGGTAGAGGTCATTGCGCACAGCGGCTGGCGCGAGTGGCATCGTCGCCGGCGTAACGAGCGGTATGCGGGCCGGCATCGTCACAAGTTCCGCAGCATCCGTTGAGGTGTCGGCGGCCAGATTCACGGGATCGACCGCAAACACTGTGTCCGTGTCCCGACGGCTTGAAGCGCGTCTTGATGACCGGGTCGGGCACCACGTCAACTGTGACCGGCTTCGACGCGGATGGATTGTCAGACGCATGGGGCAACGTCGGCTGGCCGGGAGCCCTCGTGAGCGCGACCACGCGGTAGGTCCGGCTACCCGGCTCCTCTCCTTCCAGAATCGTGTACTGAGTCCGCGACGAACCTAGAACTGGGAGCGGCCGAGGCTCCAAGTCCAGTCCGGCTACTGTCTCCCACGACTCCCCGGGCGGAGGATCATGCAATCGCAGGCACTGCACCACGAACGTGGATTCAACATGCACGCTGAAGCATCCCACTTGATCACCGCTGCTCGCGGCCTCAGCGATTTCGCTGAGATATCCGTGGGGGCGTCCGGCACGTATAGCGTCCTGTAATTCTCTTTGTCCAGCGCCACGGGGAGCAAGGAATAACAGCAAGTATTCGGCATGAGATCCACGCCGACTCCTGGGCCCTTAACGGCTGGTCCAGCCTCCATCGAACCCGCAATACACACTGCGTTCCCGTCAGTTTCCTCCTTCAATGCGCAGTACCGGCTTCCAGACGAAACGCCGTAGTGGTCAAGGCCCAGCAGGTGGCCTAATTCATGTGCGATCGTGCTGTAACTGCCGCGTCACCATCGTCAAGGAACTGCTTTGGAAGCCTGAGCCCGTATAGTGTCCCCCAACCCATATTCGTTCTTGGCCAGTGTATGTTGACCACCGGCCACTCGAGTGCCGTCAGGGCGCCTTCACCGCAGGGCCCCACCCGTTGCATGCCCTCACCCCTGAGCGGCGGGAGGGGCGCGCCCGGTCTCACCGTATGCGGGGATAGCCTGTAGAGCGTCGATCACTTCACGTGCATGCTCGGCGTCTTCGGGTGTCTCGATCTTGGCCGGGAACTCCACTTCGGTGTTCACGCCACCGTAGCGCTCGGCCACCTTCGTGGGGAGTTCGTCCCACGTGGCAACAATTGCAAATTCATCCAAAAAGTCGTCGCCGATGACCTGTTCCATGTCATCCCACCGCTGCTCGGCGGAGAGGAGGTACAGCAGTGTTGCTTCCCGCCCGAATCCGATGTGCTTCATCTGTCTGTGGTGTTCTCTGGCCGACGCGTAGATCGCCATCAGGCGCCGCGTGCGAGCCACTCTGAGTTCGAGCCGTGCCTCGTCACGCGCCGTGATGATGAAGCCGCCCCCCGCGATCACGAGCTCGCTCGGGTTCTTGTTCGCAACACGGGTTTCCTCTTCCAAGGCCGGCAACAGGACCTCGTCGCGAAAGGCCCAACTGACGATCCGCGACCACACCACGCCGTCCGCAACTTCGCCTGCGAGCCGGGTGGTGCGAGGTTGGGAGGACGCGAGCAGGATCGGGGGGTCTGCATAGCCGGTGGGGCCGGCACTGTATTGGGGACCCTCGAGCGTGAAGCGGTAGTATTCCCCCTCATACACAGGAGGGTCTCCTGTGCGCCATGTGTGCCAGATGGCGCGCACCGTCTCGACGTACTCGCGCAGTCTTGGGATCGGTGGGCCCCACGGTACGGAGTACCGTCGTTCGTTGTGCGCGCGCACCTGTGGACCGAGGCCGAGCAGCATTCGGCCGCGCGAGTACTCCTGCAGGTCCCAGGCGAGTTTGGCCGTCACGTACGGCGACCGGGCGAATGCGATAGCTACGCCCGTGCCGATGCTTGCCGAATGGGTCTGCGCGGCTACAAGCGCCAGAGTGGGGAATGGGTCGTGCGCCAGCTCAGGAAACCGCAGCGCATCGAACCCCAGAGCCTCGCGTATCCGCGCCCATTCTGCAGCGGGCCCCATCTTGCCTCGCAGGTCATATCGTGCCGTGACTTTCATGATTGATCCTCCGCTCAAGTCCGATCCCGAAAGCGTCGATGTACTTCGGGGTCTTCGGCGACGAGCAGCACGCCACAGCCCTGCTCAGCCGCCTCGGCACCCTGACTGGTAGTCCGTGGGAGGAGGGTCGGTCGCGCTCCCGCTGACCGGAGCTGCCCGCGTGCGGGGCTCGACGGACCCACCTCGCCCACGTCCTCGGCGGGCACGGCGGTGGCGGCGAGCGCGTTGAGGTCGCCTCGGGCGAGGGCGCAGGAGCGGCGGTGACGCGAGGTGCAGGCTGCGCCTCGCAAGCAGTCGAGAAAGACAACAGGCCCGGCGATCAGGCACGCGAGCCTGCGGGAGGGGGTCAAGCAGGTGCTGCATACTGCGCTGGGTGATCCCGTCTAGCCGAACCGGACAACAGACTCATTGGGTAGGGCAAGTTACCACAATCGTGCCGTGGCGCGCCGGCCGCGTCTGGCTAAACGAGCGCTCGCGCACATCGGCGTCACGTACCGGCACGGGGGAAGGGGGGCGGGAGGCGAGTCCACTCGTCACCCGGCGCGGCCCGCGCTCCGCGAGGTCCTCGTGTACCCCGTGTAGACCGCGGACGATGCCCCGCGGGTCGATAGTGCGGCATAGGACCCGAGAGCATGATGGCACGTACCCCGACCACCTACGCCAGACTGGCGAGCGCCGAGGGCGGCGACGGCCTCGGACGTGGCTCCATGAGTGCGGAGCGTACGGATCAGCCGACGCCGTCGTCTCGCCGGCGATGCACCGCGACGCTAGGTCGAGGCGCTGCTCGCAGGGTATGGCGCCGCAGTTCAAGCACCGGCTGGAAGTAGGTAGTCCCCTCCCGACGATCCTGTCTCGACTGGGCGGAGCAACGAGGAAGAGGACTTCATCGAGGGGGCTGGCTATCGTCGTAAGGCTGGTTCCAGCCAGTAGCGACGGCGCTGGAACGGGTAGCCGGGAAGTGCTACGCGCCTCCGACGCTCGCCCGCGAACAGGCCGCCGAACGCAACATCGAGTCCCGCCTCGTAGGCCCGCGCCACTGCGCGGACGAACGCGCCCGAAGGCTCAACGTCCTCCTCCGTCCTGTCTCCCAGACTCGGAATCACGGTGGGCGCCGCGTCCGAAGGGGCGACCGCGCCCAGGGAGTCATTGCTCGCGCCGATGCTCACCACTACGTCCGCGCCCGCCTCGCCGAGCGCCCTCAGCCCTCCAGCGAACGTCGCCAGCGACAGCGCCTGATGCCGCCAGTAGGCCGCACCGAATGACTCGTCCGCCCTCGTCGGCGCCCCCGCTGTACCGCTCAGCACGGGAATCGACGGACGCGACGGCGGAGACGCTGCGAGGGCCGCGTCGAACGCGGCCCTCACAGCCTCGACGTTCTGTGCGGTGCCCTCGGTACCGAGCTGCGCTGCGTCGGCGCGCGCGATTGCGAGGCGCATCCCTGCCTCGAGGCTGAAGATCCCGGCCGCCCGAGCCGCCGTAAGCTCCCCGACGCCGTGCCCCAGCGCAACGTCGGGCCGGAGCCCCACGCTCGACCAAAGGGCCGTCAGCGCGCACTGGAGTGCGTAGGCGGCAGGCTGACGCCACGGTGCATCCTCGCCGGCCTCGCGCGCGTCGTCCCCGAACATGGAGCGGAGCAACGAGGCCCGGCGGCTGGCCAGGAAGACCTCCTCACAGCGGTCGAGGATCGCCCGCATGACCGGCTCGGACTCGTATAGCGCCCGAGCCGCCGCTGGCGAATTGCCGACCTTTGGTCCGTAGGCGAAACCGAGTCGTCGGGCTGCAGACGGTCCGGCGCCATTGGTTGAGTTCGCCAGTGCTTGCAGACCGCTGCGGAGGGTGCCGGCGTCAGTGAACATCACGGCGGAGCGGTGGGAAAAGTGGGTTCGCCCGACACCGGCGGTCCAGGCGGCATCCGCCAGCTGCGAATCGGACGAGCCGCGCTCCGGCGCGTCCATCCATACGAGGTAGCTGCGCGCGAGGTCGCGGAGGGCTTCGTGCGACCGGGCGGACAACGGCAGGATGCGTGCGGCGCCCCGGCTCTCGATTGCATCAGGCATGGGCGCGGGTAGCTCCGTACCCTCCGGCGATGCCAACTCGACGGGCTGCGGCACCCCGGCAGCCTGGACTCCCGGGGCGGACGTCGTGGACGTGTATCCCTCGACGACGACGTGAGCATTGGCCCCAGTCAGGCCGAACGCGCTCACTGCAGCCAGCGGCTCTCGGCCGGCGCGACGCGGCCAATCGGTAGCGGAGTCCGT
>DAOULE010000183.1:0-11658 GCA_034420575.1 Dehalococcoidia bacterium
CATCGTGGCGGCGCCGGTCTTCTCGCGCATCGCGGCGGACGTGATGGACTACCTCAACGTGCCGATCACCCAGCCGCAGGTGGCCGCGCCATGACCACCCCACGCCTCGACGCCGCGTTCGCCGGCCGCGTGCTGGCCGGCCGGCTCACCGAGCGGCGCGGCCCCGACGCGCGGTTCACGCGCGCCGTCATCGACTCGCGCCGCGTTGAGCCCGGCGACCTGTTCGTCGGGCTGCCGGGCGAGCACGTCGACGGCGGCGAGTTCGCCGCCGACGCCGTGCGGCGCGGCGCCGCGGGCGTCCTCGTCGGCGCACCGCCCGCCGACGCCGCCGCCATCGAGGGCTCGGCGCTGTTCGTCGTCGACGACCCGCTCGCCGCGCTGCAGGAGCTGGGCGCCGCGTGGCGTGACGCGCTCCCGGCTAGCGAGGTCGTCGGCGTGACCGGCAACGTCGGCAAGACGACCACGAAGCTCATGGCCGCCTCGGTGCTCGCGAGGCGCTACCGCGTACAGGCCAGCGAGCTGAACTACAACAACGAGATCGGCGTGCCGCTCTGCCTCCTCGAGATGCAGCCCGGCACTGAGCGAGCCGTGATCGAGCACGGCATGTACACCACGGGCGAGATCGCGCTGCTCTGCACGTGGACGCGCCCGCGCACCGGCATCGTGCTCAACGTCGGCCCGGTACACCTCGAGCGCGCGGGCTCACTCGACGCGATCGCGCGCGCGAAGCGCGAACTCGTCGAGGCGCTGACGCCGGACGGCCACGCGCTGCTCAACGTCGACGACCCCGTCGTCGCCGCCATGGCCGGCCACACGGCCGCGCCGGTCACGCGGTTCGGGACCGCCGAGGACGCCGACGTACGTGGCACGGACCTCGAACCGCTCGGCGCGGACGGCTTCGCGTTCACCCTGCACGCGCAGGGTGAGGAGCGACGCGTGCGCGTGCCGTTGCCCGGCGCGCACCTGCTCCCGAACGTGCTGGCCGCCGCCGCCGCCGGGCTCGTCGACGACGTACCGTTCGACGAGGTCTGCGGCGCGCTCGAGTTCCTGGACGTGCCACTCCGGCTCACCGTGCGTGCGCTGCCCGGCGGCATCACCCTGCTCGACGACACCTACAACGCGAGCCCGGCCGCGACGCTGGCCGCACTCGACCTCCTCGCCGAGATGCCCGGGCGCAAGCTCGCGCTGCTCGGCGACATGCTCGAACTCGGCGACCTCGCCGAGCCGTCGCACGACGAGGTCGGGCGGCGCGCGGCGGGCGTCGCCGACGTGCTGTTCACGGTCGGCGACCTCGCGTCGCGGATCGCGCGGGCCGCGCAGGGCTGCGGCCTCCAGGCCGCCGAGCACGTCGACTCGAAGGAGGCTGCCGCGCGGGCGCTGCTTGCGACGCTGCGGCCGGGCGACGCGCTGCTCGTGAAGGGCTCGCGGGCGCTTGCCCTCGAGACGGTGGTGGCCGAGGTGGAATCGCAGCTCGCGTCGAGGGCCGCGAACGACGACGCACCCGAGGGAGCCACGCCATGACCGAAGCGCTGCTCGCCGGGAGTGCCGCGTTCATCGTCGCCCTGCTCGGCGGCGGCTCGGTCGTGCGCTGGCTGCGAGGCCAGCGGATCGGCAAGGCCATCTCCGAGGACGGCCCTTCGACGCACAACATCAAGGCCGGCACGCCGACGATGGGCGGGCTGCTCATCTTCGGCGCGGTCGCCGTCGTGACCGTCCCAACGAACCTCTTCGACCGGTTCAGCATCCTCCTGCCCCTCGGCGTCGTGATCTCCGGGCTCATCGTCGGCGCGCTCGACGACATGGGGACGCTCGTCGACCGCTTCCCCGGCTGGAGGGCGCTGACGTGGCGGCTGAAGTTCGGGTACATGGTCGGCCTCGCGCTGGCGGTATCGCTCATCCTCTACTTCCTGCTCGAGGCGCGGAGCGTGAACATCCCCTGGCTCGGCGGGTACGAGCTCGGGCTCTTCTACATCCCGATCGCCGTCGTCACCATCATCGCCACGACGAGCGCCGTCTCCATCACCGACGGGCTCGACGGGCTCCTCGGCGGCACCGCGGCGGTGGCGTTCGCCGCGTACGCCGTGATCGCGTTCCTGCAGGAGCAGGCGTTCCTCGCGACGTTCTCGTTCACGGTGACGGGCGCACTGCTGGGGTTCCTCTGGTACAACGCCCACCCCGCGTCGCTGTTCATGGGCGACACGGGCGCCCTGCCGCTGGGCGCCTCGCTGGCGACGGTCGCGCTGATGACCGGCCACTGGTTGCTGCTGCCCATCATCGGGATCGTGTTCGTCGTCGAGGCGGGATCGACGCTCATCCAGATCGCGTACTTCCAGACCACGGGCGGGCGCCGCTTCTTCCGCATGACACCGTTGCATCACCACATGGAGCTGATCGGGTGGAGCGAGCCGCAGGTGGTGCTGCGGTTATGGCTATTCGCGTTCGCCGGGGCGATGGTCGGCATCGCACTGGCACTGGCGGTGTGATATAAGCGTGTACGAAAACCATAAAGGTGAGTTGGCGCCTGATCATAACTACGAGGGTACCCGCGTGACCGTCGTCGGGCTCGGCATTGAAGGCATCGATCTCGTTCGATACCTCGCGCCGCGCGGAGCCCGCGTCACCGTCTCCGACGCCCGCCCCGCCGACCAGCTCGGCGACGCCCTCGCCGCCATCGACGGCCTCGACGTCACCCTGTCGCTGGGCGCGAACCGCGAGGAGGACCTGGTCGGCGCGGACACCGTCTTCGCCTCGCAGGGCGTCCCGCAGGACCTGCCCGCGCTCCGGGCCGCCCGCCGGGCCGGCGTCCCGATCTCGTCGATGACCCGGCTCTTCCTCGAGGTCTGCCCCGCGCCCGTCGCAGGCATCACCGGCTCCTCTGGCAAGACCACCACCACCGCCCTCGTCGGCGCGATGCTCGAGGCATCGGGCGCCGATTATGTCATCGGCGGCAACATCGGCGTGGGACTGCTCGGCCTCCTCGACCGCATCGAGCCCGAGACCCGCGTCGTACTGGAGCTGTCGCACACGCAGCTCGAGTCCGTCGAGGTGAGCCCGCACGTTGCGTGCGTGACGAACGTCACTCCCAACCACCTCGACGCCTACTCGTGGTCGGCGTACGTCGGCCTGAAGCGGCGCATCTTCGAGTTCCAGCAGCCCGACGACATCGCGATCTTCCACATCGACGACGAGGTCGCCGCGGGCTTCGCCGAGGAGGCGCCGGGCACCGTGCGCTACACCTCCGTCGAGCGTGCGTTGCCGGGCGACGGCGCGACGGTCTCCGGAGGGATGGTCGTGCGCGTTCAGGGCGGGCGCGAGCACGCCGTCATCGAGCGCGAGGCGATCCCGCTTCGCGGCGACCACAACGTCGCCAACGTCGTCACCGCCGTCGGCGTTGCCGCGCAGCTCGGTGTGGACGACGAGGCTGCCGCGCGGGCCATCCGCGCGTTCAGTGGCGTCCCCCACCGCCTGGAGGTGGTGTCGCGGGCGCGCGGGGTGACGTGGGTCAACGACTCGATCGCGACCACGCCCGAGCGCACGCTCGCAGGCCTGCGCGCCTTCGACGAACCCGCGGTGCTGCTCCTCGGCGGCCGCGACAAGCACCTCCCGCTCAGTGAGCTCGCACGCGAGGCCGTGCAGCGCTGCCGCGCCGTGATCGGCTTCGGCGAGGCCGGCCCCGCATTCGTCGACGCCGTGCGCTCGGTGCGCGACGGCGACGCCCCGGAGCTGCGCGAGGTCGAAGACGTCGAGGCCGCCGTGGACGCGGCGGCAGCGATCGCGCGCGAGGGCGACGTGGTGCTGTGCTCGCCGGCAGGCACCTCGTTCGACGCGTACCGCACGTTCGAGCAGCGTGGGGCGGCGTTCCGCGCAGCCGTCGAGGCGGTCACGGGCGGTGCGCCGTGAGGGCTGCCGCCATCGCCGCGCCGAAGCGTCACGGGCCCGACTGGGTGCTCGTGACGATCGTGATCATGCTGCTCATCATCGGGCTGATCGCCGTCTACTCGGCGTCGTACGCGCTCGGCTACGCCGCGCACGACGACTCCGACTTCTTCATCAGGCGCCAGGTCCTGTGGGCAGGCGTGGGCTGCGTCGGCATGTTCGCCGCCAGCCTGATCGACTACCGCTGGCTGCGGCGGGTGAGCCCGCTGCTCATGCTCCTCGCGCTGGCCGGTCTCGCCGCCGCGCTCGTGCCGGGCATCGGCGTGAGCGCGGTCGAGGGTGGGCCGACGCGCTGGATCGAGGTCGGGCCGTTCTCGGGACAGCCAAGCGAGCTCGCGAAGCTGGCCGTGATCGTCTACCTCGCCGCCTGGCTCGCCGCCAAGGGACCGACGGTGCGCGACCTCGTGCTGGGCGTCGTGCCGTTCGTCGGGATGGTGGGCCTGGTCACCGCGCTGGTGCTCCTGGAGCCGGACCTGGGGACCGCGCTGCTGATCGCGGCCATCACGGGCACGCTCTTCTTCGTCTCCGGCGCACGCCTTACCCACCTGCTGGCGCTCGTGGTTACGGCCGTGGGGTTCACCGCTGCGTTCGTGGTCGTCGGCGGCTACGGGATGACGCGCATCCTCTCGTTCACCTCGGCGGAGTCGGACCCCGCGGGCTACGGCTTCCAGACCCTGCAGATGCTCATCGCGCTCGGCTCGGGCGGCTGGACGGGCCTCGGCCTCGGCGTATCGAGGCAGAAGTTCCTCTTCGTCCCCGCCGCACACACCGACGGCGTCATCTCGATCATCGGCGAGGAACTCGGGTTCATCGGCGTGACGGTGGTGCTGTTGCTGTTCGTGCTGCTGCTGTGGCGCGGGCTGCGGATCATGCAGCGCGCGGCCGACCCGTTCGGGTCGCTCCTCGTGGCGGGGATCCTGATGTGGATCGCGCTCCAGCTGCTGATCAACGTCGGTGGAGTGACGCGCTCGATCCCGCTCACCGGGATCACGCTCCCGTTCCTGTCCTACGGCGGCTCGTCGCTGGCGGTGATGCTCACGGCCATCGGCGTGGTGCTGTCCGTCTCGCGCTATGCCGCGCTGGACGACCCGGCCAACGAGCCGCCCTCGCGCGGCGTGGTGCGCGAGGCGCGGAAGGGACGCCGCCGCGCGGCGGCGGCATCACGATGAAGTTCGTGCTCACCGGCGGCGGCACCGGCGGCCACGCCTACCCATCGGTGGCGGTCGCAGAGCGCCTGCGCGAGCGCGGGGACGTCGAGCTCTTCTACTACGGCACCCCGCGCGGTCCCGAGCGCGCCGTCGCCGAGGCCGAGGGCTTCGAGTACCGCGCGGTCCGCGCCGCACCCGTCCGGTCGCGCTCGCCGTGGCGCATGGCGCGCGGGGCGATCCAGCTCGCGCTCGGGTACCGCGAGTCGCTGCGCTGGCTCGACCGCGACGCGCCACAGGCGGTGTTCGCGACGGGCGGGTACGCCGCCGCCCCGGTCGGCCGAGCGGCGAGCAAGCGCGGCATCCCACTCCTGCTCTTCCTCCCGGACGTCCGCCCGGGCTGGGCCGTACGCGCGCTGCAGCGCCGGGCGACGAAGGTCGCGTGCTCCGTCCACGGCTCCCTCGAGTACCTGCCCGCCGACAAGGCGGCTGTCACTGGCTACCCGGTGCGCCGCCAGTTCGCCGACGCCGAGCGCGAGGAGGGCGCGCGCCGCTTCGACCTCGACCCGTCCGTCAAGACGCTGCTCGTGACCGGCGGCTCGCTCGGCGCGCACTCGATCAACCTCGCGATCGCGAGCGCGCTGAAGCCGCTGCTCGACCGGGCGCAGATCATCCACATCGCCGGGCGCGACGAGGAGGCGTGGCTCGCCCACGAGCGCGAGCAGCTCTCGTTCTGGCACCGCGAGCGCTACCAATTGCGCGCGTACACGGACGAGATGGCGTGGGCGATGGCAGCCTCGGACCTCGCGGTCACGCGGGCGGGCGCCTCCGTGCTCGGAGAGCTGCCTGCGGCGGGACTGCCCGCCGTCGTGATCCCCGGCGGCTTCTCCGACCAGCGCGCCAACGCGACGTTCCTCGCATCCCAGGGCGCCGCCGCCATGCTCGGCGGCGACGACCTCGACGGCCTCGAGGACGAGGTGACGCAGCTGCTCGACGACGACTCGCGGCGCGCCTCGATGGCCGAGGCGATGGCCGGGCTCGCCCGCCCGCACGCGGCGCAGGAGCTCGCGGACACCCTGCTGGAGCTGGCGGCATGATGACGTTGAGCCGCTCCCGAGGGCGCGCGACAGGCGCGGAGATCCCCCGGCGGGTCCACCTCGTGGGCGCCGGCGGCGTCCACCTCTCGGCGATCGGCCAGATCCTGCTCGCCCGCGGGCACGTCGTGACCGGCTCCGACCTCGCCACATCCGACTACACGCGACGCCTCCAGGAACAGGGCGCGACCATCTACGAGGGCCACGCCGCGTCCAACCTCGGACGCGCCGAGCTGGTCGTGACGACCGTCGCGGCCCCGGCCGAGAACCCCGAGCTGGCCGAGGCGCGCGAACGCGGCATCGAGGTGGTCGTACGGGCAGAGATGGTGCAACGCCTGCTGCAGGACCGGCGCGTGCTCGCCATCGCGGGCAGCCACGGCAAGACGACAACGACAGCGCTCGCCGCGCTGCTGGCGGAGCGCGGCGGCCTCGACCCGCTCGTGCTGCTCGGCGGCGACTCGCCGGACCTCGGCGGGAACGCGCGCGACGGCGCGGGCGACCTCGCGGTGGTCGAGGCGGACGAGTACGCCGAGGCGTTCCTGGAGTACGAGCCGCAGTTCGCGCTCATCACGAACATCGAGCCGGACCACCTGGACTACTACGGCACGCCGGAGCGGCTGCGCGAGGCGTTCGAGGCGTTCGCCGGGCGCGTCCGCCCGGACGGGACGCTCTTCGTCTGCGCAGACTCGCCGTGGGCGGCCGAGCTCGGCGCCCGGCGTCGCGCCGGCGGCGCGCGCGTGGAGCAGTACGGGCTTGCCCCGAACATCGAATGGCGCGCGACCCACGTGCGGCCGGGGGCGCTCGGCGGCCTCGCGGCCACGGTGCTCCTCGACGGCGCGGAGCTGGGGCAGATCGAGCTTCGCGTGCCCGGCCGGCACAACGTCACGAACGCCCTCGGCGCGCTCGCGGTCGCGATGCGCGCGGGCGTGGACTTCCACCGCGCGGCGCAGGCCATCGCCGACTTCGCCGGCACGCGGCGGCGATTCGAGGTGTTCGGCGAGGTCGCGGGCGTCACGCTCGTCGACGACTACGCGCACCACCCCACCGAGGTACGCGCGACGCTCAGCGCGGCGCGCCAGCGCTACCCCGGCCGCCGCATCGTCGGCTGCTTCCAGCCGCACACCTACTCGCGCTCGCGGTACCTGCTGGAGGGCTTCCGCACGTGCTTCGAGAGCCTCGACTCGCTCATCGTCGCGCCGACGTACCCGGCGCGCGAGGAGCCGGAAGAGGGCATCGATGGAGCAGCCCTCGCAGCCGAGATCACCGCCCCGCCCGCGCGTTACGTCGAGTCGTTCGAGGAGGCCGCTGAAGCCGCGGCCCGCGACCTGGGACCCGGCGACGTGTTCCTGACCATCGGCGCCGGTCCCGTCGACGCCGTCCTGCCGCTCGTGCGCGACCACCTGCTGGGCGCCGTGCCGACCGAGGAGGGTGCGCTGGCCGACGGGGACACGCTGGCCGAGGAGGGCACGCCATGAGCGAGCGCATGCGGCTCGGCGTGATCTTCGGCGGGCGCAGCCCCGAGCACGAGGTCTCCGTGGTCTCGGGCCGCTCGATCATGCGCGAGGCCGACCCGGAGCGGTTCGAGGTCGTGCCGTTCGGGATCACGCGCGGCGGCGCCTGGCTGACCCCTCGGGAGACACAGCGGCGGATCGACCGGCTCGAGGTCGGGGAGTACGGCGACCTCGGCATGGAGGAAGACCCTGACCTGACGGGGCTCCCGGAGGTGCTCGCCTCCCTCGCCGCGATCGACGTCGCGTTCCCCATCGTGCACGGCCGCAACGGCGAGGACGGCTCGCTGCAGGGCCTGCTGGAGGTGATGGACATCCCGTACGTCGGGGCGGGCGTGGCGGCCAGCGCGATCGGGATGGACAAGGCGCACATGCGCGCCGTCTTCACCGCGCAGGCCATCCCCCAGCCCACCTACGTGGTCCTCGAGGGCGACGAGCTCGCCGAACTGGCCGGCGACGCCCCATCGCACGAGACGGTCGCGGGAGTCGAGCGCGTTATTGGCTACCCCTCCTTCGCGAAGCCCGCGAACGGCGGCTCCTCGATCGGGGTGAGCAAGGTCGTGTCCCGCGAAGACCTCGGACCGGCGCTCGAACTCGCGGCGCGGTACGACGGCAAGGTGCTGGTCGAGGAGGCCGTGGACGGCGCGGAGGTCGAGTGCGCGATGCTCGGCAACGCCGACCCGCAGCCCTCGCCCCTCGGCGAGATCCGCCCGCACGACGAGTTCTACACCTACGCAGCCAAGTACCAGGACGACAGCACGGACCTCATCGTCCCCGCCCAACTGAGCGAGGACCTCGCGGTGCGCGTGCAGGACACCGCCGTGCGGGCCTACCGCGCGCTCGGCTGCACGGGCCTCGCGCGCGTCGACTTTATCGTCAGCGAGCCCGACACCGTGCGCCTGATCGAGGTCAACACGCTGCCGGGCTTCACGCCGATCTCGATGTACCCGCGGCTCTGGGGCGAGGCGGGCGTTGACTACCCGTCGCTGATCTCGAAGCTCGTGGACTTCGGGCTGGAGCGCCACGCGGAGGTCCACTCCTATGCCTAGGCGACGCGGGACCCCGGGCCGGAAGGGCCGGCGCAAACTGCTGCCGCAGCTCTGGTTCGGCCGCGGCGAGCGCGCACACCCCGCGCTCCAGGCCACCGCGCTGGGCGAGCGACGCTACCACCTCGGACGGCGGCCGCGCCGCCTGCCGCGCACCAGCCTGCGCACGCGCCTGCGCGCACTGCCCTGGTGGGGCATGGCGTTCGCCGTGGCGGTCGTCGCCGTCTCGGCCGGGGTGACCTTCGGCGCGTACGTGCTCGTCACCGGCGAGTCACTGCGGGTGCGGCACGTCGACGTGACGGGCATCGAGATCGCCGACCCGCACGCCGTGGTGGCCGCCGCCGACCTCGGTGGGCGCTCGCTCCTCGTGGTCGACGCCAGCGCGGCGGCTCGGCGCATTGTCGCCACGCTGCCGGAAGTGAAGGCCGCCACAGTGGAGCGTGACTGGCCGCAGGGCGTGCGCATCGCGGTGACCGAGCACCACGGCTGGGGCTACTGGGAGAGCGCCGGGCAGCGCGCCGTCATCGACGCCGACGGGCTCGTCATCGAGCACGGACGGCCGCCCGCGCCCGACGCGGTGACGATCATCGACGTCACCGGCACGCTGCCGCCGCAGACCGGCGACGTGATCGACGCCGACACGGTGCAGACCGTCGCCCGCCTCGTCACCGACGCGCGCTCGCAGCGCCTCGGCGTGCAGGTCGGGCGCTTCGAGTTCCACGACGACCGCGGGCTCGTCATCCGTGTCACGGACGGGCCCGATGCAGTCTTCGGCGACTCGCACAACTACGACTTCAAGATCGCGGCATGGGGAGCCCTGCTGAACGAGCTCGACGAGGAGGAGCGCGACGTCCAGGAGATCGACTTGCGGTTCGGCCGCCACCTGGTGATGCGCTGATGGCCAACGCAACCTTCGCCGCCATCGACGTGGGCACGACCAAGATCTGTACGGTCGTGGCGGAGCTCGCGAGCGCGCACGAGATCCGCATCCTCGGCGTCGGCGTCGGGCCGTCGCAGGGGCTGAACCGCGGCATGGTCGACAACATCCACGTCGCCATGGAGGCGATCGCCTCGTCCGTCGAGCGGGCCGAGCGCGCCTCCGGGACACGCATCCTCTCCGCGCACATCGGCATCAAGGGACCGCACGTCTCCTCGATGAACTCGCGCGGCATCGTCGCCATCGCCGACCCGCGCCAGGCGATCACCGCCAGCGACGTGGGCCGCGCGCTCGAGAGCGCGCGCATCGTGAACATCCCCAACAACCGCGAGGTGCTGCACGTCATCCCGCGCTACTTCGTCGTCGACGACCAGGACCACGTCGTCGACGCGCGCGGCATGTTCGGCTCGCGGCTGGACGTCGAGACGCACATCGTGACGGCCGGGACCTCGGCCATCCACAACCTGCTGCGCTGCGTCGAGGGCGCCGGTGTCCGCGTCGACTCGCTCATCCTCGACTCGCTGGCCTCCACGCAGGCCGCGGTCAACCCCGAGGAGCTCGAGCACGGGGTCGCCGTGATCGACATCGGCGGCGGCGCGACCGACCTCGCGGTCTACGTGCACGGGGCCGTGGCGCACACGGCGGTGCTGCCCGTGGGCGGCGCGCAGATGACCGGCGACCTGGTGATCGCGCTGCGCATCCCGCAGCCGGCGGCCGAGCAGGCGAAGCGCGACCACGGCCATGCCCTCCCCTCGACGGTCGATGAGGACGAGACCGTCGTGGTCGACGCGTTCGGCTCGGAAGGCCACAAGGAGGTGTCGCGGCGACTGATCGCGGAGGTCCTCCAGGCGCGCACCGAGGAGATGCTGGAGATGGTGCGGGCCGAGATCCGCCGCGGCTCGCCCGAGGAGCTGCTCGCCGCCGGGGTCGTGCTCACCGGCGGCGCGGCCTCGCTGCCCGGGATCGACCTGCTCGCCGAGGAGGTGCTCCAGCTGCCCGCCCGCGTCGGGCGACCGCGCCACCTCGCGGGCATGTCCGACGTGCTGCACGAGCCGGCCTACTCGACGCCGGTGGGTCTGCTGCGCTGGGCGCTCCGCGAGCAGGAGATCATGCTCCGCCCGGTCGCGAGGCGACCGCGGGGCGGTGCGGTGCGAGGGCTCGCGCGCAAGGTCGCGCAGGTCGTACGGGCGGTGCTGCCGCAATGACATACACACCACAACACGCGAACAACCGGATACCCGGACGGTGCTCCCCCGGCGTGGGCCTGCCCCGCGTTGCCGTCGGACCACTCCCCAACCCGCAGGGAAGGACTGACCCATGACGCAACCGGACGAACGGACGGAGGCCGGCGCCGAACGGCGCAACGAGACCGCCTCTTCCATCGACGCGTCGACGCTCTTCGACTACCTCGAACAGGCACGACGGCGCAGCGACAGCGCCGCTGAGCCCGCACGACCGCCCGTGCGGCTCGCCGTACGGGACGAGCAGGCCGAGGACTCCGCGGCCGGAGCGGACCTCGAAGCCCCGCCGCCCGAGCCTTCCGCCGCTCGCCCGGATCTGGACGTCACGCCCATCCCGGCCGAGGCGGCCTCTGAGTTCGACGAGGAGTTCGGGCAGGAGGAGCCGGCGCCGTCGGCGGTTCCTGAGCCGGTGGAGCCCCGGCCCGCGCCGGAGCCGGTGGTGGCGAGGGAACCGGAGCCCGAGGCTCTTGCGCAGCCCGAACCCGTGGCCGCCGAGGAGCCCGACCTCGCCGTCGCCGATGAGCCTGGGCCCGCGGTCGCGGAGGCATCCGACACCGTCGCCAGGGAGCCCGAGTCCGTGGTGGACGAGGCACCGGAGCCGGAGTCGATCGCACCTGAACCCGTGGCTGAGGCCTCGACGGACCCGCCTGCCGGAGAGCAGGCCGAACTCCCGACCCTCGATGAGGCATCGAGTTCCGACGCTGCTGCTGATGGCGGCGAGGAACCAGCAACACCCAGGCGCACAGAGTCA
>DAOULE010000184.1:0-12384 GCA_034420575.1 Dehalococcoidia bacterium
CCCAAGCACCGCGTGCTCTACCCCGAGGGCGCGCGCTTCGAGCTCGGGCGCGCGGACATGCTGCGCGACGGCTCGGATGTCACGCTCGTCTCGTACGGCCTGATGGTGGAGCGCACCCTCGACGCCGCCGAGGAGCTCGCCGAGTCCGGCGTATCGGCGCGCGTGCTCAACATGGCCACGATCCGCCCCCTTGACGTCGACGCGCTGGAGCGCGCGGCGGCCGACACGGGCGCGATCGTCGTGGCCGAGGAGCACCTGGTGCACTCGGGGCTCGGCGCGATGGCCGCGCAGGCGCTGGCCTCACGGCGTCCGGTGCCGATGGAGTTCGTCGGGGTGCAGGACCGCTACGGCGAGTCCGGCCTGTGGCACGAGGTCCTCGACGCGGTCGGCCTCACGGCGGAGAACATCGCCGCCGCCGCCCGCCGCGTCGTCGCCCGCAAGTAGCCGACTGCCCTCGCCCTACTCCACGCCCAGGTACGACCACGTCTCGCGCAACTCACGCACCTCGACGTCCGGGACCAGGTCGCCGCTCTCGACGTGCCAGTCGCCGCGGTTCACCCAGATGGCGGCGGCGCCCGCGGCGCGCGCGCCAACCACGTCGTGGTACGGGTTGTCGCCGATGTAGACGGTCGCCTCCGCAGGCACGCCGAGGGGTTCGAGGGCGAGGTCGAAGATGGCCGGGTCGGGCTTCTGCACGCCCGCCTCGCCCGAGACCACGACCACCTCGAAGTAGCGTTCGAGGTCGAAGCGGTCGATCTTCGGGCGCTGGATCCGGGAGAGGCCGTTGGTGATGAGCGCGAGCGGGTAGCGCGCCCCGACGGCCTCGAGCGTCTCGATGGCGTCGGGGTAGATGCCGACGTAGTTCACGTGGATCGCCCGGTAGTGGTCGGCGAGGCGGCCCGCCAGGTTGGGGTCGGGGCGCAGGTGCGTGGCGATCAGGCGCTCGTACGCCTCGAGGGTGAAGCGCTCGTCCCACTCGCCGCGGCCGCCCGCGCGGAACGCATCCTCCGTGTAGTGGCGGAAGTAGCCGTCGTAGATCTCCTCGGGGCTGCCGAGGGCCTGTAGGGCAGGCTCTGCTGCGTGGAGCTCGGCGATCGAGGCGGCGAAGCCCGCGCGCCACGAGCCGCGCGCGTCGATGAGCGTGTCGTCGAGGTCGAACAGCACCGCCTGGAGCTGGTCGGGGGCGGGCAGGCCGTTGCTCATGGTCGCCGTGCCCGGCTGGGTGTCATCGTCATTGCGCGGCGGAGCGCCTTACGCCGGCTCCTCGTCGCCATCACCGTCGCCGTCGCCGTCTTCGTCGTCGTCCGAGGATTCGTCGTCGGCGAAGACGCCCATCTCCTCGCCGCGCCACACGGTCACGATGAGGTCCTCGCGGTAGGGGTCGGCCGAGGTCACGATCTGGTCGTCGATGGCCTCGATCAGGTCCTGCACCCGCTCGTCGTCGAGCGCGGCGTGGACGACGAGCGTGGCGTGGGCCGCCGAGCCCGTGTAGTGCACGTCGACGCGGCCGAGGGCGTGCTCGCCGTCGTCGATCGCGTAGACCTCGGAGTACGGCGTGCGGCCCTCGCGGTTGAAGCGGTAGTCGGCCATCGGGTCCCCTCGTTCGCGGCGGTCGGCCGCTGCTACGTCCGCACCTGGCCGGTGCCGAGCACGACCCACTTGTACGACGTCAGCTCGCGCAGGCCCATGGGGCCGCGGGCGTGCATCTTGCCCGTGGAGATGCCGACCTCGCAGCCGAGCCCGAACTGCGCGCCGTCGTTGAAGTATGTCGAGGCGTTCACGAATACCGCCGAGGCGTCCGCCTCGCGCTGGAAGCGCTGCGCCGCGGCGTAGGAGTCCGTCACGATCGCCTCGGAGTGCCCGCTGCCGTGCACTTCGATGTGCTCCAGCGCCTCGTCCAGCGAGTCGACGACGCGCAGCGAGCAGTCGAGCGAGAGCCACTCGCGGTCGTAGTCCTCGGGCGCAACGGGGAACGTCGGCGCGGCCTCACCGACGAGCGGCGCGGCGCGTTCGTCGACGTGGAGGGTGACGCCGCGCTCGCCGAGCGCGCGCGCGACGCGCGGCACGAACGACGCGGCGACGTCAGCGTGGACGAGCAGCGTGTCCATGGCGTTGCAGACCGACGGGCGCTGCGTCTTCGCGTTGACCACGATGCGCTCCGCCATCTCCAGCTCGGCCTCGTCATCGACGTAGGTGTGGCAGACGCCGATGCCGCCGGCGATGACGGGCATGGTCGCCTCGTCGCGGACGCGGCGGATCAGGTCCGCCCCGCCGCGCGGGACCATGAGGTCGATGTAGTCGGCGGCGCGCAGCATCGCGCCCACCTCGGAGCGGTCGGTGGACTGGATGAACTCGACGCTGTGCTCGTGCAGGCCGGCGGCGGCGGTCTCGCGCTGCAGGATGGCGGCGAGGGCGCCCGAGGTGGCGTGCGCGTCCGTGCCGGAACGCAGCAGCACGCCGTTCCCGGACTTCAGGCAGACGGCGGCGATGTCCACGGTCACGTTCGGGCGCGACTCGTAGATCGCGCCGATGACGCCGAGCGGCACGCGCATGCGGCCGATCTGCAGCCCGTTCGGGCGCGTCGTCATCTCCTCGACCTCGCCGACGGGGTCGGGCAGGGCCACGATCGCGCGCACGTCGCGCGCGATGCCGGCGATGCGCTCTGGCGTGAGCGTCATGCGGTCGAGGAAGGCGTCGGTGAGGCCGTTCTCGCGGGCGCGTTCGAGTTCCGGGCCGTTCACGGCGAGGAGCGCGTCGGCCTCGGCCTCGATGGCGTCGGCGACGCGCAGGAGCGCGGCGTTCTTGAGGTCGGTGGAGGCGGTGCCGAGGCGCCGCGCCGCCCCGCGCACGCGCGCGGCCCGCTCGACGGCCTCGACCTGTGTCGTCGTAGTCATGGCAGTGAGTGTACCCGCCGTCCCCGCTGTGCGCGTCTCCGCGCGGCGTCGCGGCTCACTCGCCCGCGGCGATGATCAGCGGCACGACGGCGCGCGGCGGCGGGTAGCCCTCGCCCCCGGATACGTCCCCCTCGAACACCTCGAGGTGCGCGAGCTGCCGCTCGGCCGACTCGTACTCGACGGTGAACGCGAACGGCGCCGGGCCGTCCACGCCTCCGCCGGTCGCGTGGCCCATCGCCAGCACCTCGCCCGCGCGGCCGAGGAGCCGCCACACGACGTTCGACTCGAAGGTGCGCGAGCAGCCGGTCACCTCGAACCCGCTCGCCACCTCCCCGCCCGAGGCGGGCGAGTGGACGATGACGAGCGCCGCGTCGGGCAGGCTGTCGTCGCACGCGGGCGCGGCGGCGGCGTCGACCTGGCCGCCGATGGGCTCAAGCTCCTCGAGTGTCTCGCCGGCGAGGCGGAACTTGCGAATGACGGGGATGGAGGGCGTCTCCGCGAGCGGCGCGTCCGGTGGCCGGTCGAGCATGAAGACCATGATGACGCCGTCGTGGATGGCGACCCCCTCGACGCGGATCCGGTCGCCGAGGAAGGCGGTGTCGGCGTCATGCAGCTCGCCTTCTTCCCGTAGCAGCGCGTGCAGGATGCGGAACCTGCCGCTGCCGCCCGGCTCCTCGACGGTGATTGCCGCCGCATCCCCGATGCCGTCGCCGTCGAGGTCGCCGACGGTCGCCTGGGCGAGGGTGATCACGAGTTCGCTCGCCGAGCCGGGCGCCACCGGTGCGCGGAACTCGCCGTCCTCGAGGGTGGCGGAGCCGGTATCGGTGCTCTCGGTGAGGATGGTTGCGCCCTCGAGCTCCTCGCGGTCCGGGGGCACGGCGTCGCCGCCGGCCGGTCCCTCGCACGAGACCAGCAGCGCGGCGACGAGCAGCGCGGGGAGCGCGGCCCAGAGGCGTGTGCGCAGTTGGGATGAGCGCCTTCCGGTCATGGCGGCCTTCCTTCGCGGTTCAGTTACACAGTAGACCGAACGTGTAGCCCCGGCTCGTGAGCGCGTCGAGGATCGTGCCGAGGGCGGCGACCGTCTGGGAGCGCTCCCCGCCGCCGTCGTGCATCAGGATGATCGAGCCCGGCCGCACGTTGGTGAGCACGTGCGATGCGATCTGGCCTGCGCCCGGCCGCCGCCAGTCCTGGGTATCGACGCTCCACAGCACCACCGACTTCCCGAGCTCGGCGGCGAGGTCGCGGGTGTGCTCATTCATCGCCGCGTACGGGGGCCGGAGACACGCGATCGGGTCGACGCGCCCGCCGGCCGCGGCGTGCAGCGCGTCGTCGGCGGCAGTGACCTGGGAGATGAAGAGGTCGCGCGGGGCCTTGTCGAGCCAGACGTGGTCGAAGGTGTGGTTCTCGGCCTCGTGCCCCTCGGCGACCATGCGCTCGACGATCTCCGGGTACCGCGTCGCGCTCTGACCGAGCACGAAGAACGTCGCCGGCGCCTCGTACAGTTCGAGGAGCTCGAGCACGCGCGGCGTCCACGTGGGGTGCGGTCCGTCGTCGAAGGTGAGGTAGACGACCGGCGCGCCGGCCTGGTCGTGAGGGACGGGCTGCGCGGGCTGCACGTTCGTCTCCGCTGGCGCGGGCTCGGGCTGCTGCGACGCGGCGTCGACGGCCTCCCACGTCGCCTCGTCCACAACGCCCGTCGGTTCAAGGTCGGCCCGCTGCTGGATTTCGATCACGGCCTCGCGCGTCGCGGTGTTGTACACGTCGTAGTACGCGCCGGGATCGAGGAAGCCGAGGCCGCGCACGCGAGCGAGCCGTTGGTGGAGCGCCTTCACGAAGTGTCCGCGGTCGCCCGAGCCCAGCGTGTAGCCCTCGGCGAACCACTCGGGGCCCGGGCCGGGCTCCAGGTCGGGGGCCGAGGCGGCGGCGGGCGGGGAACCCGGCGTGCTCGACGTACTCTCGAGGAAGCTCACCACGTGTTGCAGGAACGTGTCGCCGGGGGCGAGCTCGGCCGCGCGGCGCGCCGCGTCGCGTGCGCGCTCCAGCTCGTCCGGCGATGCGGGCGCGAGTCCGAGCGCGCGCACCGCGTGGGTCGCCGCCTCGTCCGGCCGTTGTCCGAGCGCGCGCTCGGTGTAGTCGAGGATGGTGACGGCCATGGTCGCCAGGTCGAGCTCGGCGGCGGTGCCCCGGATGAGCGGGCCGTCGAGGGCAAACGCGGCCTGCGGCGCGTGCGCGCGCATGAGGTCGAGCGCCTCCGCGTACTCGCCGGCGAGGACGTTGGTGAGGAGTGGCTGGCCGGGCGAGCCCGCGTGGGCGAGCCGCTGCGCCGCCGCCTGGTTGATGAGGATGGAGAGCCAGCGCAGGCCCTCGTCGCGCGGCGTCCGCCGCGAGGCGGCGACGGCGAGCGCACCCGCCTGGCGCCACAGGTCCGCCTCGGCGAGCGAGACCACGCGTCGGGCCGCCGTCTCGACGTCACCGGCGAGGCCCGGAGGCACTTCCAGCCGGACCTCGGACGGCGCCGCGCCGTCCCAGCGGTGGATCGCGACCGCGTGCTCCTCGACGGCGCAGGCGTAGCAGAAGACGTAGGGGTTCGAGGTGTTGAGCACGAACTCGGGGATACCGTCGCCGTCGAGGTCGGTGACCTGCCCTGCGTTGGGCCGGGAGCTGAGGTGCGAGATGACCGTCGCAAGACTGCCGTCGGCGGGGTCGAACCGGATCACGTCGAGCGTGCCGGCGTGCGCGCCGGTGGGGCCTCGGACGACGATCCAAGCGGAGCCATCGGGCGCGTGTGCGACTTCGACGCCCCCAGTGCGCTGCGGGGCGGTCTCGATCTCGACGCGGCCGAGTTCCGCCGACCACGAGCCGTCCGGGTTGAGCCGGTACGCGGCGACGATGTGGAAGAAGTTCACGGGCTCGTCGTCGTCCAGGTACACGGGCTGCGGGCCGTCGGTGACGACGGCCCAGTAGCTGCCCTCGGCGGCGTCGAATCCGAGGTCGATCGCGCTGGCCGTGAGCTCGTGCTCGCCGAACTCCCCGGCGATCTCGGCCAGCAGGGCCGCTTCGAGGCCCGCGCCGAGCTGCTCGATCTCGGCGGCGGATGGTGTGGGGACGGTCGTGGGCGTTGCCTGTGCGGGTGTGGTCGGCGTGGCGGTCGGCGTGACCTGTGCAGGCGACGGGCTCGCCGTCGCCGTGGGCCCGGTCGCGGCGTCGTCGCCACCGAAGGGGTTGCACGCGACGAGCGCGGCGGCGAGGAGCGCCAGCGCATGGAGGGCGAGGAGCCGGGCGTTCATGGGGCCGAACGGAGCAGGCATGGCCGGTGTCCGGCCCTACACGAGCACGAGGTTGTTGCGGTGCACCACCTCGTCGCCGTAGTCGTACCCGAGCACGTCCTCGATGCGGTCCGAGTGCAGTCCGCGGATGCGCTCGACGTCGCCGGCCGCGTAGTTCGTGGTGCCGCTGGCGATGTGCTCGCCCTCGCGCGTCTCGACCCGGACCACGTCGCCGCGCCCGAAGTCGCCCGAGGCGGAGACGATGCCGGCGGGCAGCAGCGACTTCCCGTCACGCACGAGCGCGCGCACCGCGCCTTCGTCGACCGTGATGCGGCCGCGCTCTCGTAGCGCGGAGAGCAGGAAGCGGCGGCGGCTCTCCAGGCGGTCGACGGTCGGGAGGAAGTGCGTGCCGACGCGCTCGCCCTGCACCGCGCGGGGCACGACGTCCGCGGCGCGGCCGTCGGCGATCACGACGTGGGCGCCGGACTGCGTCGCGAGCCGCGCCGCCTCCACCTTGGTGGCCATGCCGCCGGTGCCGCGCTGCCCCGCCTGGCCGGCGGCGGCCTCCTCGATGGCGCGGCCGATGTGGTCGACGTGCTCGATGAGCCGGGCATCGGGATCGGTGGCCGGGTCCGCGGTATAGAGCCCGGCAGTGTCCGTGAGCAGCAACAGCAGGTCGGCGTCGACGAGGTTGGCGACCTGTGCCGAGAGGTTGTCGTTGTCGCCGATCGCCGCGTCCTGGATCTCCTCGATGGAGACGACGTCGTTCTCGTTGACGATCGGCACCACGCCGAGGTCGAGGAGGGCGAGCAGGGTGTTGCGCGCGTTGAGGTAGCCCTGGCGGTCGGCGAGGTCGCCACGGGTGAGCAGCGCCTGGGCAGTCGTGATGCCGTACCCCGCGAGGAGTTCGTCCCAGTACGAGAAGAGCTGCGCCTGGCCGACGGCGGCCAGCACCTGGCGGCGCGTGAGGTGTTGCGGGCTCGCCGCGCGCGCGCCGAGCCGCGCCCGTCCGGCGGCGATGGCGCCAGAGGTGACGAGGATCACCTCGCACCCCAGCTCGCGGACGGCCGCGAGCTGGCCTGCAATGGTCGCCATCACGTCGCGGTCGAGCCGCTCGGTGCCGCCTGTGAGCAGGTTGGTGCCGCACTTGACGACGAGCCGCCGGAGCTGGCGGTCACCGTTCGCGGGGCTACGTTCGACCACGGGAGTCCTCGTTCGCATCGCCGGGCATGCCGATCATAGGATTACCAGCCCGGTGCTGTGGGTCGAGCAGCCCCGGTGAGCAGGAGCGACGCGTGTCCGAGCTTGCGACGCCGCCGGAACCCGCAGCCGTCGAGGAGTGGCCGTGGCGGCGCGTGCTCGTGCTCACGATGGTGGTGCTGCGGCGTGCGACGGCGAACTTCATCGAGGACCGCGCGACACAGCTCGCCGCGGGTGTCTCATACTTCGCGCTCATCTCGCTGTTCCCGCTGGTGCTGCTGGCGTTCTCCGTGTTCGGACTGCTCCTGCGGGACGAAGCGCTGAAGACGCGTGTCCTCGACGAACTGGTCGGCAACATCCCCGTCAGCGCCCCGCTGGTCGAGGACTCGCTGGCGGCGCTCGCCAGCGAGGGCGTGACCATCGGGCTGCTCGCCCTCGGCGCGACGATCTGGACCGGGAGCGCGCTTGCCGCGGCGCTGCGCAACGCGCTCAACGTGGTCTTCGACGTGGAGCAGCGCCGTCCGCTGGTGGTCGGCAAGCTGATCGACCTCACGATCGCCCCCGTGCTCGGGCTGCTGCTCCTTGCCTCGTTCGTGCTGACGACCGCATGGCGCGTGGCGGAGAAGGAGGCGTTCGATCTCGGGATCCTGCAGACCCAATCGTTCGTGTGGGAGCTGGGTACGCACGGGATCGCGGTCGCGATCAACTTCGTCGCGTTCCTGTTCCTGTACTGGCTGCTGCCGAACTCGCCACTACAGCTGCGCTACCTCTGGCCGGGTGCGCTGCTCACGGCGCTGGCGTTCGAGGTGGTCGAGATCGGCTTTGCGTACTACCTCGCCTACTTCGGGCACTACGACGTGATCTACGGATCGCTCGGTGGGTTGATCACGCTGCTGGTATGGGTCTTTGTCAGCGCGAACATCCTGATCTACGGCGCTGAGGTGTCGGCGGAGATTCCTCGCGTCCTCGAAGGGCAGGCGCGCACCGGCGTCGAGGGCACGCAGGATGTGAGCTGGCGTGAATCGGCGCTGCTGCTGCTGCGCGGACTCGTCCTGGGGCCGGCCACCGAGGAGCCGGAGCCGCGGAGGGCGGCGCCGCCCGCCGAGAGGCCGGAGGGCGACGCCTGATCGTGTATGCATGATTGCCGTTACTAACGGACGGCGTTACTATGAATGAGCCTGTGAGGAGGTTCAGGAACAGGGATACGCAACGCCTGTTCTTCGGTCAGTCACCGCGGAGGCTGCCACAGGACATTCGGCGCCGGGCTCGGATGAAGTTGCAACGAGTCGTCGCGGCGACCGCGCTTGCCGACCTGCGGGTCCCACCATCCAATCGCCTTGAGGCGCTCCGCGGTAACAGGGCAGGCCAGTACAGCATTCGCATCAACGATCAGTGGCGGATCTGCTTTGTCTGGACAGACCGGGCTGCTATGCAGATCGAGGTCACTGACTATCACTAGGGGTATGTGCAGTGACCACCACGGCGTCAGCGATTCATCCGGGCGAGCATCTTGCCGAAATCCTGGACGAGCTCGGCATCAGCCAGTACCGCCTCGCGAAGGCCATCGGCGTGCCCGCGGTTCGCATCAATGAGATCATCCACCGTCGACGTGGCGTTACCGCCGACACCGCGCTGCGCGTCGGGCGAGCGCTCCGCATGACGCCGGAGTTCTGGCTCAACCTCCAGCGGATGTATGACCTCGAGGTGGCCCGCGCGTCGGTCGATGTCGACGCCATCGAGCCGCTGATCGAGCCGCTCGACGGATCCCTGCCTTCGCCTGAGTGACGCTCGCGGGCGTCTACGTCCTCCAGAGTGTGAGCCGCACCTGGATCCCCTCGATGCTCGCCTCGGTCGATGCGGCGCCGTCCGGCGCGTCGCTGTCGAGCGGGTCGAGCGAGATCGCGAGGGTCTCCCCGGCCACGTACTCGCCGTGGGCGTCGAGGACCGCGCGGAGGTCGTCGCCGCCCTCGTAGCGGACGTGGATGCGGTCGGTGATGTCGAGGCCGGCCTCGCGGCGCAGGTCCTGCAGCCGGCGCACCACGTCACGCGCGATGCCCTCGGCGACGAGCTCCGGCGTGAGCGCCGTCTCCACCAGCGCGCTGTAGCCCGCGTCCTCGGCTGCGCTCCACCCCTCGGCCGCCTCGACGTCGACGAGCACGTCCGACGCGGAGAGGTCGAAGCCGTCGAGCTGGAGTGAGCCCTCGGCCCGCATTGTCGCGACGAGCGCACGCGGGTCGGCGCCGGCGATGGCGGCGCGGATGCGGCCCACCTCGCGGCCGTAGCGAGGGCCCAGCGCGGGGAGATTCGGACGCAGCGAGTAGACCAGGCGCTCGCCGGCGTCGGCGACCGCCTCGACACGCTGCACGTTGAGCTCGTCGGCCACCTGCGGCGCGAGGCGTTCGAGGGCCTCGAGCTCGGCGGCCGACCGCGGGATCAGCACGGCGCTCGCGAGCGGCTGGCGCACCTTGATGCCGGCGCGCGAGCGCGCGCCGCGGCCGAGCGAGACCATGCGCTGCACCAGCGCCACGTCGCGCGAGAGCTGCTCGTCGATGGCCTCGGCGTCGGCCTCGGGCCACGCGGCGAGGTGCACCGAGTCGGGTGCGTCGGGCCGCTGTCCGGCCTCGAGGTTGCGGTACAGCGCCTCGGCGAGGAACGGCGTGAACGGCGCGATCAGCTTCGCGAGGGTCGTGAGGCACTCGTAGAGCGTGTGCAGCGCCGCCTGTGTGTCGGCCGAGTCGTCGGACTTCCAGAAGCGCCTGCGGCTGCGCCGCACGTACCAGTTCGAGAGCTGCTCGATCAGCTCCGCGATCGGGCGTGCGCCCTCGAGCGGCTCGTAGTCGTCGAGGGCTTCCGTGACGCTGCGCACGGCCTGGTGCAGCTCGGAGCGGATCCACCGGTCCAGCTCGGTGCGCGACTCCGGCGCGGGCGCGCTCGCCGGGTCGAAGCCGGCGATGTTGGCGTAGGTGACGAAGAACGAGTAGGTGTTCCACAGCGTCGAGAGCACGCGCCGCTGTGACTCGCGCACGATCTCGGGCGAGAAGCGCCGCGAGTTCCCGGGCGGGGCCGCCGTGTACATCGTCCAGCGCAGCGCGTCGGCGCCGTAGGCGTCGAGCACCTCCCAGTGGTCGACGATGTTGCCGCGTGACTTGGACATCTTCTGCCCCTCGGCGTCCTCGATGAGGCCGAGGCAGATCACGTTGCGGAACGAGACGCCCGCCGAGACATCGCCGGTGTGGTGGAGCAGCGTGGCGAGGGCGTGCAGGGTGTAGAACCACCCGCGCGTCTGGTCCACGGCCTCGCAGATGAAGTGGGCGGGGAAGCGCTCCTCGAACAGCTCCCGGTTCTCGAACGGGTAGTGCGACTGCGCGTAGGGCATCGCGCCCGAGTCGAACCACGCGTCGGCGACCTCGGGGGTGCGGCGCATTTCGCCGCGGCAGTCGGGGCACGGCCACGTGACCTCGTCGATGAACGGCCGGTGTGGGTCCGGCGGTGGCGCGTCGAGGCCCGCGCGCTCGGCCAGCTCGGCGTAGGAGCCGATGCAGTCCGTGCGGCGGCACCCCTCGCAGACCCAGAACGGTAGCGGCGTGCCCCAGTAGCGCTCGCGCGAGAGCGCCCAGTCGACGTTGCCGTCGAGCCACTCGCCGAAGCGGCCGTCGCGGATGTGGCCGGGCACCCAGCGGATCTGCTGGTTGTTGTCGACCAGCCGGTCGCGGACCGCGGTCGTGCGGATGTACCAACTCGGCTTGGCGTAGTAGAGGACGGGCGTGTCGCAGCGCCAGCAGAACGGGTAGGTGTGGCGGATCGTCTCGCTCGCCAGCAGCAGCCCGCGCGCCTCGAGGTCCGCCTCGATCGCCGGGTCGGCGTCCTTGACGAACTGCCCGGCCCACGGCCCGCCGATGAAGGCGCCGTCCAGCGCGACCGGCTCGAGGAAGGTGAGCCCCTCCTCGCGGCCGAGCGCGTAGTCCTCCTCGCCGAAGGCGGGCGCGATGTGCACGACGCCCGTGCCGTCGTCGGTCGCCACGAAGTCGGCCGCGACGACGCGGCGTGCGGGCGCCTCGGAGGGCTCGACGTGCTGCGTGTGGCCGCCCTCGAAGGCGAGCGTCTCGACGCCCTCCCACTCGCGCGACTCGAAGAGCGGCTCGTACTCCAGCCCGACGAGCGCCGAGCCCGCGACGCGCGCGAGCACGATTGGGTCGCCGTCGCCGGGCAGCGTCGCGCGCACCCGGTCGCTCGCGAGGAGCAGCCGCCGCTCGCCGTCCTCGACAAGTGCGTACTCGGCATCGGCGGAGACGGCGAGCGCGGTGTTGCCGGGCAGCGTCCAGGGGGTGGTCGTCCAGGCGACGACGTACGTGGGCACGCCGTCTGCGAGGCGCAGCGCGGGATCCGCGCCGGAGTTGGCTGAGCCCTCGACGCCCGGCTTCAGCCCGAAGAGCACGGTGACGCTGGGGTCCGGCGTGTCCTCGCGGTAGCCGAGGGCGATCTCGTGGCTGGAGAGGCTGGTGCCGCAGCGCGGGCAGTGCGGGGTCACGCGGTAGTCGCGGAAGATCAGGTCGCGGTCCCAGAGCCTCCGGAAGATCCACCAGCAGCTCTCGATGTACTCGTTGCTGTAGGTGACGTAGGCGTCGCCCATGTCGATCCAGCACCCGACGCGGTCCGTCATCCGCTCCCAGTCGGCCACGTAGCGGAAGACCGAGCGGCGGCACTGCTCGTTGAAGGCGGCGACGCCGTACTCCTCGATCTCGCGCTTGTTGCTCAGGCCCAGCTCGCGCTCGACCTCGAGCTCGACGGGGAGGCCGTGCGTGTCCCAGCCGCCCTTCCGCGGCGCGCGGTAGCCGCGCATGGTCTTGTAGCGCGGGATCAGGTCCTTGAAGACACGCGCGAGGACGTGATGGACGCCGGGCGTCCCGTTCGCCGTCGGCGGGCCCTCGTAGAACGAGAAGAGGCGGTCGGCGGGGCGCTCCTCGATGCTGCGCTCGAAGACGCGCTGCTCGCGCCAGAACTCGAGGATTTCCTCCTCGAGCTCC
>DAOULE010000185.1:0-3364 GCA_034420575.1 Dehalococcoidia bacterium
GAGGAGCCGTAGCCGGTGCTCTCGACGTAGATGAGATCCGGCCGGAACTGCTTGAGCGTCTCGTAGTCGAGCCGCAGCCGGTCGGTGACACCCGCGCGCGCGTTCACGAGGAACACATCGAAGTGCGGGATCATGCGGTGCACCAGCTCCTGCGCCTCGGGCTGCTTGAGGTCCAGCACGATGCTGCGCTTGCCGCGGTTGAGGACGTGGAAGCCCTTGCTCTCCATGGGCGCGAAGGCGCCGATCACACGGGTGCCGTCGCCCTGGGGCGGTTCGATCTTGACCACGTCGGCGCCGAGGTCGGCGAGGTTCACCCCCGCGAACGGCCCGGCCACGATCTGCGTCAGCTCCAGCACTCTCACCCCGTCGAGCGGTCCCGGCATGGTTGTCCCCTCCCTGTCGCGCCTGTGTGGCGCGCGTGGCGGGGATGCTACCGGAACACGGGGGGATGTTGCAGGGCGGGCGGCGGGTCTGGCCGCAGTCGGGCTGCCCGGTCAGGCGGACTCCACCGCAAGACCCTCGATGCGTCCGAAGTGCCGGCGGTTGTTCGTCAACACGGTCAGGCCGTGTCGGAGCGCGGTCGCCCCGATCAGCAGGTCGAGGTCACCGATGAGGCTGCCCTCGGCGCGCAGACGGCTGCGCTCCCGGCCGAAGATCCGGCAGGTCTCCTCGTCGAGGTTGACGAGTTGCACCGTCGACACGAAACGCGTGATCAGTTGCTCATCAGCCGCGCGACGGCTGGATCGGGCGAGACCCTCGTGGAGTTCAGCCAGCGAGATGATGCTCAGCCCGAGCCCTTGTGGCCTGAGTTCGAGGATCCGCTCAATCACCCGCGTTACACCGTTGAGGTAGTGGATCACCCAATCGGTATCGATGAGATACTGCATTCGACTAGAGCTTCGGTGGCTCTCGCGAGCCCTCAATGCGCGCCTCATACAGCATCCGGATCAACTCGTCCGGATCGTCGACGTGGCCTTCCCATGCCCCGGCCAGAGAGCGTAATCGTTCGTGTGCCTCGTCCGGCGAGAGTGCTCTGGCGATCTCACCCTCGCTCACGCGCTCTGTAGTCAACCCCTCCTCGATCGCCCGGCCGAGGGCTGCATCCTCGGCTGCCTCGGTGGCATGGACGTGCTCGTCCACGGTGACCTCGACCTCGACGCCCTCCTCGAGGCCGAGGGGCTCCTCCGGCTCGAGGACGCCGTTGGTGTAGCGGGCCTTGACGCGCCGAAGCGCCATGATTGCCTCCGCGGCTCGCGTCCATCATCGCACAGGCACGGCCCCTTGCAGCGTCGTGCGCGCAATATCCGGATCGTTATGAGGGGCGACGCTTAGCGCGTTCCGACGGGCACCCGCGCCGGCGCCTCGGGGGCCGGCGGCTGGGGCTGGAAGCGTAGCGCGTCCGGGTGCACCGGCTTCTTCGTGAACATGAAGATGAACGCGCCGAACGAGGCGATCAGCGCCAGGCTGGCGAAGCCCAGCGTGTAGCTGCCGAGGTAGTCGTAGCTGAACCCCGCTGCGAGCGGACCGATGATGATGCCGACCGTGACGACCATCGAGGAGAAGCCGGTGATGGTCCCGTAGTACTTCCCGCCGAAGTAGTCGGCCCGCAGCGCCGTCGTCAGCGGGATGCGTGCGCCGAAGCCGATGCCGTTGAGGATCGCGAAGGCGACCACCATCCACAGCGTCGCCGCGAACGCCAGCAGCGCGAGCGCTCCGGCGTTGAACAGCATCGCCAGGACGATCAGGAATCGCTTGTCGTAGCGGTCGCCGAGGTAGCCGCCGGCCATCTGCCCGACCACCTGGGTGACGGTCATGATCGTGAGCATCGAGGCCGCGATGGTCACCGAGAAGCCGAGGCTCTCGTGGACGTGCGCGATGAAGTGCACGTTGACGGCGCCGATCACGACGAGCGAGAGCCCGTGGCCGATGCCGATCAGCCAGAAGGCCTGCGTCCGGAGTGCCTGCCGGGCGTTGAAGCTGTACTCGCGCTCGGGTGCCGCCGGGGGCGCGCTCTCGGCATCGATGACGTCCATGCCGGAGTGCGAGCTGGCGGCCTGGGGCGTCGTCTCGCCGTCCGGCTTCCACCCGTAGTCCTCCGGGTGGTGCCGGAGCAGCGCTGCGAGCGGAAGCCCGATCACCATGATGATGACGCCCGAGGCGAACGAGAACGCGCGCCAGCCGAACGTCTCCATCCCGGCCGCGACCAGCGGTGCCGCGAGCCCGCCGCCTGCGAGGCCGAGCATCATCCACGCCAGCGCCGTCGCGCGCCTCTTGATGAACCAGTTCACGACGGCGACCGAGGCGGGCATGAACGAACCCAGCGCCGCGCCCACCGCGAGCACCAGGAACGCGAGGTAGAACATCGGGAGGCCGTTGGTGACGCTCAGCAGCATGAAACCGACGCCGAAGATGACGATGCCGACGAACATCATCTTGCGTGGCCCGAAGTGGTCGACGAGCCAGCCGTCGATCGGCCCCAGCAGGCCGCTCTCGACGCGCTGCAGTGCGAAGGCCACGGCGAGGGTCGTCCGGCTCCAGCCGAACTCGTCCTGCAGGAAGACGACGTAGACGCCGAAGGCGTGGAACATGAGCGCGCCGCTCATGGCCATCGAGCCGAAGCCGGCGGTGACGATCCACCACCCGTAGAAGAACGGTGAGAGGTGGCGTCGCGACGGCGGGGGCCCGCCCGCCCCGTTCAGGCTGACGGGCGTGGCGCCGTTGCGCGCCACTGATCCGCCCGGGCCGCCGTTCATGCTCACGCTGTCTCCCGGCTCACCTCACGCCCGCGGACGGCAACAGCGCACCGCCACCTTGCCGCTGACGTGAGTGTGAGTCGCAGTGTACCGCGACGCCGGGGTACGCGTTGCCCGCCCTCGATTCCCTCGAGGGCAACGCCGAGGCGCCGCGTCCGCGCGTCGGGCTAGTTCGAGACGAACTCGTCCGGGTTCGAGACGAACCGCATCCGGCACGCCAGGCTGTCGAAGTAGTACCACGTGCCGTCGTGGAACCGCTTCGTCCCCTTCGAGGGGTCCGACTCGGGCGCACCGGATGTGGTCTGGTCGACGTGCGAGTTGATGGCGTCGGTGTCGACGTCCCGCCCGCAGACGGGGTCCTTCACGATGGGCACGGGCTCCTCCTCCGTTGCGTGATACTCCCCGGCCGCTACGCGAGCGCGGCGTCGGCGATGGCCGTGACGGCCTCGCGCATGCCGCCCCAGCGCAGCGCGGCTTCCTTGCCGCGCCGGGTGTGGAACTGCAGGTCGTATTCCTTCATGAAGCCGATGCCGCCGTGCAGCACGTGCGACCACATGGTGACGTCGGTGGCTGCGCGCGCCGTGATGCCGCGCACGAGCGAGACCTGCGCC
>DAOULE010000186.1:0-4213 GCA_034420575.1 Dehalococcoidia bacterium
AGCCGTGGATGCTCGGCTCCTCGCTGGAGAGCGCGAGCATGGCGGCGGAGTTCGGGGTGCCGTACTCGTTCGCGCACTTCATCAACGAGGCGTGGGCGGGCGAGGCGATCACGCTCTACCGCCGCATCTTCCGCCCCTCGCAGTGGCTCGAGGAGCCGCGGGTGAGCGTCGGCGTCTCCGTGATCTGCGCCGAGACGGACGAGCGCGCCGAGGAGCTGGCGATGAGCCGCTGGATGTGGCGGCTGCGCAACCGGCAGGGACGCGCCTACGGCGTCCCCTCGGTGGAATCGGCGATGGCGGAGGAGCTGAACGAGGCGGAGCGCGAGTACGTCGACTTCCAGCGCAAGAACGCCCTCGTCGGCGGCCCCGAGCGAGTGAAGCAGCGCATGGAGTCCCTCGCCACCGAACTCGAAGCCGACGAGTTCATCGTCGTCACCATCACCTACGACTTCGCCGACCGCCTCCGGTCCTACGAGCTGCTCGCGGAGGCGTTTGGGCTGGAGGGGCGCGCCGAGTAGCCGCGTTCTCAGGCAAGCCTGCGATCGAGTGCCGCGTCGAGGCGGTCTGCGAGCGAGTCGTGATCGATCTGCCGCAGCTGACGGGACAACTCGGGCCGTGACTCTGGATAGACGCTCGCTTCGCAGAGCACCGCTCGCGCTAGGTGCGTGAGCAGCGACACCTCCAGTTCGGAGGCGGCGTCGTGATCGCCGGCTGCCAGCATTTCCTTGTAGAGGCGCTCGGTCTTGCGAGCGCGCGCCCGCGCCTCGCTGGCCGACGGCAGGGCGAGGCGATCCTTCCACTTCGCCTGCAAGGCGGTCCACCACTGGTTGCGTTCGAAGAGAGGCTGTCCGAACCGCACGGTCCACGAGATGTAGTCGTGGCCTGCGGCCAACATTCTGGGTACATCCGCCCGCTCGTAGTGGCGCAGATCAACGTCGAGCGGCGGTCTCGGCAACGAGGGTCGTTGCTGGCTATGGACGAGCACGAGGTCGAGATCGTCGCTGCGGTCCACCTCCCGCACCGCTGATCCGGTAGCGACGATCGCGTCAATGGCCGTGTCGTGGCCTGCGGCATCAACCGCTGCGAGCGTCCATGAGCGAGCGGCTTCGCTCGGCCATGAGCAGACTGCGTCGAGCTCGGCGTGCTCGCACCCGATCCTGGCATTGCTGGTATTCACTTGGTTTGTCATTGCGCCAGTAACGCCCCCACGGACGCAACATACTCCTCGATCGCCGCGGCGATCTCCTCTGCATTCAGGTCGTCCGGTCGACTTGTGTCGCCGTATGCTTCGTACTTGCGTGCCTCGTTCAGGACGAAGAGCAAGTCTTCGACGTCGGGCAACCCGTGCTCATCACGCAAGCGCGCGGCGGCGTCATCCTTGGCTCGATGTGAGCTTGGACGTTGCCAGCCAAGGTGTAGGGCTGCCGCGACGATGGAGGCTTCGAGGCAGTAGAAGCCGTATGTAGAGAGGTCCGCCCAGTCGGTCGGTTCATCCCACGAGGCCAATACCCGCTCAAGGTGGGAATTGGCGAGTTGCAGGGAGTTCTCTGCGGTCTGCTCCATAGCTGGGATGCTCTCACTGCGCGCCCTGCTGAACTTCGTTGCAACTCGAGTCTAGCCCCCATACCCCCTCGCCGCCCCCACCAACGCCAGCGCGTGCGCGTGGGCGGCGACGTCGTGGACGCGGACGACGTGGACGCCGCGGGCGGCGGCGAGGACGTTGAAGGCGAGGGTGGCTTCGAACTGGCCGGGCGCGTCCTGCCGCTTCTCGTGGCCCAGCGCCTCGGCGAGGAAGCCCTTGCGCGAGGCGGAGATGAGCACCGGGTAGCCCGTGGCGACGAGGTCGCCGAGGCCGCCGAAGAGCCGCAGGTTGTCCTCCAGCGACTTGCCGAACTCGAAGCCCGGGTCCAGCCACGGGCGGGGCGCGCCCGCGGCCTCGAGGGCGGACGCGCGGTCGAGGAGGAAATCGCGCACCTCGGCGACGATGTCGTCGTAGCGCTGGTCGGCGTCGTAGTGGCGCTGCGGGCTGCCGCGCATGTGCATCACGATGGGCGTCGCGCCGTGCTCGGCGGCGACCTCCACCATCTCCGGGTCGACGAAGCCGGTCACGTCGTTGAGGCCGTCGACGCCGGCGGCGGCCGCCGCGCGGGCGACCTCGGCGGTCCAGCTGTCGACGGTGACGGGAATGCCCTCCGCCGAGAGCGCCTCGATGACCGGGCAGACGCGCTCTATCTCCTCCTGTGGCGTGATCGGCTCGGCGCGCGAGGACGTGGAGTGCGCGCCGACGTCGACGATCGCGGCGCCTTCGGCGACGAGCGCACGCGCCCGGTCGAGGGCCCGCGAGGGGTCGACGACGGAGCCGGCGACGGGTGAGTCGGGGGAGAGGTTGAGGATCGCCATGATCGCCGTGCGATCGGTGGCGTCGATGCGATGCTTGCCGAGTTCGAGCAGCACGCCTCGTCCCTCGTCGTCGGCGGGGAAGCGCCCCGGCCGCGGCTCCAGTCTACGTGCGGAGGATGCTACGGGCGGCGGGCTGTCGCAGCGCCGGGCGGCGTCGTAGAGTCGCCGGGGACACGGACGGGAGCGGCGAGGCGTCATGACGGCCGACGACACCACGGAGAGCCCGGGCGAGCCCGTCCTCGTCGCGGTCGACTTCACCGGCGACGAGCTGCGCCTGCTCCTCACCGACGTGCAGGGCTCGCCGCTGGAGCGCGGCGCGTGGCCGCTGCCCCCTCTGCCCGACGAGGACGCATGGTCGTGGGAGGTCGGCGGGCGCATCGCGACGCTGTTCGCGACCGAGGGGTCGCGGCGCTCGGCGCTCGCCATCGCGGTCGCCGCGCCCGGCGTCGTCGACCCGCTCAGCGGCACGCTCACGCACTCGACCGGGCAGGACACATGGGACGGCCTGCCGGTCGTCGAGGTGCTGCGCAGGCACATCGACGCGCCCATCGCGGCGGAGAGCCGCACCAACGCGGCGCTCGCGGGCGAGCGCTGGCATGGCGCGGCCGGCGGCGCCTCCGACGTGCTCTACGTCTCGCTGCGCGGCACGCCCGAGGCGGCCGTGGTGGCCGGCGGGCGGCCGGTGCGCGGCGCGCGCTTCTCCGCGGGGAGCCTGCCCGCCATGCCCGAGCTGGAGCCGGGGCAGCTCATCGGCGACGACGACCTCGAGACGGCCTCGGGGCTGCTCGCGGACGCCGCGGCGCTGCTGGGCCCCGAGCTGGTCATGATCGACGGCGAGGACGAGCACACGCGACGGCTGATCCCGCTGCTCCAGCGCGTGCTCGACCAGGTCGCGCCGGGCCCGCGCGTGGTCGCCTCGGAGCTGGGGGAGAACGCCGCGCTGCTCGGCGCGGCGCGCCTCGCCTCCCGGCTCGCGTACGAGGGCGACCGCAAGCCGTGAGCGCGCCGCCGCCCGAGCCACGCCGCGTGCGCGGGCAGCCCGCGCGACCGTACACCCTGCGGCTCGACGCCGAGCGCGTCGGCACGCTGCTCGGCGCGGCGGCGTGGGTGCTCGGCGCGCTGCAGATCATGCGCGACCGCGGGCACGCCGAGGCGAGCGAGGAGCTCCACGAGTTGCAGGAGTTGCTCACGCCGCGGCTCGAACGCCTCCTTAACGACATCGCGATCGCGCGGCACTCGACGGAGCCGGATCCGGGCTCGGAGCTGAGTCATCGCGTCGAGCAGGCGTACACGGAGGTCCGGGAAGCGTTCGAACGCTGGATCCAGCTCACCGCCTCGGACACCGCGAGCGTGGCTATCGGCCAGCGGCTGGCCGAGATCGCCGACGAAGCCGAGCAGGAAGCCGGCGACGCGGGCGAGCAGGAGTAGCCGCTCCGCAGGCGGGAGCCTCGCCCGCCCGGGTCAGTGCCCGACGTACCTCGATGCGAGCGGATAGCGGCGGTCGCGACCGAAGGCGCGCGGCGTGATCTTCACGCCGGGCGGGGACTGGCGGCGCTTGTACTCGTTGCGGTTGATGAGGTCGATCACGCGCCGCACGATCGCCGGCTCGTAGCCGCGCGCGACGATCTCCTCGAAGCCCGCGTCCTCCTCGACGTACGCCTCGATGATCGGGTCGAGGACCTCGTAGGGCGGCAGCGAGTCCGTGTCGAGCTGGTCGGGGCGCAGCTCGGCGGAGGGCGGCTTGTCGATGACGGCCTGCGGGATCACCTCGCTCGCGCTGTTGCGATGGCGTGCGAGGGCGTAGACGAGGGTC
>DAOULE010000187.1:0-22748 GCA_034420575.1 Dehalococcoidia bacterium
GTCCTCGACGACCTGCGCGAGCACGGCTGCGACCTGCTCACGGTCGGGCAGTACCTGCGACCCTCGCTGAAGCACCTCCCGATCGAGCGCTTCTGGCACCCCGACGAGTTCGACGAGATCGCGGACTACGCGCACGCCATCGGCTTCACCCACGCGGAGTGCGGCCCGCTGGTCCGCAGCTCGTACCACGCCGCCGAGCAGTCCGAGGCGGCGGCACCGCGCGAGCACATCCCGCTCACCCGAGCCGGGGCGTGAGCGCGGCGCAGCAAGGATCGACGCCATGACCACCGAGACACCTCGACCCACCCCTGCGGCCGTCGACGGCGCGGCCGGCGGCAACGGCGCCGACGAGGCGGCCTCGCGCGAGGCGCTCGAGGCCGAGCTCGACGCCATCGAGTCGGAGGAGTGGCGGCAGTCGCTGCACGACGTCTTCTACCGCCGCGGGCCGGAGCGCGTCGCGGAGCTGCTCGCCGACCTGCAGATCGAGGCGCAGCGCGAGATGGCGCAGCTCCCGGTCACCTCGCGCACGCCGTACGTGAACACCATCCCGCTGGAGCGCCAGCCGCCGTACCCCGGCAACCGGCAGATCGAGCAGCGCATCAAGAGCTTCGTGCGCTGGAACGCGATGGCGATGGTCGTCGACGCCAACAACCGCCACGACGGCATCGGTGGACACATCTCGACGTACGCCTCGGCGGCGACGCTCTACGAGGTGGGCTTCAACCACTTCTTCCGCGGCGCCGACGACCCCAGCGGCGGCGACCTGGTCTACATCCAGGGGCACGCCTCCCCGGGCATCTACGCGCGCGCGTACCTCGAGGGCCGGTTGAGCGAGGAGCTGCTGTTCAACTTCCGCCGCGAGCTGGCGGAGGGGGGCGGACTGCCGTCGTACCCCCACCCGTGGCTGATGAACCACTTCTGGAAGTTCCCGACCGTCTCGATGGGCCTCTCGCCGCTCATGGCGATCTACCAGGCGCGGTTCATGCGCTACCTCGTCGACCGCGGGCTCAAGGAGCCGACCGACGCGAACGTGTGGTGCTTCATCGGCGACGGCGAGACCGACGAGCCGGAAGCCCTCGGCGCGATCTCGCTGGCGGCGCGCGAGCGGCTCGACAACCTGATCTTCGTCATCAACTGCAACCTCCAGCGCCTCGACGGCCCCGTGCGCGGCAACGGCCAGATCATCCAGGAGCTCGAGGCCGTCTTCCGCGGCGCGGGCTGGAACGTCATCAAGGTGCTGTGGGGCGCCGAGTGGGATGACCTCCTCGCGAGGGACCACGACGGGCTACTCACCAAGCGCATGGGCCAGATCGTCGACGGCGAGTACCAGAAGTACACCGTCGCCGGGGGCGCCTACATCCGCGAGCACTTCTACGGCGTCGACCCGCGCCTGCTGCGCATGGTCGAGCACATGAGCGACGACGAGCTGTGGTCGATGCGCCTCGGCGGCCACGACCCGGAGAAGGTGCACGCCGCCTACCACGCCGCCGTCCGCCACGAGGGCGCGCCGACGGTGATCCTCGCCCGCACCATCAAGGGCTACGGGCTGGGCGAGGCCGGCGAGGGCAAGAACATCACGCACCAGCAGAAGAAGCTCAACGAAGACGAGTTGATGCACTTCCGCGACCGCTTCGGCATCCCGCTGAGCGACGAGGAGGTCGGCAGCGCCCCGCTCTACAAGCCCGACGACGACAGCGCCGAGGCGCGCTACCTCCAGCAGCGCCGGAGAGCCCTCGGCGGCTACCTGCCGCTGCGGCGCACCATCTCCTGCGCGGGCATCGCGCCCGATGAGTCCGTCTACGACGAGTTCTACGCAGGCTCGGATGGCCGCGAGGTGTCGACGACGCTGGCGTTCGTGCGGCTGCTCGGTCGGCTCCTGCGCGACGACGTTATCGGCGACCACGTCGTGCCGATCGTCCCCGACGAGGCGCGCACGTTCGGCATGGAGACGCTGTTCCGGCAGGCGGGGATCTACTCGCACGTCGGGCAGCTCTACGAGCCCGTCGATGCCGACAGCCTCATCTACTACAAGGAGACGACCGACGGGCAGATCCTCGAGGAGGGGATCACCGAGGCGGGCTCGCTGGCCTCGTTCATCGCCGCGGGCACGGCCCCGGCGGTGCACGGCGCGTGCACGCTGCCGTTCTTCATCTTCTACTCGATGTTTGGCTTCCAGCGCGTCGGCGACCTGGTGTGGGCCGCCGCGGACTCGCGCACGCGCGGCTTCCTCGTCGGCGCGACGGCGGGGCGCACGACGCTGCAGGGCGAGGGGCTCCAGCACCAGGACGGGCACAGCCACGTGCTCGCCTCGGTGGTGCCAAACCTGATCAGCTACGACCCGGCGTACGCCTACGAGGTCTCGCTGATCGTGCGCGAGGGCATCCGCCGCATGCACGAGCAGCAGGACCCGGTCTTCTACTACTTCACCGTCACCAACGAGGCCTACCCGCAGCCGCCGATGCCCGATGGCGTCGAGGACGGCGTGATCCGCGGCATCTACCGCCTCCGCACATCAGACATCGACGGGCCGCGCGTGCAACTCTTCGGCAGCGGCGCGATCCTCAACGAGGTCGTCGCCGCACAGCAGCTCCTCGCCGAGCGCTACGGCGTCGCCGCCGACGTGTGGTCGGTGACCAGCTACAGCGAGCTGCGCCGTGACGCGCAGGACGCCGACCGCTGGAACATGCTCCACCCCGGCGAGCCGCCGCGCCGCCCCTACCTCAGCGAGGTCACCACAGACGCGGAAGGCCCGTTCGTCGCCGCGACCGACTACATGAAGTCGCTGCCGGACGGCGTCGCGAAGTGGCTGCCCGGCCGCCTCGTCTCGCTCGGCACGGACGGCTTCGGCCGCAGCGAGACGCGCGAGGCGCTGCGCGACTTCTTCGAGGTCGACGCGAAGCACATCGCCCTCGCGGCGCTGTACGCGCTGGCCGAGGACGGGGCGGTCGACGCCGACGTGCCGGAGCGGGCCGTTGCCGAGCTCGGCATCGACCCGGAGAAGGTCAACCCGCGGCTCGCCTGAGCGACCGCGCCGACGAGGCGGAAGAGGACTGCATGGCCGACGAATTCGCGCTGCCGGACCTCGGAGAGGGCATCGAGGAGGCCGAGGTCATCGGCGTCCTCGTCCACGTCGGCGACACGGTCGAGGCGGAGCAGCCGCTGATCGAGGTCGAGACCGAGAAGGCGAACCTCGACGTGCCGTCCCCGCACGCCGGAGTCGTCGAGGCCGTCCTTGTCGAGGTAGGCGACGTGATCCGCGTCGGCCAGGCCATCGTCTCGATCGCCGCGACCAACGGCGCGAGCCCCGCGCCGCCGACCCCGGCTGCCGAGGCGCCCTCGCCGCCGCCGACCGACGGCGCCGGTGCGGCGCCGCCTGCGCCCGCGACCCCCACCCCGGTACCGGCGCAGCCCGCCCCCGTCGCCGCCGCGCCCGTGCCGCAGCCCGTCGCGCCCGCGCTCCTCGAACCCGAGGGTCGCTCCGTGGCGGCGGCGCCGGCGGTGCGGCTCTTCGCGCGCGAGATCGGGGTGCGCATCGGCGACGTGAGCGGCAGCGGGCCGGGTGGACGCATCTCGCTCGACGACGTGAAGGCGCATGCGCGCGCGCTGCTGACCGCGCTCTACACCTCGGGGTCACCGGCGGCGGCAGCGGCTCCCGAGGCTCCCGCGGCGCCGACGCCCGCGCCCGAGGCGGGCGTGCCGCCGCCCGTGGCGCTGCCGGACCTCGCGGCGTTCGGGGAGATCGAGCGCGAGCGCATGTCGCCGACGCGGCGCGCGACCGCGCGCAACCTCGCGCAGTCGTGGGCGCAGAGCCCACACATCACGCTCCAGCAGAAGGCCGACGTCACAGAGCTCGACGCGCGCCGCCGCGAGCTGCGCGACCAAGTCGCCGAGTCGGGCGGCTCGCTCACGATGATGCCGATCCTGATGCAGGTGGTGGCGCGCGCGCTAGCCGAGTTCCCGCGCCTCAACGCCTCGATCGACATGGCGACGCAGGAGATCGTCCATCGCCGCTACATCCACGTCGGCGTGGCGACGGACACCGAGCGCGGCCTCGTCGTGCCGGTCGTGCGCGACGCCGACCAGAAGTCGCTGACGGACCTCGCGGTCGAGATCCGCGAGCTGGCCGAGCGGGCGCGCGACCGCAAGCTGTCCATCGACGACATGCGCGGCGGCACCTTCACCATCAGCAACCTCGGCGGGATGGGGACGGGCTTCTTCACCGCCATCCTGCACCCGCCGCAGGTCGGCATCCTCGCCGTCGGGCGCGCCGAGCGCGAGCCGGTGTGGGTCGACGGCGGGTTCCAGCCGCGGCTGCGCATGCCCCTCGGCCTCACGGTCGACCACCGGCTCATCGACGGCGCCGACGCGGCGCGCGTGCTGAGCTGGATCGTCGAGGCGCTCGAGGAGCCGCCGGAACTCGTCGTCTAGCGCGGCAACCGCCCAGGCCCGATGCTGGATCAGGAGTGGGAGAGGTCCCGGTGGTGAACCAAGGCGCCCGGCTGGCAGTGATCGGCGGCGGACCCGGGGGTTACCCGGCCGCGTTCCTCGCAGCCGACATGGGCATGGACGTCACGCTCATCGACGAGGAGCCGAACCCCGGCGGTGTGTGCCTCTACCGCGGCTGCATCCCCTCGAAGGCGCTGCTCCACGTCGCCGCGCTCATCGAGGAGGCCGAGCTCGCGAGGGACTGGGGCATCGCCTTCGGCGAGCCGACGGTCGACCTGGAACGGCTGCGCGCCTTCAAGCAGGGCGTCGTCGACCGGCTGACCGGCGGCCTCGGCCAGCTCTCCGGCCAGCACAGGGTCAACTACGTGCAGGGCCGCGCGACGTTCCTCGACGCCCACACGCTGAGCATCGCGCCCGCCGAGGGCAGCGACGCGCCGCCGACCGTCGAGTTCGACCACGCCATCATCGCCACCGGCTCCTCGCCGACACGCATCCCGGCGCTCGAGATCGGCAGCCCGAGGGTGCTCGACTCCACGTCCGCGCTCGAACTCGAGCGCGTCCCGGAGACGCTGCTCGTGGTGGGCGGCGGCTACATCGGGCTCGAGCTGGGGAGCGTGTACGCGGCGCTCGGCTCGCGTGTGAGCGTGGTGGAGATGACCGCCGGGCTGCTGCCCGGCGTCGACCGCGACCTCGTGCGCCAGTTGCAGCGGCGGCTGCGGCGCAGCTTCGAGGAGATCCGCCTCGAGACGACCGTCCTCGGCATCGAGGACACGGGCGACGGGGTGCGCGCCCGCATCGCGGGCAACGAGGGAGAGCCGGAGGAGCACGTCTTCGACCAGGTGCTCGTCGCCGTCGGCCGCAGGCCCAACAGCGCCGCGCTCGGCCTCGAACGCACCGGCGTGCAGGTCGACGCGCGCGGGTTCATCGAGGTGGACGCGCAGCGCCGCACGGCCGAGCCGCACATCCTCGCGGTCGGCGACGTGGCCGGCGAGCCGATGCTCGCCCACAAGGCGTCGCACGAAGCGACGGTCGCCGTCGAGACCATCGCCGGCCAGCCGTCGGTGTGGGGCGAGCGCACGGTCCCGGCGGTGATCTACACCGACCCGGAGATCGCGTGGGCGGGCCTGACCGAGACCGAGGCCACGGACCAGCGCATCACCGTCGAGGTCTCGACGATGCCGTGGGCGGCGTCCGGCCGCGCGACGACCATCGGGCGCAACGACGGTGCGACGAAGCTGGTGCTGGAGCCGCACACGCATCGCGTGCTCGGGGTCGGCATCGTCGGCAAGGGCGCCGGCGAGTTGATCAGCGAGGCGGTGCTGGCGATCGAGATGGGCGCGGTGGCGCAGGACCTCGAGCTGACCGTCCACCCACACCCGACGCTGTCGGAGACGTTGATGCACGCAGCAGCCGCGTTCTACGGTCGCAGCCCGGACTACATCGGACGGCGCAGACGGTAGCCGCTCGCACACTGGGAAGGCGCAGTGACATGGAAGTGGACTTCGCGTTCCTGAGCGACTTCGCGGAGGAGTCCGGGGGCAAGCTGCACGCGCTCGGCGTCGGCATCGACCGGATCCAGGCGCACTCGGTGCCGACGCGTCACCCGCAGCTCACGATGGTGGCGCAGATCCGCTACTCGGCCGCCGAGAGCGGCTCGCATCGCCTCGAAGTGCGCGGCTTCGACGCCGACGGCCAGGACATCGTCGACAGGGTCGAGGGCGAGCTACCGTTTCCGCCGCTCACCGGCGGCACGACCGGGACGGCCCGCGTGCTCGTGAACCTCGTCGGCGTGAACTTCCCCGCCTACGGCGACCACTCATTCCACCTCGTGATCGGCGGGATCGAGGTGAGCCGGGCGTCGGTGCGGGTGGTGGAGCCGCCCGCGGCGGAGGTAGCGGAGTGAGTCCTGGAATGCGTACTTCGGCGCTTGAGGTTCGGGTCCCGGAGGCTGGCGACGTGGCAGTCAGCGAGGACACGCTCACGGCTGAACTCACGGACGGACGGACGATCTCAGTCCCGTTGGCATGGTACCCGCGGCTGGTGCATGCCACCGACACCGAGCGAGACAACTGGAGGTTCGTCGGCGGCGGCCAGGGCATCCACTGGCCGGACCTTGACGAGGACATCAGTGTCGAAGATCTCATCGCGGGCAGAGCGTCCGCCGAGAGTCAGAGTTCGCTCAGTCAGTGGCTTCAGGCGAAGCGCGAGGGTCGAGCCCTCGATCTCCACGCTCTGCAGACAGCAGAGTCCGATGCGGAGGCGGAGTGAGCGAGATCGTCTTCGAGGTCAGCGTGGCGCCCGAGGGCGGCTACACCGCGCACGCGGTCGGCCACTCGATCTTCACCGAGGCGGACACCTTCGAGGAACTCCGCGAGATGGCCCGCGAGGCCGTACTCACGCACTTCGACCCTACGGACGCGAGCCGCCCGAACTCGATACGACTGGATCCTGGAACGGGCAATCGCTTCCCGGTCTGAGAGCTACGCCTCGATGCCTTCCGGCCGGCGGAAGCGCCCTCGCCCCTCGCTAGATCGGTACCTCAGTTACCTCCCCGGGGCCTGTGCGCGCTGCGGCCTCGACGATGTCATCCAGCCTCCGCTGCATTCGGGGCCAGGATGTCGACTGGAGGACGACGACTCCAACTGTCCTCAGGTGGAGGCTCTGCTGGTGGCGCAGGTTCTGGTCGGTGGTGATCAACAGGGAATACCCGTGCTCCTCGGCGTGATCGAGTAGTTCCCCGTTCGTTAGTTCCGACCACCCCCGCTCGAACGCTGTTTCCACTTCGTGACCGGGAAACGAGCGGCGTAGCGGGACTGGCACGCCCTGGTCGGAGAGGATTCTCACAAAGGTCGGGACGGCGAGGCGTCGCGCATCGCGTAGTCCAGAACGGCCTCCACCTGCGAGCGACGCACTCCGGGGAACCAGTCGAGGAACTGCTCGGTCGACGCTCCGTCTCGCAGGTTCGCGAACAGCGAGGCGACCGGGACACGCGTGCCGCCGAACACCCACGCACCTCCGACCCGGCCGGTGTCCCGCTCGACCGCGTCGCAGCTCTGCCAGTCGGTCATGCTATGCCTCGAGACCCTCAGGCAGCCGGAACTCGACGTCCTCCTCGGTGAGCACCACGGGCTGCACCTTCATGACGCCGCGCGCCTTGAGGTCGTCGATGATGGGGTCGAGGAGCTCGTCGGGGACGGATGCGCCGGACGTGAGGCCGACGACCTCGACACCCTCGTACCAGGCCGGGTCGATGTCCTCGATACCGTCGACGAGGTAGGCCGTGGCGCCCGCGTCCTCGGCGACCTCGCGCAGCCGCATCGAGTTGCTGGAGTTGCGCGAGCCCACCACGAGCACGAGGTCGGCCTGCCGCGCGATGGTGCGCGCGGCGTGCTGGCGGTTGGTGGTGGCGTAGCAGATGTCGTTGCGGATCTCGGCGGCCGGGTAGCGGTCGCGGATCTCGTCGATGACCCCGGCCGTGTCGTCCATCGAGAGCGTCGTCTGGGTGACGACGAAGACGGGACGCTCGATCTCGCCCAGCGCGTCGACCTCGTCCGGCTCCTCAAGCACGTGCGCCCGGTCGGGCGCCTCGCCGAGGGTGCCGACGGTCTCGTCGTGGCCGCGGTGGCCAACGAGGAGCACCTCGTATCCGCGCTTCGCGGCCTGCCGGGTCTCCAGGTGCACCTTCGTCACGAGCGGGCACGTGGAGTCGATGACGCGCAGGCGCCGGCGCTCGGCCTCCGCGACCACGGCGGGCGAGACGCCGTGCGCGCTGAAGACGACACGCGAGCCCTCGGGCGCCTCTGCGAGGTCGTCGATGAAGACGACGCCGCGGGCCTCGAAGCTCTCGACGATGTGGCGGTTGTGGACGATCTCGTGGAACGCGTAGATCGGCGCCGGCTCGCGCTCGACGATCATCTCGAGGGCCTCGACAGCCCGGACGACGCCGGCGCAGAAGCCACGCGGCGCGGCGATGAGCAGCGTGTGCGGCGCCACGCGCGTGTGGTGGCGTGACGGCGGCGCAGCGGCTGGAGCGTGCGAGATCGAGGTGTGCCGGAGCGGAGGAGGCGCCACGCGCCGGCCACGCGGCCGCCCTCGCAGCGCCGTGGCCGACCATGCGGCGCGGCCGCCGGTCGCGCGGTCCTCGCGCGACGGCATGACGTCGATGCGAGGCGGGAGCATGAGGCTGACCATGCGCAGTGCCGCGGGAGGGATGCGGTGCGCGTGCGCTCCGTAGAGGTTGAGGGCCTCGCGGCGCTTGCGACCGATGACCTGCCACATGCGCGAGTCGGCGTCCCGGGCGACCTCGCGCACGTGCGAGAAGGCGCCCATGAGCGGCTCGGTGATCACATCGACGAGCAGTTCGTCCTGACCGGGCGCCCAGCCGGGATGCGTGATCCGCGGCGGGAGCACGAGGTCGACGACGCGCTTCGCCGGGGGCGGGATGCGCTGGGCCTGGGACTCGCAGAGCCCCACCGCCTCCCGTCGCGTCCGGGTGACGACCCCCGATACGCGCGAGTCGGCGTCGCGGGCGACCTCGCGGACCTGCGAGACGGCGTCCATGAGCGGCTCGGTCAGCACGTCGACCAGGAGTTCGTCGTGGCCGGGCGCCCATCCGCGATGCGTCATGCGGGGCGGGAGCACGAGCTGGACCGCCCGGACGGCGGGCGAGGGGATGCGGTGACCGTGCGCCTCGTAGAGGCCGAGCGCGGCCTCCCGCTTGCTGCCGAGGGCGTCCGAGACGCGTCCGTCGGCCTCGCGCACCACGCCGGCGACGCGCTGCACCGCGCCCCGGATGGGGTGGGCCAGCGCATCCAGCCAGGGGTCGCCGGTGGTCCGGTTCGGCATCGACGCCCTCCCGCGTGCTCTAGCGTCGCGCCTGGCACGCGATTTGTCCAACGACGAAGCAGATATTAGCGATTGTTGCCGTGCAAGACCAACACATGGCGGCGGCTCGCGCGGTCTATACTCGGAGCGTCGTAGGAGGAGCGGGGATGTTCTTCATCAATGTCGTGCGGCAGTACGAGCGGGCGGTCATCTTCCGCCTCGGCCGCCATATCGGAACCCGCGGGCCGGGACTGGTGGTCCTGATCCCGTTCATCGACCAGGGGCAGCGCGTCGACCTGCGTGAGTTCGTCATCGAGGAGCCCAAGCAGACCTCGATCACGAAGGACAATGCGCTCGTCGACGTGGACTTCGTGGTCTTCCTGCAGGTCAACAACCCCGACGACGCGGTCCTCAACATCAACAACTTCATCGTCGCGGTCCGCAACCTCGCGACCACCTCACTGCGTGCCGTCATCGGCGACATGACCGTGGAGGACGTGCTGGCCCGCCGCGAGGAGATCAACCAGCGTCTGCAGGTCAAGATCTCAGAGGAGACCGTGCGCTGGGGCGTCGACGTGCGCTCCGTCGAGATCCGCGAGATCACGCCGCAGGCCGACATCCAGCACGCGATGACGCAGCTGCTCACCGCCGACCGCACGAAGCGCGCGCAGATCACCGAGTCCGAGGGCGAGCGGCAGGCGGCGATCAACGTCGCCGAGGGCAACAAGCAGTCCGCCATCCTCGAAGCCGAGGGCGTCCGCGAGTCGCAGATCCTGCGCGCGGAAGGCTCACGCCAGGCGCAGATCCTGGAGGCCGAGGGCTTCTCGATCGGACTGCAGCGCATCTACGAGACGGCGCAGGGCGTCGACTCGAAGACGATGGGGTTGCAGTACCTGGACATGATGAAGCAGCTCGGTGCGGGCGAGTCCACGAAGTGGATCATCCCGATGGACCTCGCGAGCGTCGCCGGCGGACTCAGCGACACGCTGTCCGGCCTGTCGCGCATGGGCGGAAACGGCGACGGCGCCGGGGGCGCCAACGGCGACAGCTAGCGCCGTCGCGCCGGTCCGGCGCTACCGGTACCCCTCAGGGCTGCCCGTGTCGTCCTCGGGCTTGCGCGTCGGGGCGAGGTAGCGGAGCGCGATCACGCCGACGAATGCGCCGATGAGCAGCGCGATCGCGATGATCGTGCCGAGCACGAGCGTGAGCACGCGCTGGATGCCGACCTCGGTGCCCCCTCCGCCGATCCAGATGCCGACGGCGATCGCGAGCGCGATGGCCGCGCCCGCGCCGAGCACGCCTCCCGTTGGGATGAACAGCTCGAGGATGATGAGCACTGCGGCCAGCCCGACGAGGGCAAGCGCTGTCTCGCCCGGCAGCAGCGTGCCGAGCCCGAGGAAGGCGAGCAGCAGCGCGATCGCGCCGGCCGTGCCCGGCAGGAAGCTGCCCGGGGCGAAGAACAGCTCCGTCGCCAGTCCGATCATCCCGACCAGCAGCAGCAGCGAGACGATCAGCGGGTCGCTGACGATCGCCAGCACGCGCTCGTAGGGGTTGAACGCGTTCTCGACGCGCGGCGCCGGCGCCAGTTGTAGCTCGACCGTGCGCCCGCCGATGAGCTCCACCTCCCAGCCCTCGATGGCCTCGAGGAGGGCCGTCTCCGTCGCGGCGACGAGGTCGACGACGTTGAGGTCGGCCGCCTCGTCGGCGGTGGCGGAGCGCGCGTCGCGGACGGCCTCCTCGGCCCAGTCGGCGTTGCGGCCGCGCAGCTCGGCGACGCCGCGCGCAAACGCGACGGTGTCGTTGGTGACCTTGCGGCCGAGCGCGCCCTCCACGTCCTCGCCGGTGGCGGTCACGGGCGTGGCCGCGCCGATGGTGGTGCTGGGCGCCATCGCGGCGACGTGGCCGGCCATCGCGACGAACGTGCCGGCCGAGACCGCCTCGGCGCCCGCGGGCCCGACGTAGGTGATGACGGGCGTCCCGGCGTTCTCGATGCGCCCGACGACGCGCTTCATCGCCTCGATCTCGCCGCCCGGCGTGTCGATGAGCACCAGCACGGCGCGGGCGCTGGTCTCCTCGGCGTGGTCGAGCGCGCGGTCGATGTAGCGCTCCAGGACGAAGTCGACCTGGCGGTCGATGGTGACGACATGCAGCGCGCCAGAGGTGTCGTCCGGAGCGCAGGCGGCGGCGAGCACGGCGAGGGCGAGGAGTGCCGTGGCGAGGAGCGCGCGAAGCGTCCGAGGAATCGCAGGTGTCATGGCCGAGCCTCCGTGGCGGGGTAAACCGCCACTTCCACGATACCCCGGCTGCGCGCGGTCAGAGCTCGCGGGCGAGGTCCTCGTCGCGGCCGGCGAAGACGAGCGCGTCCCCGGGGCCGATGACGCGGTCGCGGACGGGGTTGAGCTCGACGCGGTCCTCGCGCACGACGATGAGCAGCCGGCGCGTGGTGTCTCCGGCGTCGACGGCGCTCAGCGGCTGGCCGTGCAGGTGGGCCGGCGCTGGGTAGACGCCGATGCCGTAGTCGGCGTTGAGCGACAGGTAGTCGCGCGCGCCCTGGACGCGCAGCAGGTGGGCGAAGCGCTCGCCGCCGTCCTGCTCGGGCTGCACCACGCGGCTCACGCCGATGCGCTGGAGTATCGAGGCGTGGAGGTCGGTGGAGGCCTTCGCGTAGACCGCGGGGACGTCGAGCGCCTGCAGGTTCATGGCCGCGAGCACGCTCGCCTCGAGCACTCCGGTGGCGACGACGGCGGCGTCCATCGATCCGACGCCGAGGTCGCGGAGCGCGAGCTCGTCGGTGATGTCGGCGACGGCCGCCTTGGTGCAGTGCGGCGCGACGCGCTGCACGGGGGCCTCGTAGGAGTCGACCGCGAGGACCTCGTGGTCGAGCTTCCCGAGTTCGCGGACGAGCCCGGATCCGAAGCGGCCCAGCCCGAGCACTGCGATCTGCATGGTGCGCTCCTCTCGCGCTGTGTCCGGCTACCCGATCCGCACCCGCCCGTGCGCGTAACGGTAGCGCTCCTGCGGCCGGTCGGGGATGGAGAAGGCCACGATCATCGGCCCCAGCCGCCCGATGAACATCAGGACCGTCGCCAGGACGACGCTCGGCGTGGAGAGATCGGGCGTGATGCCGAGCGTCCAGCCGATGTTGGCGAGGGCCGACATGGTCTCGAACAGCACCGGCATCAGCGGCCGGTCCTCGAGCATGAGCATCAGCCACACGCCGAGCATTAGGAAGATCACGCCGAGCGAGGCGACGGCCACGGCGCGCAGCACGATCGCCTGCGGGATCTCCCGTCCGAACGCCTGGGCGCTGTGACGCCCTCGCAGCGCGGAGATCATGGCGAGGATCGCGATCATGAAGGAGCCGACCTTGATCCCGCTCGCGCTCGATGTGGACGCTCCGCCGATGAACATGAGCGGCAGGAGCAGCGTGATGCTCGCGACGTGCAGCTCGGAGATGTTGACGGTGGTCATGCCCGTGGTGCGGTTGGCGGCCATGAAGAACACGTTGGCGAACGCGTCGACCGGCGCGAGCCCCGAGATCGGGTCGTGCTCGACCCACTCGGAGATGGCGAACATCGCCATCCCGACGACCTGCAGCGAGACCATCCCGATGACCACGAGGCGCGTGTCCAGTGTCCAGCGGCGCGGGCGGCTGCGCAGGTTGAAGACGGTCACGAACGAGAGCGCACCGATGAACGTCGAGATGCCCATGACGACGATCGGGTAGGGCTCGCTGACCTGCCCGGTGAAGCTGCGGGTGCCGCCCATGAGGTCGAAGCCGGCGCAGTTGGCGGCCGAGAGCGCGTGGAAGAACGAGCGCCAGATCGCCGTGAGCGGGTCCCACTGCGTGAGCGACCAGGGAAGCAGCAGGAGGAACGTGACGGCCTCCAGCGTCAGCACGAAGACCGCCGCGCGCCGCATGAGGCGTCGCACGTCGCGGTCGCCGTCGCCCATGAGCTCGATGCCGAAGAAGTCGCGGCCACGCAGTCCGAACTGGCCGCCGACGAGCAGGATGAGCATGCCGGCGTAGATGGTGACGCCGAGCCCGCCGAGCTGGATGAGCACGAGGATCACGGCCTCGCCGAAGAGGCTGAAGTGATCCGCGGTATCGAACCGGACCAGGCCGGTCACGCACAGCGCGGACGTCGAGGTGAAGAGCGCGTCCCAGCCGTTGGTCCACTCGCGGGACTCGGAGGAAATCGGCAGCGCGAGGAGCAGTGCACCGAGGCCGATCAGCGCCGCGAACGCCGCGGGCACCATCCACGGGCGTGGGCGGAAGCGGCGTCGGCGGGTGAGCGAGACCTGCACCGTCTCCGGGCGTTGGCGGCGACGCCGAACGACGACGTTGCCGGGGAGCCGCTGACCGAGTCGTTGCATCCGACCCTCGCGTAGACCCGCCGCATGACAGCGTACGCCCGCGCCGGACCGTGTGCAGCACCCGTATGGCGTCACAGCCTCTGTGACCGAGTTTCAGGCCCCGTGCCTCAAGACCCTGTTGCCGGGGCGAACAGTCGTGGACTCTCGTGCCGCCAGGGGGCGTTACGCCCCGGATGCGCGACGGCGAGGACGCTTCCATCAGCCGGTGGGTGTGCCCGCCATGGCAAGGGCTCGATCTTCACGGGCTGCTCCGGCCGGCGTGCGCGCTCCCACGCATCGTGCAGTTCGTCCTGACGAAGACGCATCCACTCATAGACCAGTCGTCGAGCACGCAACGGTAGGCGCCCCCGGATCACCTCAACGCTACCGATGGCAGTGAGAGCCTCGTGCTCCCCGCATATGGCGTGCAGGTGTGCGGGCGGATGGTCGCCTCCGTACATCCGAATGATGATGCCGTAGAAGCGCTGATCTCAGGCATCAGGCCGGGGCAAGGGAGCCACTAATTCGGCAGGTCGCGCAGCAGCTTCCCGGTCAGCTCCATGTAGAGGGCGTCGGGGCACAGCTCAAGGTCGTCGCTCCAGGCGATAGCTCGATGCGGCGCGATGTGTACACGCTCGAAGACCCCCGGCTCGGTCCAGGCCGCGAACATGCCGCGGCCCGCCAGCTCGGACAGATCCAACTCGCCCTCGACTCCATCCGAGTAACGGAGCCAGAGCCGGAATTTCTCGCGTGGTTGCACGCCCGTGGGGTGGAGCACGACGCAGCCTCCTCCGCCTATTCTAGCGGCTCCATCGCCCGGCGCGCGAAATGGCGCACGGCCTCGGTAGCAGTCTCTGAGGCAGAGGGGGTCACGTCCGCAACACCCTCAGATGAGGCTACGGCACACCCCGACCGGGGGCCGCACGGCCCGCCAGGGGCGGTCGGCGGCTACTGCACGGTGACCGTCACCGACGCGGCGAGGGGCTCGCCGTCGCGCTCGTAGGGCTGGTGCGAGTTGGCGGTGAGCGTCACGCGCACCTCGTGCTCGCCGGGCGAGAGTCCGCCGAGGAAGAACCACGGGCCATAGACCCGCCCGATCTTCACGCCGTCGACGTAGATGTGGGCGTGGCCCTCACCCGCGACGTGGTCGCCGTTTACCGAGTCGGGCGCAAACGTGAAGCCCGAGGCGTCGATGCGAACGTTGACGCCGCCGGCGCTGTGCGCGTCGGGTCCGACGTGGATGGAGACGGCCATGTCCGCGGGCGCCGCGACGGCGTCATCCTCGCCGTGCGTGTGACCGCTGCTGCCGCTCTCGGGCACCGTTACCGTCAGCACGGCGTCGATGAGCCTGGCGCCGCGCACGTAGTCGGCGTGCGAGTTGGTGTTGAGCGAGACGCGGATCTCGCGTTCGCCCGGCTCGACGGCCGTGAGGTGGTAGTCGGGGCCGTAGAGGCGCGTGATCTTCACGCCGTCGACGTAGATGTGGGCGTGCCCCTCGCCAGGTACGTCCTCGCCGTTGGCCGCCTCGGGCGTGAACGTGAAGCCGGTGGCGGTCACGCGGATGTTGAGCCCGGAGACGGCGTCGGGCCGGGCCTCGAACGCAACGGACATGCCCTCGGGCGCCTCGACGGCGGCCGCCGTGGCGTGGCCGCCCGCCGAGGCGTCCATGCTCACTGGCTGCGCGCTCGAGGAGTCATCCTCCTCGTGGGTGTGGGTGGAGTGGTCGTGCTCGGGCTCCGGTTCGGCGCAGCCCGCGGCCAGCGCAGCGGCGAGCGCGAAGGCTGCGATGAGCAGCCTCCATCCTGTGGAACGCATCGATGCGTCTCCTTCGCTGTCGGTGCGGGGCGCCCTCGAGGCGCGGCCGGGGCCGTCGCCTGGACGCTCGGACGGAGTGGGCGGGTGCCAGTCGCGCTACGCCCGGGGTGGCTCCGTGGGGACGGGGGGCGCGTGGTCGCGCGGGGCGAGCGGGTCGCTCGCCCCCGATAGGAACGTCGAGGATTGCGCGGCGACGACCGTCGCCGCGCCCGGCAGCGCGAGGCCCGAGGTGGAGCCCGGCGAGCCGTCGTCGCCGTGCGTGAACACGATCTCGGTCTGCGACGCGCCCCGGCTCGCCGCGTCCCGCGCGATGTCGGCGGCGACGGGGTGGAACGCGAGCGCGTCGAAGAGCGTCGGGCCGTCGTGGCGGGCCGCGCGGTGGTCGTCCCAGGGGTGGTCGTGCGGCGGGACCGCGTCGCCGGTAGCGTGGAGGTGTCCATGGTCGGGGCGGTACGCGGCGAGGTCGCTCGTCGCGAAGGGGGTGAGGACCGGCGTCAGCATCGCGAGGACGCCGAGCACCGCGAGCACCCTCGGCGCCGCCCGCCGGGTCGCTCGGATCGCTGCGGTCCGCCACCTGCGCATGGATCGATCCTTGACGCCCGTGCCGCGCGTGTCCACCGCAGGCGCGGTCATCGGCTAGCATCAAGCGGTGAACGGATCGCAGAACCGCCGACGCACGCTGCACCGTGGGGCCCTGCGCGTCATGCTCGCCTCGGTCGCCGCGAGCGCGCTGATGGGCAGCTACGCGGTGCTCCGCGAGGACTTCGGCGAGACAGAGACCCGGCTCCTGCTGAGCACCCTCACGATCTTCGGCGCGAGCGCCATCACGCTCGCGTGCGGCCTGGCGTGGGAGCGTGGCCGTCTTGGAGTGGTGCCGCCGCTGGGGGTCGCCCTCGGCCTGGTCGGCCTCGTCCTGGTGCTCGTGCTGATCTGGGGCGACCCGGACACCGACAGCCCGTTGCTGGTGAAGGCGGTCGCCACGGAAGTCACGCTGGCCCTCGCGGCCACCCACGCCAGCCTCGTCGGGGTCGTCGGGATGGGGCGTCGGGCCTCACCGGCCGTGACCGCGGCGCTCGGGCTGAACGGCGTGATCACGGCCATGACGATCGTGCCGATCTGGTGGGAGTCGGTCGGAGAGGCCGACGCATACTGGCGCGTGTACGGCAGCCTCTTCGTGCTCCTCGTCGCCGTCACCATCGCCATCCCCGTGCTGCGGCGCCTGCAGGGCGCCCCCGGCGACGAGGAGCACGCGGGGCCTGTGGCCCGCTTCTGCCCGGCGTGCGGAGCAATGCTCGATCCACCCGGTACGGCGGAGTGCGCTGCATGCGGGGCGCGCTTCGAGGTGCGAATCACCGCCGCGTAGCTCGACCACGACGTGCTCTCGGCGCCCGCACGCACGGGGCTTCCAGGGCGTGCTTTCGTATACTCGATGCGCGGTGGAGAGGCGCAGCATGTTCAGGACGATCGGTCACACCTTCGAGCTGATGAAGATGAGCTGGCGGGTGCTCATGATGGACCGGGAGCTGATCCTGTTCCCGATCATGTCGGGCGTCGCGCTGCTCGTGCTCGTGGCGGTGATGCTCGGCGTCGGTGGCGCGACGGGAACCCTCGATCGAGTCGGCCAGGGCTCCTCGCAGTCGCTGGGCGCCGTCGACGCGATCCTGGGCGCGGTGTTCGTCTTCGTCTCCTCGTCGATCGTGATCTTCTTCAACGCCGCGCTCATCGCGGCCGCGCTGGAGCGGCTGCGCGGCGGCGACCCGAACATCGCCTCCGGCCTGCGGGCCGCGAGCGCGCGCCTGCCGCAGATCCTCGCGTGGGCGCTCATCACCGTGATCGTCTCGATGATCCTCCAGGCGCTCCGCGAGCGCGGCGGGATCGCCGGCAGCATCGCCTCGATGATCGGCGGCGTGGCGTGGAGTCTCGCGACGTTCTTCGTGATCCCCGTGCTGGTCACCGAGGGCGTCGGACCGATCGAGGCGATCAAGCGCTCGGCGGGCCTGCTCCGGCAGACGTGGGGGAACCAGGTCACGGCGAACTTCGGCTTCATGATCGTCGGGCTGCTCGCCGTCCTCGTGGCGATCGTGCCGGCGGCGCTGCTGTTCTTCGTGCACCCGCTGCTCGGCATCGCCGTGGGCGTGCCGCTCGTTGCCGTGGCGATCGGCACCGTGCAGGCGCTCGAGGGCATCTTCAAGGCGGCGCTGTACGACTACGCCCGCGGCGACAACCCGCACGGCTTCGACCGCGACACGCTGGCCGGCGCCTACCGGGCGATGTAGCGCCGAGGCCGACTCGCGGCAAGAGCCGAGCCCGTCAGCTGCCGGGGATGAGGTCCCGCGTCAGCTCGGCGTGACCGAGGTGGCTCGCGACGTGCGTGATAGTGGCGACGAGCAGCCCTCGCCCGCTCTCCGAACCGCGCACCGGGTGCTCGAACGTCTCGAGGAGCGCCGTCGCCGGGATGCGCGCCAGCGCGGCCGGGACGCGCTCGCGCAGCGACGCCCAGCGCGCCTCAAGGGCCTCGGCGGTGGCGCCCGACGACGCGAACTCCGCCGCACGGTCCCGCTCGCCCGGCTCGCCCGCCAGCATGAACAGCGTCGCCTGCTCCGTGACGCCGAGGGCGTGCGAGGCGAGGACGTAGAGGCTGTTCGCCCCCTCGTCGGCGCGCGGCCCGGTGTCCGGCCGCCAGTTGAGCTGGTCGCCGTCGAGGCCGCCCGTGAGGGCGATGAGCTGGTTGAGGGCGCTCTCGATCTGGCCCCACGCGGTCTCGATCTCGTTGCTGGCGAACTCGGGCATCGTCTGCTTCCTTAGCTGCGGCGGCCTGCTCTGCATCCCCGCAGCAGTCTAGTAGCATGTCCACCATGCCGATTGCCCGTTGCGAGTTCTGCACAGCCCAGCCGCTCGAGGAGGTCGCCGTCTCGCGCTGGGGCGCCGACCCCGAGGATCGCGAGCGGCTCACCATCGAGCTGTGCCGGAAGCACCTCGGCCGCCTGCGCAAGGCGCCCGCCGCCGGCTTCGCCCATCGGGGCCTCCACTACCGCGCCGGGTTCTGGTAGCGCACGGCTCCCACTCGCCCGATCGACCCCGACTCGACCGGTGCGCTCGACTCGACCCTGCTCACGGGCGCCCGCAGCCCGTTCATACTGCACGTGCCAGACACGCCGCAGCGCTCAAGCGCACGGCGCAGGGATCGAGGTGACGCATGCCGGGGCCACTCGCGGGAATCAAGGTGTTCGAGGTGTCCCAGATCTACGCCGGGCCGTACGCGGGGCTGACGCTCGCTGACCTCGGCGCCGACGTGGTGAAGTGCGAGCCCCCCGCCGGGGAGGCCGGGCGGCTCTGGGGGCAGTTCGCGCCCGGCGAGAGCAAGGACTTCCACACCCTCAATCGCGGCAAGCGCAGCCTCGTCCTCGACCTCTCGACCGAGGCCGGGCAGGCGGCCGTCCACCGGCTCATCCCCGACTTCGACGTGTTCCTGATCAATGCGCGCCCGGGAGTGCCGGAGCGGCTCAACGTCGACTACGAGACGCTGCGCCAGTACCGGCCGGACCTCGTCTACCTCGAGAACACGGGCTTCGGCGACCGCGGGCCGAGCGCGCAGCGCTCCGGCTCTGACGTCGTCCTGCAGGCCTACAGCGGGCTCATGGCGGCCGACGCCAAGGTCGACGAGTACGGCGCGCCCGACTTCATCACGGCGACCGCGCCCGGCGACTTCCACGCCGGCCTCGGCGCGGCGCTCGGCGTGGTCGCGGCGCTCTACCACCGGTCCGGGACCGGCGAGGGCCAGTACATTGGCTCTTCGCTGCTCGCGGCCAGCATGCACCTCGCGAGCCCCTTCATCACGAAGCTCCCCGTGTTCGACGCGATGGTGACCGACGCGCGCATGGCGCAGGTCCTCGAGGCGCGCAGCCGGGGCGCGAGCTACCGCGAGCAGCTCGACATCAAGGGCGACCTGTTCGCTGCCGTGGGCAAGGCGTCCCGGCTCTACTACGGCGGCTACAACACGAAGGACGGCGCGGTGATCCTCGGCGCGCTCACACCGGCGAACCAGGACCAGTTCCGCCGCGCACTCGGCGTCGAGGACGACCCGACGGCCGCCGAGGACTTCAACCCGCTCGCCCCGGAGAGCGACGCGATCGCTGAGGGGATGCTGGAGCGCATCCGCACCATCATGCTCACGAAGACCTCGGACGAGTGGCTCGAGGTCTTCGACGCTGTCGGCGCCCCGGCCTCGCCGGTGCAGTTCGCCGAGGAGCTGGCGGACGACCCGCAGGTCGAGGCGATGGGTTACATGCTGGACCTGGAGCACGAGCTGACGGGCCCGGAGCGACTCGTCGGCCCCATCGTCCAGATGTCGAGGACCCCGACGGGGTCGGATCGGGCCTCACCGCCCCTCGGACGGCACACCGAGGAGATCCTGCGCGAGCACGGCTACGACGACGCGGAGATCGAGGCGCTGCGCGCGTCAGGCGGTACCGGCTAGCGCGCGACCGGCGCCTCGCGAGCGGCCTCCGCCGGTTCCTCGCTCGCCCCGCCTCGGCTGAGCATGGCGCGGAGGGGCGAATGCCCGGTGCCGATCTCGCGCCGCTCGAAGGCGACGAGGGCGAGCGTCGCGCAAGCCACGGCGAGGGCGAGCAGCAGCCCCTGGTGCCACCACACCGTGCCCTCGGTCAGCACGCGCTGGGCGTCCGAGTAGTAGTACGGGGTGAGGTAGCGCAGCCACTCGATCGAGCTCACGAGGCCGACGGCGATGTACAGCGCGTACGCAAGGAAGGCCGCAGCCGTCATCAGCGCTGCCGCCCGACCCCGCGTCGGCGTAAGCGTGGCGGTGAGCATGGTCGCCGCCAGCACGAACCACGTGAACGTGAGCATCGAGAGCGGCGCGACCGCCAGCTCTCCGACCGCCACCTTGCCCTCGAGGTCGACCCACGGCGCGGTCAGCAGGAAGCCGGCGCCCGCGATCAGCAGGACGCCGACGACAGCAATCGCGCCACCGACGGCCTTGCCGAGGAAGAGCGCGCGCCGGGTGAGCGGCTGCGAGAGCAGCAGCTCGAGGGTTCCCCCGCCCTCCTCGCGGGCCAGCAACGCCCCACCGACGATGATCGCGAAGACCGTCAGCAGCACCGGTCCCCACGTGAAGAACTCGACCTGGAAGAACTGGCGGGGATTCGAGATGTCATCGATCTCCCCGAAGCCGATGTTCTCCAACTCGACGCCCTCGAACTGCTCGGCGATGGCGGGGTAGAGGAGCACGAGCATCGCCGCGAGGCCGGCCAGGCCGAGGCCCCAGCCCACGACCTGCCAGCGCAGGTCGCGCAGCGTCTTGCGGACGATCGCCCGGTCAGGCACGCGCGCCCACTCCCACAGGCTCCTCGTAGTACGACAGGAACAGCTCCTCCAGCGTGATCTCGTGGGTCTCGAGGGTCTGCACGCGGTGCCCGGCGAGCGCCTGGATGAGCGCGTGCATCGCGTCGTGCGTCTCGAAGACGGCGTCGCGGCCCTCCAGCGAGACGAGGCGCACGCCGGGCACGCGATCGAACGACCCGGCGGGCGGGGCATCCTCGAACGTCACGGTCACGCGGCGCGGCGCGAGGCGGCGCTGCTCGGCGAGGTCGTTGACGGCCACGATGCGGCCGCTGCGCAGCATCGCGACGCGCTGCGCGAGCTGCTCCACCTCGGCGAGGACGTGTGAGGAGAAGAAGACCGTGCGCCCCTCGTCCACGGCCTCGCGCAGGATCGCCTCGACCTCCTCCTGCACCAGCGGGTCGAGGGCATTCGTCGGCTCGTCGAGCACGAGCACGTCGGGCTTCGCCATGAGCGCGATCACAAGGCCGACCTTCTGGTAGTTGCCACGTGAGAGGTCGCCGACGCGGCGCGTCCGGTCGAGGTCCAGCCGGTCGACGAGCTCCTCGCGGTACCGGCGGTCGACGCCACCGCGCAGTGAGGCGACGAGGTCGAGGCAGGCGTCGACGCCGAGCGCGTCGTAGAGCGCGAGGTCGCCGGGGAGGTAGCCGCAGCGACGGCGCACCTCGACGGTGTCGCGCTGCGCGTCGAAGCCAAGCACCCCGGCGCGGCCGGCATTGGGGCGGATGAGGTCCATGAGGATGCGGATCGCAGTGGTCTTGCCCGCGCCGTTGGGGCCGAGGAACCCGAAGACCTCGCCGCGCGGCACGTCGAGGTCGATGCCGTCGAGGGCGCGCACGTCGCCGTACGACTTCACGAGGCCCTCGAACCGGATCGCCGGGGTGTCGCTCATCGCCGTCCCGCACTCACCCGATCCAGCGTAGCGGAGCGCGTCGCGCCGTGCCCCCGCCGCGCCCTCGTGCGATGCTGCCCCGGGCACACCACGGACGGGCGAGGGCGGCGATGGCGTTTCGCGACGCGGGCATCGAGGCAGTCGTGTTCGACTGGGGCGGCACGCTCTCGACCCACGCGACCTCGGTGCGCGTCCAGGAGCTGTGGCGGCCGGCGGCCGCGGTCCTGGAGCCGCACGCGCCGCACTCCGCCGACGAGATCTGGGCGTGCCTCGCGTCTACCGAGGACGACTTCTGGCAGCGCACCGCCACCCATCAGCGCGCCGGCACGCTGGCCGAGATCGTCGCCGAGGCACACGGGCGCCTCGACGCCGACATCCCGGGCGACGTGCTCGACGAGGCCGCCCGCGCCTACCTCGACGCGTGGGCGCCGCACATCGAGCACGACGCGGAGGCCGCCGCGACGCTCGAGGCGATGCGGGCGGCGGGCCTGCGCACCGCGATGCTCTCCAACACGCACTGGCCGCGCGAGTACCACGAGCACTTCCTCGAGCGCGACGGGCTGGCGCACCTGCTGGACGAGCGGGTCTACACGTGCGAGCTCGAGTACATGAAGCCGCACCGCGCGGCGTTCGAGGCGGCGCTCGCCGCCGTCGGCGTGATCGACCCGGCGCGCGCGGTCTACGTCGGCGACCGGCCGTGGGACGACATCTTCGGCGCGCAGCGAGCCGGGCTGCGTACGGCGCAGCGCACCAACCCCCTCGTGCCGACATACGACGTGGTGCCGGACGTCGAGATCTCGCGCCTGCCGGAGCTACTCACGCACCTCGGGCTCAGCGGGTAGCGCGGGGCTACCGGAGGTACGCGCTACCCTGCCCAAGAGCTTGCGGGGTGGAAGTCCCGTCGCCCCGAGTAGCGAGCCAACTATCAGGGAGTATGGGGATGGGTGGCCAGTGCCAGCGAGACCAGTCGGATGCACCAGGGGCGTCACCCGCGCGCGCCTCGCTCAGGGAACTCGCAACCCGATCCCCTGAAGAGATATCCCGCATGGTCGAGACA
>DAOULE010000188.1:0-22626 GCA_034420575.1 Dehalococcoidia bacterium
CCGGCGTAGCCGCTGAACACCCGCAGCCCGACGAGGTCGCCCCACAGGTCGGCCGGGCTGCCGCCGAGGTCGAGCAGCCCGACCTCCTCCGTCACCGGCGTCCAGCCCGTGAGCGGGGCCTCGTCGCGCAGCCGCCCGATCGCGAGTGCCGCCTCGCGCTGCACCGGGCCGCCCTCGAACACACGCGCGGGCGGCGACGCCAGCGGGCCCCACTCCGGCGCGTAGCTCGCGACCTCGACGCGGAACGGGCGGTTCAGGATGATCCCGAGCTTGCCCTGCTCGTTCTCGTCGCAGATGAGCACGACGGTGCGCACGAAGTTAGGGTCGAGCAGCGCCGGGGTCGCGACGAGGAGCTTGCCGACGAGGGACTCAGCCATACCGCGCTCCACGCCCTCGCGACTACCCGCCGGCATCCTCGGTGTAGACGGTGCCGATCGCCTCGTCGCGCTCGAGCTGCTCGTAGCGCTCCCGCGAGAGGCCGAGCATCCCGATCAGCACTTCCTCGTTGTGCTGGCCGAGGGTCGGCGCGGGGCCGCGCACGGGCGTGAGCGGCATCCGCTCGAACCGCGCCATCGGCGCGGGATGGCGGCGCACGCCCGCCTCGGGGTGGTCGACTTCGATGAAGAAGTCGCGCGCGAGCAGGTGTGGGTCGTCGAACATCTCCGCCTGGTGGAAGACGGCCACGGCCGGGACGCCGGCCGCCTGAAGCCGATGCATCAGCTCGTCGTCGCCGTGCTGCGAGGTCCACGCCTCGATCAGCGGCTCGAGCTCGTCCTGGTGGCCGTAGCGGGCCGCCGCGCCGGCGAAGCGCTCGTCGCTCGCCAGGTCCGGCTGCCCCATCACCTTGCACAGCCGCTCGAACGCCTCGTCCGAGGGCACGGCGAGCGCGAGCCAGCGGTCGTCGCCGGCGCAGCGGAAGACGCCGTAGGGCGCCATCGAGGGGTGGCGGTTGCCCCAGTGGGCGTTGCTGCGGCCGTTCATCTGGTAGTCGATAAGGTCGTAGGACGTGTGGTGGATGACCGCCTCGGCCTGTGACATCTCGATGAGCTGGCCCTCGCCGGTGCGCTCGCGGGCGATCAGCGCGATCTGCACGGCGGTCGCCACGTGCGCCCCGGCGTTCGGGTCGCCGTGGTAGATGGCCGGCGTCTGCGAGGGGTCGGAGTCGCGGTAGCCGCGCAGCATCGTGTGCCCGACGACGGACTCCATGGTCGCGCCGAAGCCCTTGAAGTGCTCATACGGCCCGCTGATACCGAAGCCGGGGAAGCGCACCATGATCAGCCGCGGGTTGATCTCCGACAGCGTCTCCCACGAGATCCCGAGGTTGTCGACCACGTCGGCCGCGTTGTTCTCGATGAACACGTCGGCCCCGCGCACGAGGTCGAAGAACAGCTCACGACCCTCGTCGCTGCCGAGGTCGACCGTGACGCTGCGGTGGCCGCGCTTCGCGAAGTTGAAGCCGGAGTTGCGGTTCCAGAACCCCTCGGACCCGTCGCGGTTGAGGTAGATGGCGCCGCTCGGGCCGTCCATCAGCTGGGGTGGCATGTGCCGGATCGACCCGCGCGTCGGGCTCATGTGGCGGACCGACTCGACCTCGATCACGTCGGCGCCGAGGTCGGCGAGGATCATGGAGCCGAACGGTCCGGCCCACACGATCGCCTGCGAGAGGACGCGCACACCTTCGAGCGGGAGCCGCCGGGGCTGCTCGGTCGTCATCGTCGCGCCCCCTTACACCACGCCGCGCTGCGCGAGCACGGCCACGTCCCGCTGCGAGTAGCCGAGGCGCTCCGTGAGCACCTCGGAGGTGTGTTCCCCGAGCGCCGGCGCGGGGCGGATCTCGCCGGGCGTGCCGTGCATGCGGAACGGGAAGCCGGGCAGCCCCACCGTGCCGCCGCCGGTCATCTCGACGTCCTGGAAGAAGCCCCGTGCGGCGAGGTGCGGGTCGTTGGCGACGTCGGCGGTCGTGTTGATCGCGCTCACTGGCAGGCCCTGCGCCTGGCCGGCCTCCATCACCTCCTGCTTGGTGCGCTCCAGCAGCCACGGGTAGAAGACGGCGTCCACCTCGGGCGCGTAGTCGACGTTGAGGAGGTTCGGCAGCAGGTGCTCGTCCTCGATGAGGTCCGGGCGGCCGATCATGTTGCAGAAGCGGTCCCACCAGTTCGGGCCGCAGATGACGTGCACATAGCCGTCCGTGACGGGGTAGACCCCCATCGGCAGCGCCGTCGAGCGCGCCGACTCCTGGCGCTGGAAGAAGAGCGACCCCGAGTACTCGTACGCGGCCAGGTTCGTGCCGCCCCGGTCCATCGAGGCGGCGAGGATGTCCTGCAGTGAGATGTCCACGCGCTCACCCACCCCCGAGGTCTGCGAGCCGCGCAGCGCGCCGAGCGTGAACGCCGCCACCACCCCTCCCGTCAGGAAGAACGGCGCGTAGGTCGCGATCTTGAGCGGTTCGCGGCCCCACTCAGCGGTGATCGAGAGCACGCCGCCCATCGCGTACGCGAGCATGTCGTCGACCTCGAAGTCCCGGTACGGGCCCTCCTGGCCGAAGCTGGAGACGGAGACGAGCGCGGCGCGGGGGTTGAGCTCTTCGAGCCGCGCGGACCCGAGCCCCAGGCGCTCGATCACGCCCGGGCGGAAGCTCTCGATGACGAGGTCGGCCTGCTGCGCAAGGCGGCCGAGGATCTCGCGGCCGGTGGTGGACTTCAGGTTGAGGGTGACGCTGCGCTTGCTGGTGTTGAGCTCCAGGAACATCCCGCTGCGGTCACGGTGCGGCACGTCGCCCGGGAACGGCCCCATCCGCCGCGAGACATCGCCGCGGTCGGGGCGCTCGATCTTGATCACGTCGGCGCCGTGGTCGGAGAGCAGCTTGGTGGCGTACGGCCCCGCGATGGCCTGCGTGAGGTCGAGGATGCGGATGCCTTCGAGCGGTCCCATGGGCGGTGACTCCCGGCGCCGCTGGCCTGTGCGGCTCGGCGTGCCGGTGCAACGTAGGCCGCGACCCGCCGCGGGTCAACGTCGCCAGGACGGATCGAGGCGTCGTGGGCCGCTACATGCCCGAAGCACGGCGGCCCCGTATGCTGCGCCGTACCCACCACCAACCTTGGGGCAGACTGCCCGCCGGATTGCCATCCGTGCGGGCACGACGCGTGGTTGTTGGGGGGCGCCGTGGCTGCAGAGCAATCGGCAGAGCCGGTCGACGAGTTTCCGGGGCTGGATCTCGCCTATGACCGGGCAATGGCCTCGTACCAGGAGATAGCCGCCCGCTACGACGCCGCGAACCAGCGCATCGACGGCCTGCTCACGCTGAGTTCGACGGTGACCCTGGCCGCACCTATCGTCCTAGCGGCGGCGGGAGGGGATCCGGATTTCAGGTCGCCTGCGCTGATCGCCGCCGTGAGCCTCTTCGCGGCTGCACTCGTTCTTGGGGTGGTAGCGCGAGGGTTCACCGGGAGCTCAAAACTCATCGGACCGTCAACCCTCTACGAGGACTGGCTCCAACTGAGCGCGACCGAGTTCAAACTGAATGCCATCTACTGGGCGGGCACGCACTTTCAGTCAACGGCCGCCGCGATCTGGCGGAAGTCCTGGGCTGCCCACGCGATGACCGCACTCTTCGTGATGGAGGGCGTTGCACTCTTGGCCTGGATCACGACGGAACTGTAGGAGCAGAGGTCGAGCTACCGCTTCCAGTGGGGACGCCACGCGGCGGCGGTCCAGGCGGGCGACCGCCTTCTTTGATTTCCCACCCGGGATCGGGCGCGGTGGGAACCCTGGGCGGCTTCGGTGCGGGCATGCGTGCCTCCTGCCACGACAGTGTACCCGACCTCAGCAGCGCGCTCGCACCAGAATCACCCATTCGGCATGCCCGAAGCGCGACGGCCCCGTATGCTGCGAGGCGGCCACGAGGCCGCGCAGGACGGGCAAGGGAGCTACATGGCCGACACCGCAGTGAGTGCCATCGACGAGTTCATCGCAGCGCAGTCGGTCGACACATCGGGCGACCGCTGGCGCACGCGCCTGGCGGAGCCGCCGCAGGTCGACTTCGACGCCGGCAGCACCTACTACTGGGACGTCGAGACCAACGTCGGCAGCCTGCAGGTCCAGCTCATGCCGGATGTCGCGCCGATGCATGTGTCGAGCACGATCTACCTGACGCGCCTCGGCTTCTACGAAGGCCTGACCTTCCACCGCGTGATCAGCGGATTCATGGCGCAGGGCGGCTGCCCCCTCGGCTCCGGCACCGGTGGGCCCGGCTACACCTACGGCGGCGAGTTCGACCCGAGCGTGCGCCACGACCGCCCCGGCCTGCTCAGTATGGCGAACGCGGGGCCCGGCACGGACGGCAGCCAGTTCTTCCTCACCTTCGTCGAGACGCCGTGGCTGGACGACAACCACACGATCTTCGGCGAGGTCGTCGATGGGATGGACACGCTGAAGGCGCTCGAGGCGCGCGGCTCGCAGGGCGGGCAGACCACCGAGCCGCTCGGCATCACCTCGGCGGCCATCCGCGTCGAGTAGGACCGCCGCACCCGGCCGGTCCGCGCGCGGCGCGACACCTGCCACAGCCCTTGCGTCGGACCACCGTTGCCGCGTGACGCGGCTGAGACGCGCCTGCTAGGATCGGCGCACGCTCTACGCTCCCACCGTAGAGAGCCGAGGATCCATGGCTACGTTCGAGACACACCGGAAGTTGAGGGGCGCCCTTGGAGACGATGGCTCCGAGGCAGTTACCGAGTACGTCGAGGACTACACAAGCGAATTGGCCACCCGGGCCGATCTCGAAGTCCTTCGCTCCGAACTCAGGTCCGATTTCGACGCGCTGCGCGCTGACTTCGCGGAACTGCGAGCGGACTTCTCCGATTTCCGGGGGGACATGTATCGAGCCCTCTGGATCCAGTCCGGGGCGATCGTGATGGTCATCAGCGCCGTCCTCGCCTCCGTACTCGCGTTGGCCAACGCATTCGGCTAGACACCTGCCAACTCCGGCGCTGGCTCAAGGCAACGCTCGCTCGACAAACGAGGGCCGCGGGCGCACTCACCCTGCGCTCGCTATGCGACCTCGATCTCGAGGCGGCAGTGGTCGCTCGGGCCCCACTCGTCGGGCGCGTTGAGGGCGCGCACGCGCACGGTGTCGCCCAGTCCCCGGGACGCGAAGACGAAGTCGAGCTGGCGCGTCGCGGCGGCGGGCGCCCCCTGCTGGGCCGAGTAGTACGTCGGGACGTTGAGGCTCTCGCGCGAGAGCTCGTCCGGCCACGGATCGGCCTGCCGTCCGTGCGGGTGTCGAGGCCCGACGAACGGCACGCCCAGCGCCTCCATCCGCTCGAACACCGTCGCGTACCGCGCGGCCCAGTACGCACTCCCGTCGTCCCCGTAACCGTGGAGGATGTTGAGGTCCCCGGCAGCCACGATGCGGTGACCGTGCTGACGTCCGATGAACGCCGACAGGTCGGAGACGACGCGGTGCGCCGAGGCGTCAGAGACGATCCAACTGCTGCCGGTGGACGCGTGAGGCCCCGTCCACAGCGAGTACATCGAGACGAGGACGACCGGCTCGACCCCCGGTGACGACACCCGCGCCGCAGCGAGCGTCCCGGGACGGCTGACCGCCAGGTCCTCGGGGCCTGCCTCCCCCAGCCGACGTGCCCCGATCCACTCCACATCGACGCGGTTCGAGAGCTTCACGACGGCCGTCCGCCACCGGCGTGTGCTGTCGGCTCCCGGCGTACTCCACGGCGCCGGGTCGACCTCGATCCGGCCCGCCACGTCCTCCGGCGGCCGCCCGGCCTCCTGCAGCAGCGCGACATCCGCGTCCATGCCGGCGAGGACGCGCCACGGCTCCGACCGTTGCGCGATGTTCCACGAGACAACCTTCACGAGGCCCGACTCTCATTCGCCGGGCACGAACAAGGGCCGCGCCCTCGACGGCTCCGGGGAGCCATCGAAGCGCGCGGCCCTGTTGCGCTTCGCTGAAGCCCTGCGGGGTTTCCCCGCGTGAGGCGCGCCGGAGTGGCTAGCCGCGAGGCAGCCCCAGCCCGCGCGTGGCGATGATGTTGCGCTGAATCTCAGAACTGCCACCGGCGATCGTGCTCGGGATCAGGTGGAAGTAGTTCTGGATGAAGCGCGCGCCGTACGGCGTGTACTCCGCGTCCGGGTCCCAGAGGTTCGAGTAGAGCCCGAACATCTTGATCCCGGTGCGCGCGATGCGCTGACCCAGCTCCGAGGCGAACATCTTCGACGTCGACGCCTCGTAGTTCGGGATCACGCCGGCGGCCTGCATCGAGATGATGCGGAACGCGAAGTTGAACCCGACCTCGGTCTCGACGTAGCGGTCGGCGATCTCCGCCCGCACCGACGGCAACTCGGAGACGCGCGAGATGTCGGCGCCCATGCCCTCGGCCGTGTACTCGATCACGTCGTCGAGCTCGCGCCGCGAGGCGACCGCGCCGCTGATGTTCGAGCGCTCGTAGTCGAGCAGCGTCATACCGACGTACCAGCCACGGTCGATCTCACCGACGACCTGGCTGACCGGCACGCGCACGTCCTCGTAGAACGTCTCGTTGGAGAAGTGCTGCCAGGCGCCGCTGACCAGCGGGCGCACCTCGATGCCGGGCGTCTCCATGTCCATCAGCATGAAGCTGATGCCGCGGTGCTTCGGCGCGTCCGGGTTGGTGCGGACGAGCGCGAAGATCCAGTCGGCGCGGTGCGCGTTCGACGTCCAGATCTTCTGGCCGTTGACCACGAACTCGTCGCCGTCGCGCACGGCGCGTGTCTGCAGCGACGCGAGGTCCGACCCGGCGCTCGGCTCGGAGTAGCCCTGCGCCCAGGCGATCTCGTTGGCCAGCGTGGCCGAGAGGAACTTGCTCTTCTGCTCGTCGGTGCCGTGCGCGATGAGCGTCGGCCCCAGCATCGAGACGCCCTGGCCGCCGACGTCGGGCGCCAGCGCCTGGGCCATCTCCTGCTTGAGGATGAACTGCTCCATCGGGGTCATGCCGGCGCCGCCGTACTCGGTCGGCCAGTGCGGCGCGACCCAGTTGCGGCCTGCCACGGCCTGCTCCCACTCGGTGGCCGCGGCCTTCGCCTCGTCCGAGCCGAGGAAGCGGTCGTGCTGCCACCCACCCTCATGGCCCAGCTCACCGCCCCGGTCCGCGATGTCCTTGTAGTACTGCGGCAGGTTCTCCTGGATGAAGTCGTGTACGTCCTTGCGGAACGCCGCCTGTTCTTCGTTGTCGGCCCAGTCCATCCGTACCTCCTCGATCTGCCCACGGGGGCGTGCCCATCGTGGGCGTTGCGACGCTGCGCGTCAACGCCACGCGTGTAGCCATGCAACACCAAGCCGGGCGCATTCGACGCCCCGGCCCGGAACGAGCCCATTCTAGCCACATCGAGCGATGTTGTGTGGAGTCCGTCGGGGCGCAGAGGCCCCTGCCGCTAGCGCGACCGTGCCAGCGCGGCCTCGACCTGGTCGAGATGGCCGTCGAGGTGCCCCGTCGCGCCGCGCACGTGCTGCACGATCGAGCGACGGCCCATGTTCGGGTGCAGCCCGGCCCGGCCCCACGAGGAGTCCGGGAGGTGCTTGAGCAGGTCCCCGATCGCGTCGACCTCCTCGTTCAGCGAGGCGAGGAGCTGCTCCGGCTCCTGCGAGGTCCACGCGTTGCGCTCCGCCTCGGCCTCGTCGTCGACGACGGGCAGCACGGGGTCGGTCATCCACGCCATGCGCGTGACCTGGTCACGCAGCGCGCGCAGGTAGGCGATCATGTGGCCGAGCGTGCGCGACGCCGACCAATCGCCCTCGCCGGGCTCGGCGTGCAGCGCCGCCGCGCGCCTGCCCTCCAGCAGCTCGCCCGCGCGCACGCCGAGGCGCGCCACGGCGTCGACCTCGTCGACGTAGCGGCGCACGGCGCCCGTCACGAAGTCGATGCGGTTCTGCACGATGATGCGGTCGGGCTCGTTCGTCATCTTCCGCCTGCCCTGCTTAGGCCTCGTCGAGCACTTCGAGCTCGAGCGCGAGCTCGACCGGCGACTGTAGCGGGAGCGAGGATACGCCGAGCGCGAGGCGCGTGCCTACGCCATGCTCCTCGCCGAGCGCGTCGCGCAGCAGCTCGCTGGCCGCGTTGATCACCTGTGGGTGCTCGCCGAAGTCCGGCGTCGCGGCCACGTAGCCGGTGAGCCGCACTACGCGCAGCCCTTCGAGGCTCCCGCGCAGCGCCTTCACCGCCGCCAGCGCGTTCAGCGTGGCCACCTGCGTGGCCTCGCGCGCGGTCTCGACCGTCTGCTGCGCGCCGACGACCCCCGGGTGCACGATCGCACCGTCCCGCATCGCGACCTGGCCGGAGACGAGCACGTGCGAGCCCGTCTGGATGGCCGGGCGGTACATGGCGAGGGCGCCCGGCGGGTCGGGCAGCGTGAACCCCAGCTCCCCCAGTCGCTCCTCGACGCTCATCGGTGGCCCCGTCCCGCCCGTTCAGCTGCGCGCGCCGAGGCTCGCGCCTGCGCGCCATCCGGTCAAGGTGGCGCATTGCATCACCCAGACCGTTAACGAAAAACCCGCCTGTGCCGCAGGACGCGATTATTGATGCAGCGCACCTTGATGCCCACGGACTGTTGGCCGGCCTCTTGAAGATGTCAGTCTCTCGGGCCGGGCTTGTCGCTACCCTCCTTGTGAGGAGGACACCCGTCAGGCTCAAAGCGGAGTCGGCGACCGCGTGGCGTGGCGGCCCAGTTCCCGCGCTTCGCGATTCCATGGAGGACCGAAGGAGGGGACCCCGTTCTCGATCTGCCTTGGCGAAGGCGACCAGCAGTCATCGGGCGCCCCTGGTCATTGAGGGGCATGGAGACGCGACCGCTTCTGCGGGGCGAGCCCTTTACTCGACCGCTACTATGGCGAGCGCCCAGACCTCCGCGAGGAAGGAGCCCGGTTGTGGCCAGAGGTGGCGGACTATTTGCCGAGATCAACCGACAGATCCAGCAGGACGCTAGGCGGCGGGAGCAGCAGCAGCGGCAGACGGCACGTGAACAGGCAGCCGCTCAACGGAGAGCGGAGCAAGCGGCGAAGGCGGCGAACCGGGCCAGGGCCCAAGCGGAACGGGTGCGCATTGCCGAACAGAAGAGTGCTGATCGGGAGGCCAAGCGTCTCCACATTGAGTCGATGGAGGCCGAGGTGTCTGCGCGGAACGCAGCGCTCACGTCCACCTATAACGAGATCGACGGCATCCTCGCCCACACGCTGGAGGTCGACGACTACGTCGACCTCGAAACCTTGCGCCAGGTTGTGGAGCACCCGCCGTTCGAACCGGGGCCGTTAGACACTCCCAATTCGCGGCCTGAGCCTATCAAGCCGCCGCCTCGCCCCGAATTCGTCGCCCCAACTGGCAAGCCGAAGAGATTCTCTCTGGTTCCCGGTGCCAGAAAAAGGTACGCCGCGCTGCTGGCACAGGCACAGACCGACCATGACGAAGCCGTCCGTGCTTGGGAGGTGGACGTCGCGAGTGTCCCCGCGCGGCAAGAGGAACAAGACCGTGCGCATGAGGCGGCGGAGCGTCGCCGTATGCAGCAGCTCGATGCCGCGAGAGCAAGCTATGACACTGAATGCGAGCTGCGTGAGGCCGAGGTCGCCGAGACGAATCGCGCGCTCGACGCGCTTGTCGCGAACCTCGCGTACGGCGTCGAAGATGCGGTGCAGGAGTATGTATCGATCGTCCTGGGGAACTCCGTGTACCCCGATTCGTTCCCTGTAGGGCACGAGTTCTCCTTCGACTCCACGCAGCGCGAGCTGACCCTGAGTGCCTCCGTGCCGGCGCCCTCGTCGATGCCGAGCATCCGCCAGTTCAAGTACATCAAGGCACGCGACGAGATTACGGAGACGGCGCAGTCCCAGAAAGAACAGAGGGAACGCTACGCCAACGCGGTGGTCCAAGTCGCCGTCCGGACGCTGCACGAGATATTCGAGGCTGACCGAATGGGTCGTATTCAGACCATCTCGCTCACGGTTGCCACGCAGGCGATCGACCCTGGAACTGGCCACATGACCGAGATTCCATTCGTTGCGGTCGCATCGGACCGTGCGACCTTTGAGTCCCTCGACCTCACGAATATCGTGCCGGCGGCTACCCTCGCGCACCTGAAGGCCACAGTGTCGAAGAACCCATTCGGGTTGGTCGCGATCGACGTGTCCAAGGGCGTTCGAGGCTAACTCGGACATGAGCAACCGGGTATTCAACCCTCCACCCGACTGGCCGAAGCCGCCACCCGGGTGGGCTCCGCCGCCCGGATGGGCACCTGATCCGTCATGGCCTTCGCCCCCAGACGGATGGGAGCTCTGGATCACGCTTGACGACGACACCTCTGATGCGGCCACCGTTCCGCCAGACGCTGCCGAATCGCCTCTTTCGCCCGCAGCCCCTCCGCCACCGTCTGAGCCTCCAAGCGCATCACACGCTGGTAACGACCAACACAATGCCGAGGCGCTTGCTGAAGAGGTGCGCCTGCTACGAGCCGAGTTGGAAGTGCTCCGGGGGTCCTCATCCAGAGGCGACGCCGCGCTCGTCGACCTCGACGACGAACGGGTACTCCAGGAAGTCGGCATCTATAACTACCACCACCCGCTCGAGAATGCCGAGCAGTACCGACCCAGGCTCAGCGCCATCGAGCAGAGCATCAAGGTGATGGTGAAGGGAGGCGACGCGATTCTTGCCTCCGACATGTTCACGTACAACAACTCGCTTGCTAAGGGCCGCAAGATGACGGCCGATCTCTCGAAGCTGATGCTGCGGGCCTACAACGCCGAAGCCGACAACTGTGTCCGCGCGCTGCGGGCTGGCAACATCGCCACCGCTAAGAAGCGATTGGACAGGGCGGTGCAAGCTATCGCCAAGCTCGGGGCGATGATGGAGATGCAGGTGAACCCTCGCTACCACGAGCTCCGATTCGAAGAGTTGGAGTTGACGTCGGATTACCTCATGAAGAAGCAGGAAGAGAAGGAAGCCGCTCGGGAAGAGCGCGCGAGGCTTCGCGAAGAGAGGCAGGCAGAGCAGGAGCTCGCCGCTGAGCGTGAACGACTCGACAAGGAGCGGGCCCACTACCTCGCAGCGCTCGATGCGCTTCGCGCCAACGCCGACGACGAGGCAGCTGCCGAGATGGAGCAAAGGCTTCGGGATGTCGACGAAGCGATCGCACAGAACGACTATCGTGTTGCGAACATCCGCGCTGGCTACGTCTATGTGATCAGCAATCCCGGCTCGTTCGGGAAGCGCATGGTCAAGATCGGGATGACACGGCGTCTTGAGCCAATGGATCGTGTCCGCGAACTAGGTGACGCTTCGGTGCCCTTCCCGTTCAACGTGCACGCGCTGTTCTTCGCCGACGACGCAGTCGCTGTCGAGAAGGAACTGCACGACGCATTCGCGGAGGCGAGAGTCAACCGCGTGAACCCGCGGCGCGAGTTCTTCTTTGCAAACCCTCGGGAGGTCCGCGACGTACTCACAGAGAAGCTCGGCGCGCTTCTCGAATTCACCGAACACCCCGAAGCCACACAGTACCTGCAGAGCCGCAAGCACTGGCCCACGGACCCCGCTGCCGACTAGACCGCGAGCACGGGAGCACCGTCGGGCCCCGCGGACCTCACGCCCTACGACCGCAGTTCGCCTCGCTTCGTTGAGGTGCCGTGCTGCTGCTCTTCGGTAACCGTGGTTATGATGCACGCGAGCCCGTTCGGTAGCCCGATCCAATGATGCACTACGGGTCGTGTGCCTCGTCTGCGCTACGAGAAGGCGTCCTCCGGCAGCAGGCGGTCGAGGACGCCGTTGAGCTCCTCGTCGCCGCCGAAGTGGATCGTGAGCGTGCCGCGGCCGCGCGCGCCGCGGCGCATGGTCACCTTCGTGCCAAGTTCGCGCCGGAGCGCCTCCACGACTGCCTCGACGTTCGGGTCGGACGTCGAGGGGCGTCGCGGCCTGCGGCCGCCGTCGGCCATGAGCTGTGCGAGGCGCTCGGTGTCCCGCACCGACAGTCCCGCGTCCTGCACGCGCGTGAGCGCGGCGAGCTGGTCGCCGGGGTCGCGCAGCGCGAGCAGCGCGCGGGCGTGGCCCTCGCTGATCGAGCCCTCGACGAGCGCCTGCTGCGCCTGCGGCGAGAGCTCCAGCAGCCGCAGCCGGTTCGTCACCGCCGCCCGCGAGCGGCCGACGCGCTCCGCGACCTGCTGCTGCGTCAGCCCGTAGTCGTCCACCAGACGCCGGTAGGCGCGGGACTCCTCGAGCGGGTTGAGGTCCTCGCGCTGCACGTTCTCGATCAGCGCCAGCACCAGCTGCTCGCGCGGCACGCTCTCGCGGACCGTCACCGGGACACGCGTGAGGCCCGCGGCCTGCGCCGCCCGCAGCCGGCGCTCGCCGGCGATGAGCTGGTAGCGCTGCACACCCGGCGACGAGGGATCGTCGGGGAGCTGTGTGACCAGCAGGGGCTGGATCACGCCGTGCTCTCGTACCGACGCCGTCAGCTCCTCGAGCGCGTCGTCGTCGAAGGCGGCGCGGGGCTGCTCCGGGTTCGGCGCGATCGAGTCGATCGGAGCCTCGTACACCGCCCCGAGCGCGGCCTGCCGCGGCTCGGCGGGTGCGTCGGGGATGAGTGCGCTCAGGCCCCTCCCGAGGCCTCGTGGCACATCCGAGGACCTATGCGTCGTCCGTCCCTGTCCGTTGGTATCCGCCATGGGATGCCTCCGTGGTGGGGAGAGCGAGTTGCTCGAGCAGCTCGTCGGCGAGCCGCTCGTAGGCCTCCGCGCCACGTGAGCGCGGGTCGTAGCGCTGGACGGGCAGGCCGTGGCTGGGTGCCTCGGACAGCCGCACCGAGCGCGGGATGACGCTGCGGAAGGTGTTGTCGAAGTGCTCGCGCACCTCGGCCTCCACCTGGTGGGCGAGGTTCGTGCGTCCGTCGAACATGGTGAGCACGATACCGCGCACGAGCAGTTCGGGGTTGAGATTGCGCCGCACCAGCTCGATCGTCTGGGAGAGATGCGCGAGCCCCTCGAGGGCCAGGTACTCGGCCTGCACGGGGATCAGCACCTCGTCGGCCGCCGCGAGGGCGTTGACCGTGAGCAGGCCCAGCGAGGGCGGACAGTCGATCAGCGTGACGTCGTAGCGGTCGGCGACGGGTTCGAGGGCGCGCCGCATCCGGAACTCACGCGCCATCACCGAGACCAGCTCGACCTCCGCGCCCGCCAGGTGCAGCGTCGCCGGGGCGAGGTCGAGGCCGGGCGTTGCCGTCGCGACAATGGCGTCGGCCAGGGCCTGCTCGCCGACGAGCGACTCGTAGAGTCCCGCATCGCTACGCACGGCGGCCTGTCCGAGCGCCGAGGTGGCGTTGGACTGCGGGTCGGCGTCGACCAGCAGCACGCGCCGCCCACGCGCGGCGATGGCGGCGGCGAGCGAGACGGCGGTCGTCGTCTTGCCGACGCCACCCTTCTGGTTCACCACCGCGATGGTCACGCTCACCCCGCCACCCCCTCGGGCATCGCGGCGCGCGGCAGACGCACCGGGCCTGCATGCTCCACGGTGGCGGCCGCCACTTGTGCGGCGAGGGCGCCCGCCTGCTCATCGCTGGCACCACAGGCGAGCGTGGCGGTGAAGGCCGCGGCGAACGCGTCGCCGGCGCCCGTCGTGTCGACGGCCGTCGCGGGCTGGGCGTCGATGTGCAGCGAGTCCTCACCCGCGCGGTAGACGTCGGCGCCGTCCGCGCCGCGCGTCACGACGACGCGAGCGCACGACGCCACGAGGTCCTCGATCGCGTCGTCGGGCCACGTCGCGACCTCCTCGCGGGACAGGAACACGGACGTGCGCTCGGTCGCTGCGGCGACGAGAGCAGGGGCGGGCTCGTCGAGGACCGTCACCTCGCCGGTGGGCGACACGCGGCGCTGAAACCCTTGCGCCACAAGGCTGATCCGCGACACGGGTAGATCCAGGAACGAGGCAGCATCGAGGTCATCGGGGAGCAGCGGGGCGAGGATGAGGGCGTCGGCGGCGCGCCACACAGCGGGCAGGTCGCGCGCCGTCAGCGCCTGGTCGGGCCTGGACAAGACACGCAGACGGCGCTTCTCGGCGTCGTGTTCGATGCCGAAGCGGAGGCCATTGCTCGTTGGTACGCACGTACGTTCGTGTACGTCGAGCGCCTCGGGCTCGATGCCCGGTGGAGCCGAGGCGAGCACGCGGGCTCGGACGCCGAGCGCTTCGAGCGTCCTCGCCGCGTAGAGCACCGCGCCGCCGGGGCGCGTCTTGTCGCCGAAACGGTCCTCGGTGACCGCTCCCACGACGACGAGCTGCGGCGGTCCGCGGCGTGCTTCGCTCATACACGGCGGCCGGCGTGCACGATCTACTGCTCCCCGGCCATGTCCTCCCCGGAATCCTCGTCCCCGCCGTCTTCAGCGTCCTCGACGTCCCCGGCATCTGGAGCGTCGCCGTCGTCCTCGTAGTCGCCGTCGCTGAGGTAGTCGTCGGCGCCGGGCTCGCCGGGCATCACCTCGACCTGCCGGTCGCTGCCGCGGCCGACGCTCTCCGTCACCACGCCCGGCTCCTCGCTGAGCGCGAGGTGGATGATGCGCCGCTCGGCGGCCGGCATCGGCTCCAGCGTGATCACGTCGCCGGTCTCGCGCACCTCGTCGGCCACGCGCTGCGCCATCTCCACCAGCGAATCCTCGCGGCGGCGGCGGTAGCCCTCGACGTCCACGCCGAAGACCGAGTCCTGCTCGTCGTAGTTGCGGCCCACCATCACGTTGAGCAGGTACTGCAACGACCCCAGCGTCTCCCCGCGGCGACCGATGAGCAGGCCGAGCTCGTCCGAGGCGTCCTCGGTCATACCGCTGATATCGAATATCTGCGAGACGCGGCCCTCGCCGTCGCCCGGCGTCTCGGGCTGGCGCGCCTCGATCTCGGTGTCCTCGAGGCCGAGCAGTGTCAGCAGGTCGCGCAGGGCGCGCCCGGCGAAGTCGATCTCGTCTTCCGCGTCGGTGGCTGGCTGCACGGGCGGGTCTTCCGGCGCGCCGGGCACGGTCGTCGGCACCTCGACGGCCGGGCCACGCGGCTCGCGGCGCTCTCCGCGCCCGCCCGAGTCGCGGCCGCGGCCACCCCGGCCACGGCCGCCGCCGTCGCGTCCACGGCCACCACCGTCGCGCCCGCGACCGCGCTGGCGGCCCCGTCCGTTGCCGCGGGCGGCCGGCCGCTCCCGCTCCTCGCGACGGTCACCGTCGTCGTCGCCACCTTCGGCGCGGGCGCGCTCGCGGCCCTCGCGTAGCTGGTCCTCGCGGGTGTCGCCGTCGGAAGCGCGCGCCTCACCGCCGCCGCCACCGCCGCGTCGGCCACGGCCGCGCCGCCGCCGACGCCGCCCTCGGCCCTCGCCGGCGCCATCGCCGCCACCGCCGCGCCGTCCCGGAGCGCCGGTGGTGACGCCGGGCGCGTCGCCGCGGGTCGTGACGCGGACGATCGCGTCTTCGCCGCCGATACCAAAAAAGCCTTTGCTACCTTCGCGAATCACCTCGACGTCGACGTTGTCTCGGCTGACCCCGAGCCTGGCGAGCGCCCGATCGACGGCGTCGTCGACTGTTCGACCGCTGACCTCTTCGACCGTCATCTGTCTCCCCTGTCTGTGCGGTTTCCCCGTTCGCCCCGGCGGTGGCCGCCTCGGGCGTTTCGTCATCGTTGTCGTCTGCTCGGGCCGGCGCGCTCGCGGCGCGGCCCCCTGCGCCGGCGGCTGCCGGCAGCGGCGACATGCCGACACGCTCGCGGACCAGGTTCGGGATGAGCGAGCCCCACGTGAAGTCGCCCGGCCCCACGAACACCCACTGCAGCACCAGGCCGATCAGCGTGCTCGCGGCCCAGTAGAGCCCGAGCCCGGCCGGGACCACCAGCGCGAACCACCCGAACATCGCGGGCAGCATCCACTGCATCATCTGGTTCATCTGTGCCTGCTGCGACCCCGGCCGCGAGAGCGAGCGCGCCGAGGAGATCCGCTGCGTGAGCCACATCGAGGCGAAGATCACGACCACCAGGATCAGGTTCCCGTTCGCCGAGAGGTCCATGGCGAGGAATCCCGTGTCGAAGGGCATCGCCGACTGCAGGATCTGGAAGTCGTAGAGCCGGTCCTGGAGCTTGATGATGTCCTCGGGGTGCTGCGACAGGGTGGTGCGGATCACGATGTAGAGCCCAATGAAGATCGGGAACTGGATGAGCTGCGGCCCGAGGCAGCCAAGCGGGTTGACCCCGCCTCGGATGGACCTGCGGGCGCGGTTGGCGACGCGCCCCGGCGCGTCGGACAGCTGGACCGAGTGGACGCGCGAGAGGTGGCGCTCGTACTCCTTGATGAGCTCGTCCTTGTTGGTGTCCTGCACCTTCCAGTCGCACTCGACCGGCGATCCGAGGAGAGCCGAGGCGACCCCGGCGCCCTCGCAGGTGAGGGTCTTGCGGCGGTAGAGCTTCATCTGCTCCTCGGAGCGCCGCTTGGGGTCCTTGTAGCGCTTCTGGATCGCCTCCATCTCGGGCTGCATCTCCTGCAGCCCGCGCGCCGCGCGCAGCGTGCGCAGCGTCAGCGGGAAGGTGACCACGCGCGTGAGGACGGTGAAGATGAGGATGGCGACGCCGTACGACCCGAAGGACAGCACGGTGAGCAGGACCATGAGGTTGATGAGCGGGTTCTCGAGGACCGTCTGCCATACGGCGCCGATGGGGAGCATGTCCGGCTAGCTCCCCTCGAAGATGACGGTCGCCGTCCCGTTGCGGGGATCGACGGAGATCAGTTTGCCGTTCTCGGTGACGTACAGGATGGCTGATTCTAGCACCAGCGGGTCGCTCAGCAGCCTGCCGTCGGCCAGCGTCTCCTGCCACTGGCGCACGCCGGTCGAGGGGTCCAGCCCGAACAGCACGCCGTCGCGCAGCGCCACGACGAGCACGCCGCCGCTCAGCACGGGCTGCGAGCGAAACTCGCCGTCGAGCTCGCGGAACTGCCACAGCTCGTTGCCGCTGCGGGCGTCGAGGGCGTAGACGGAGCCATTCGTGGTGGCGGCGTAGAGCGTGTCGCCGTCCAGGAACGGCCTCGACCAGAACCAGCCGTCGCCCTGGAATCGCCAGCGCTCGCCGCCGTCGGCGAGTACGTCGAGGGCGTAGACGCGCCGGTCGAGCGCGCCGACATACAGCGTCTCGCCGTCGAGCAGCAGGTCTCCCGCGACGGCGCCCTCGAGCGAGAGCGTCCACAGCTCGCCGCCGTTGCGGTCGACGGCGCGCACGTTGCGGTCGAGGCCGGCGACGTAGATGGCGGAGCCGCCGAGCGCGGGCTGGCCCCAGAAGCGCTCGGTGCCCGTCGCGACCGGAGCGCCGGTGGCGCCCGTCTCGGCGTCGATCGGCACCAGCTCGCCGCTCTCGGTAGGCACGTAGAGGACGCCGCCGTCGAAGCCGGGGGTCGCAATGATGTGGTCGGTGAGCTGACGGAGCCACAGGACGCTTGGCCCCTCGCCCGAGACGTCGACCGCGAGGACCTGGCCCGAGTAGGCGGCGAGGTAGACGACGCCGCCATCGACGATGGGCGTGGCATAGAAGGCGTCGAAGTTATTGAGGTCGTCCCGGTCGACGCCCGCGGGGAGCGCGGCGTCCTCGGGGAAGCGCCAGGCGATGCGCGCCGGGCCGTCGCCGAGACGGACCGCGGTGAGCTCGCCCCGGTCGGCCTGCACGAGCACGACCCCATCGGCCTCGACGGGCGCGGCCCAGCCGTCGGGGCTGCCGAGGTCGGTGGCGCAGCCGGCGGCGAGTAGCGCGAAGAGCGCGAGCACGCCGGCGAGGCGCGCCCGGGAGCGCGCGCGCGGCGGATGTTTCACGTGAAACATCGCGCGGAAGACATCGAGCGTTCGCGGAATGTTCAGTGTGCGTTCGACTCTTCAGGTTCACCTGCGGAACCGTGGCCCGAAGCCAGCGTTCCAGCGGCGATGTGCGCCTCGTTGCCGCCTCGAGCCGGCGGGACGGGGTCGTAGCCGCCCGCGCGGCCCGGGTGACAGCGCCCCAGCCTGCGCGCGGCGAGCCAGACGCCCCGCCACGGCCCGTGGCGATCGATGGCTTCGTATGCGTATTGCGAACATGTGGGCTGATACCGGCAGGTCGGCCCCGTCTGCACCGAGATCGACCGCTGGTAGAAGCGGACCGCCGAGAGCATGAGCGCCTTCACGGCTGCTCGTCCGTCCTCGCGAGCGCCTCGGCGACCGTCGCGCCGAGGGCGGCGCGCAGCTCCTCGAAGCTCGCGCTGGCGATGCGCGGGTTGGCGGACACCAGCACGTCGAAGCCGCCGTCAGGCGGCAAGGCGCGCATTAGCTCGCGCAGCCTGCGGCGGACGCGGTTGCGGACCACGGCCCCACCCACGCGGCGGCCGACGGCCATCCCGTAGCGGACGTGGCCCAGCCCGTTGCGCCGGACGCGGACGGAGAACAGCCGGTGCCGACGCGCCTTGCCGTGGCGCGAGAGCGCGTCGAAGTCCGCACGGCTCCGCAGCGACTCGATCGAGGGGTGGTGACAGGCAGGCGCGTGGGCGGCCGGAGGCATGGCACGGACCGCAGCCGTGGCTAGACCGCGAGGCGCGTGCGCCCGCGTGCGCGGCGACGCCGGATGACCTCGCGTCCGCCACGCGTCGACATCCGCGCGCGGAAGCCGTGCTTGCGCTTGCGCGGGAGTCGCTTGGGCTGCCAGGTCCGCTTGGGCACGCGGCCGCTCCTTCGTGCACCTGCTCACGCGGTGGAAACCGAGTATAGGGTCGCCCCTCGCGCGCGAGCAATCAGCCACCCGGTTGCGACACGCGCGCCCGGTGCGTCCTCGACCGCCCCGTCGCGACTCCCGCCCAGCCAGATCCTCACGCTGCCCGCTAGGCCGTCCGTCCCCCGCGCGAGGTACGATGGGTGCATACCAGCGGGAGGAAGCCGGATCAGATGGCCAGACACGCGGTTGCAGACGCCACGATCAAGGTGACGAGCTTCCTCGGCGGCACCGAGAACCAGATCGCCGATGCGAACTTCCGCGGCGGTCGCGTATTCGCCCTGCTGGGCGGGGCGGACATCGACCTGCGCGGCGCCACCCTTGCCGAGGAGGGCGCGACCCTCAACATCGTCGCGAGCCTCGGGGGTGTGCGGCTCCTCATACCTCCCGACTGGGCGGTGAACGTCCAGACAAACGCCTTCTTCGGCGGTGTCGCATCCCGGCGCGCCGCGCCGGCTGCGCCGGTGGGCCTCCTCACCTTGACCGGGTTCTGTCTCGTCGGCGGCGTGGAGATCCGGTCCTAGGACGACACATGTAGCAGCGCCGCGCGCGCGCAGGCGGGAGTGTTGGTAGACTCGCCCGCGACGGCGAGTACCGACAGCACGAGGAGCGGACGGATGCGGGTTGCGGCACACTTAGTTGCGATGCGCGCGGGTGCAATGCGCCGGCGGCTGCTCGCGGCGACCCTCGGCGCGGCGGCGGCGGCGATGCCGCACGTTGCCGCGGCGGATCATGACCCATCGCGCGCGCTGGCCACGCCGGACGACACCGCCATGGTGGTGCTGCTCACGGCCCTCGGCATCGCAGCACTCTTCGGCGTGACGTCCATCGCGTTCCTGTACCGTAAGCAGCGCGGCCTGCACTGGGACTACCAGCTGGCCGAGGGCACGCTGTCCGAGGGCGAGGGCGAGCCCGCCGACCACGACAGCCACTAGCCGCAACACACAGGCGGCACAACTCGAACGACCCTCCGGGGCAACGAGCGAGGGGGATGAGATGCTGGAGCCAGGTGCACAGATGCCGGAGTTCTCGCTCCGCGATCCCGACCGGGAGCGTGTGACGAACGAGAGCTTCACGGGGGAGATCACGGTCATCGCGTTCTACCCCATGTCGTTCACCGGCGGGTGAACGATGGAGATGGAGGGCTTTCAGGCGCGTCTCGCTGACCTGACGGCCCTCGGAGCCCGCGTGGTGGGCGTGAGTTCAGATACCTGGGCGACGCAAGGAGCGTTCGCCGAAGCGATCGGGGCGGAGTTCCCGATCCTCTCCGACTGGCCGAACTACCGGACCATCGAGGCATTCGGGGTCGGCGTGGAGCGCGGCCCGACGGCGATGCGTGTGACCTTCGTCTTCGGCGCCGACGGCATGCTGGCCGAGCGCTTCGACGAGCAGGGCGACATGGACGCACACTCCGCGTTTGCCCTGGAGGCGGTGCAGCGGCTGAACAACTAGCCGCCGAGTCGTCCGCCAGGACGCAACCGAAGGGCCGCTCTCGCGGCCCTTCCTTGCGCCTGGCGGCTGATGGCCCGGTGCGGGGCCAGCTCCCGACTAGGTCTCGAGGGGCTGGCCGGCCTCCAGTGCGTCGTCGATGTCCGTGAGGCGCTGTTCGAGCATCTCGAGGCGCTCGCTGAGCTCACCCCGCATCTCGACGAGCTGTTCGATCTTCGGCTCGACGACCTCGAGCTGTCGGCGCAGGGCGGCGATCACCTGCACGACGCGTTCGCGTCGCTCGGGCAAGTCACGGTCGGCGCGGAACGTGGCGCGGATCTGCGCGCGCAACTCCTCGGCCTCGACCATCTCCTTGATCTCGGCGAGCGTGAAGCCGAGCAGGTCCTGGAGTTGCTTGATGAGCTCGACGCGCCCGATGTCCGCCTCGGAGTAGAGGCGGAAGCCCCCCTCCATGCGGTCGGCGGGCGTGACCAGGCCACGCTCCTCATAGAAGCGCAGCGTGCGCTGGGTCAGGCCGGTGCGCTGCGCGACCTCCCCGATCTGGTAGCGGGGCTCGGTCGACGGGGCCTCGGTCACTTCGCTCGTCATGGGCGGAATCCTAGGGAGCGGCTGCGGGACGGGTCAACCGCGACCACACACGCAATCCTCGCGAGCTACAGCGGCTCGTCGTCGTCCTCTTCCAGCATACCCGCCGTCGGGGACGGCACGAGCGCGTTCGGGCGGTCCTCGCGGCGCTCGCGTGGCGCCGGCACCGCGACTGCCGCGGCGACAACGGCCTCGATCGCCGCCGTGTCCCCGGCGACGAGCGCGATGAGCGCTCCCGCGTCGCGCCAGACCTCGAGCTGCGTTGCGTCGGCCGAGGCATCGACGGGCACGATCAGCGGCTTGCGGGTGAGCTCGGCGATGCGCCGCGTGAGGAGCTGGTCACGCACGGTCGCGGCCGCCCGCGTCGTCGGCAACAGGATCGCGTCGAGGTCCAGGGGCGCGAGCAGCCGCAGCTCCTCCTCCGCTGCCGCGGCGTCGGTCAGCAGCGCGACGTGGCCGAGCTCGGGCCGCAGCAGCGCGGCCGCCTCGGTCTGGGCGTCGTCGAAGACGAGGAAGTCGGCGCCGGCCTCGATGAGGGCGTCCGCGTCTCCGCTGGTGGCCGCCTCGACGCGCGCGCCGACGGCGCGGCCGTCGGCAGCCTCGACCACCGCCGCGACGCCCTCGGCGCGTGTCAGCAGCGCGTCGGCGCCCGCGCCGGCTGCCGCCGCGGCGGCATCGGCGCCGTCGACCTCGGCGAGGACGAGGACCTCACGGTGCGCTTCGGCGGCGCGGCTGCGGGGACCGAAGCCGAAGGGGACGGAACGGCGCTCACGCGTGGAGCGGATGCGCTCGCGGAGTTTGCTCATGCGGGCGTACTCACGTTCAGTGGGCGCGGGCTGCGCGCTGGCGTGTGGGGTATGGAGCCGGCGGGGGGATTCGAACCCTCGACCTGCTGTTTACGAAACAGCTGCTCTACCTCTGAGCTACACCGGCCCGGCGTCGGCGTATAGCGTACCGCCGAGGGCCGCGACGGGGTAGGAAGACGCACCGCCACACGACTATCGACACACTCGCGACCGCACACGCCGCACGTCCGTTCCGCTATGCTGGGAGCGGCCACACGACGCGGTCGAGCCGACACGACGCGGCCCGGGAGGCCCAGGAACGCATGACCACGCAGTCCACGGTCGCGACCGCCGACGACGGCGCGGCCCGTGACGCCCCGCCTCCGCCCTTCGACCTCGACGCCCCCGAGTGGTACGCCAACCGCGAGTTAAGCTGGCTCGACTTCAACGACCGCGTCCTCGCCGAGGCGCGCGACCGGCGCAACCCGCTGCTCGAGCGCCTCAAGTTCCTCGCCATCACCGGTAGCAACCTGGACGAGTTCTACGCCAAGCGCATCGGCTGGCTGCGCCGCCTCGCCGAGACCGACCGCAACCAGCACACCATGGACGGCATGTCCGTGGCCGACCAGCTCGAGGAGTCCAAGCGGCGCTGCCTCGCGATGCGCCAGGAGCTCGACGAGATCTGGGCGTACGACCTGCGGCCCGCCCTCGCCGCCGCGGGCGTCGAGATCGTCTCGTACGACGACCTCGACGCCGACCAGCAGGCCGAGCTGGAGGCGCACTTCAAGCTGGCGATCCTGCCGATCCTGACGCCGCTCGTCGTCGACCCGGCGCACCCGTTCCCGTTCATCTCCGGCGGCAGCCTCTCGCTCGCCGTGGGACTGCGCCAGCGCAACGGCATGACGCGCTTCGCGCGCGTCAAGGTGCCGCCCAACCGCCCGCGCTTCGTCGACCTCGGCGGCGGCCGCTTCGTGCCGCTCGAGGAGGTGATCGGCGCGCACCTCGGGCTGCTCTTCGCCGGCGTCGAGGTGGTCGGCTGGCACCTCATCCGC